>JAJYUW010000182.1 GCA_021792335.1 Pseudomonadota bacterium | reverse complement strand
TGGGTGCCCACAGACGCGCCCGATAGAATCTCGAATCCGCCAGAAACTTTCCATCGGCCTTCCGGCCGATGGGCGATCGCGTCCTTAGCCGCCACACTGCCCAGCGCGGTGAGGCGTGCTCATCTCACTGGGAATAACGTCATGTCTACGAAATTGCGTATTGCTGTATCACTGCTGGCCGCGGCGCTGCTCGCCGCCTGCCAGGGCTCCGGGAGCTCCGGCCACAACACCTCCACAACACCAACCAGTGCCAGTCCGACTGCGAACTCACCCAATCCGTCGGGCACCTCGCCCACAACCCCGGCGTCCGGCCAGACCATGACCACCCAATCCTCCCTCGTGCTCGTACCCTCCGGCACCCATAGCCTCGGGTTCTATCTGCGCGACCCCTGGACCGGGGCCTTGATCGACCGGGGCTATGTGCCCACGGGACAAGGGCCCGATGCCGTGGCAGTGAGCGCCGGCCGCTTTGTGTATGTGGCCAACGGTAAGAATGGGACGGTCTCGGCCTACGCCTGGGACAGTCAGAGCGACATGCTGTCGTCTCTTGGGCCGGATATCACAAGCGGCCCCGGGACCGCTTCGCTTGCGGTGGTAGGCACAAACCTCTATGCCCTGAATGCCGGCAATGACACCGTCTCGGCGTTTGCCATCGGCACCAACGGGACCTTGACCCTCATTGGCACCATCACCCCCAGCGCCACCCTCACAAGCCTCGTCGCCGGCCAAGGCGCGCTCTATGGGCTGGCCGCCAATGGCATCACCACGTTCAGCGCCGGCAGCGGTCTGCCGGCGGCCACCGGCACCACCGCCTTGACCGGCGTCGTGGCCGGGGCCGCCGACGGCGCCGGGAATCTGTATGTGCTGACATCGGGCGGCGTCTATGGATTCACAGCCGCAAGCGGCGGCACCTTGAGCTTGCAAAACGCGCAGGCCCTGCCAAGCGGGCTTACCCCGGTCAGCGTCACCGTAGTCGGCAATGGACTGGCGGTCACCGGGGATGCGTCGGGCGGCATCGAGACCGCGTACTATCCGGCAAGCGGTGGGACCATAAGCGGCCCGTCCGGGACCCCCATCCTGGGCCGCGGGACCGCCACCGCGATTACCGCATCTCCGGGCGGCCATTACGTGTTCGTGAGTAACGGGAGCCGTGCCGATCTTTTGGCCTACGCCTTGTCGTCAAGCGGCTCAGGGTCCACCCTGACATTGAGTGCGGTGCTGCGCACGCGGCTTACACCCGCCGCCACCTTAAGCGCACCGGTCACCGTGACCATGCAGCCTCAGACCCTCTATGTGGTCAACCAGTCCACGACCACCATTGCCGCCTACCCCATTCAATCCGGCGGAACACTTGGGACACCGGCCACCGCCTACACCTGCAACGCCTGCACCACGAATATCGCCGATCAAGGTCCGAGCGCGGCGGCGATCGCGGCCGACGGCCTACACCTGTACGCCTCCGATTGGGCCGAGGCCGGGCCGGGTGATGTCACGACCTTCGCCATGACCACCGCCAACGGCCCGCTGGGGGCACCCAGTTCCATTGCCGCAGGCGAAAGCCCGATGGGGATTGCGGTCGACCCCTCAGACCGCTACCTCTATGTCGCCAACAGTCACTACGACGACACCACCGGACAGAGCACCGGGGGCACCATAGACGCCTATAGCCTGAACCAGGGGATGCCAAGCCCTTTAAGCACGGGATACAGCACGCAGGTCTACGGCAACTACCCGATGCTGCTCGCCATCGACCCCACCGGCCGCTTCCTCTATTCCGCGGAATTCGCCGGCAGCCTGGTCGACGCCTTCGCCATAGACCCCGATACCGGTCTCTTGACACCCGCCGGCGGCACGCTCGCGAGCTCGGCCGCCCCCACCGGCACCGGCCCCTGGACGATCGTCATCGGTCCATCCGGTCGCCACCTGTACGTGTCGGATAACGGCAATGGCGGCTCGCAAACCTCGGGGGTGGTTTCGATCTTTACGATCAACGCCCAAAACGGCACCCTGACCTCCGATAACGGCGTGGACACCACAGGCCTCCAGCCCCTCGGTCTTGTCATGGGTTCCCGCGGGCGGCGACTCTATGTCGCCATGCAAAGCGGGGCGCTGGATGTGTTCGTACGCCAGGACCCGCAATCGGCCACGAGCACCTGGGGCTACACACCCACCGTCATCAGCGGGAATTTCACAAACGCCTATGGCCTTACCTTGAGCGCGGATGGCAAGACGCTCTATGTCCTCGACGACTGCACGGCACCCAACTACAACAATGGCAGCATCCAGGCCATCTCCATCCCGGCATTCAGCGCCATGACAGCCGCCGGGTATACGACGGTGGGCCAATATTCGACCCAAGCCTGCACCGTGCAGGCGGTCGCCGCTGGAGGATTCGACTAAGACCCGCCTCCACCACAGCCGACCCATGCGGGGGGCACGCAAACGCCCTCCTGAAGGGCTGGGGCGTCAAGATGCCGACCCCGGGGGGCCAACAGGCGCGCCATGATCCCTTAAAAGCCCCTTTTTTTAACTGGTGGCGCCCCGCCCTGGCGGATCGCCTCCCTGGGAGGTTTACGAACGGATCGAAAAAGCGAGCCTTCCCGTGTGGAAATATGCGGACTGGGATTATTCCAGCGCCACAGGTCAGCGTGCCGCGACTCGTTCGGCCACCGCCCGCACAACACGGATGATGGCTACCGCCAGCGCCACATCCAGATCGTCCTCGTACTCGGCCAAGTGGCGCTTGCGATGCGCCCGATCGAGTACGCGCCGCCAAGCGGTTTCCAAAGAAACCGCGTGCGTCAAAGTCTGGAACGCCAGAGAACGGTTCTTAAAAGACCGATCACCATCCAGCGAAACGCCGCGAACGACCATGCGTGCGCGGGGTCATAGGCCAGATCGAAGCGGCTTTCCAGGACCAGGGCTAAGTTTTTTGCATCCGTCAGTCGCACCACGCCCGACCGTCGAACTTTGCTTGCGCCGGCGGCTCGACCTTGAGTTAGCCGACGCGACGAGGTGAGAGAGCGGCGAGGAGGTCATCGTCATTACCTATCGGCAAGATGGTATCGCCGCCAGCATCTTCGTGAAAAACGGGCTGCCGTTCTTCCGGCGGCGGCGAAACTTTGCGGCGATATGCAAAGTCGGATTGACGCGCCAGCCGAGCTGTTGCTCGGCTGGCGCCAGCGCCTCATAAATCTGCGCCAACGCGCACCACTGTCATTAGGCGGCTTTCTACCAGAAAGCGCCGCCGCGCTCCGCCCGCCACCGCATAGTGGTCAGGTGGTGGTGACTGGCCATGCGGCCCACAATGCGCGGCGCTATCGCCCGGCGGGCGGTCATTCGGGTCTTTCCTGCTGTTCGATGTAGCGCTTGAGCACCGACAGGGGGGCGCCGCTCTCGGTGGCCGACTTGCGACAATAAAGGCCTTACGATTGCCGAAACGGAGCACGGGACGTATATTTATAAGAAATTACATAACGAGATACGAACATGATTACAGCTTCCCTGCGTCTCCCGGAGAGCCTCATCAAGGAAGCCGACAAGCGTGTTCAGGAGTTGCAGATCCCGCGCGCGGAGTACATTCGCCGCGCCATCGTGGCGCTCAATACCCAGGTCAGAGCCGAACAGCGCCGTCAGCGCATGATGGAGGTTTCCCGGCGGGTGCGTGGCGAGAGTATGCACGTCAACGCCGAATTCGACGCCATCGAAGACGCGCCGGATGCGTAACTGCGGCCGTGATGGTCGCCGGGATTGGCTACGAGATTGTCTTCTCAATCGCCTGCGCGGCGATGAACGTCACTTGCGGCCGGAGGGTCCGGGCGACAGGGCCGGTAACCTTTCGGTGTTTGATCCACCAGTCCCATGTGGCTACAATTATTCGCGATGTAGCTACATAGAGGCCGTCATGGACATCTCGATCCGCGACATGAACATTTGTCCGCGCATTCCCCTTCCCAGGCGCGTTCCGAACCGGACTTGCGCCGGGAGGGGGTCAAGCGGACGGTGTGAGAACGGGATGTATGGGTGTTCCGTCCTTGCGCCTTAACGAATG
>JAJYUW010000181.1 GCA_021792335.1 Pseudomonadota bacterium | reverse complement strand
TGGCTGTATGGCTACTACTGCCCATTAGGTAGCGGGCCCTCCGAATAAGCGGTCGTGCCGCAATGGCGGCTTTGTAGCAGTCCTTTCCACGGCTGTCAACGTCTACCGAGCCTCGTTTACAAAAGACATCGCGGTCGGGCCTTACCCTGGCTTGCGTTCACGGTCTTACCGTGCGACCCCATCCGCCCGCCGCGCGAGCGCCTGTCATCGCAGCCCACGCCGGCATCGTCCCCGCCCTTGAAATCCACTCATGCGGCCCCGTCCCAAGGCATCGCCCACGCCTTTTTGGTCCGCGCCGCCCGATCCCGCTTTCGCAGTCCACCCCTTAGGGCCGCGATCCGGTCATAAGCCGCCATGCATCACGCAGGGTCTTATCTTGCCACGGTCCCGGTTGCAATCACCGGTCGGCCGCCACCTCGATGCCGGAAGGCCACACCTATTGCGCCCCCCAGTGCTTCGTGGCGATCGCCTCCCCCAGATCCAGATCCACCAAGCGCCGACGCACCTCAAAAAGCTTTTCCAGCAATGCCGGCTCAGCCCGCGCATAGGCATCGGCGTCTGGCACGCGCTTTACCACGACGCCTAGAAGCTCAGTGATCGCATTGCCGATCGAATTCTGGCTGATGGTGACAATAAGCTTGCCGGTATCATTACGGTAAATGAGCTGCTTGAACGCCGGCTGCCAGCGGATGGCATTCGCATAGCGTGCGTCGCGTATGCAATGATCGCGCACCATCTTCGCCGTCTTCAGAAAGTCGCTGTTGAAAAGAAGTTTGTCCTCGACGAGCTCTGGGAAATAAATGTCACGCGGCATGGGTGCGTTACGCGTCGATACCTGACCAAAGAAAGTCCTATAGAAATCTATGAACCCTTTAAGGATCGTGTCGTACTCCTTCCAGAACCGTACCTTCTTCAAGGATTCCACGCCCCCTTGCACCTCCCAGCTGGGCAGCCCTTGCGGATAGCCGGTCAACGCGATCTTGCAGGAACCGTGCTGACAGGTCTTTAGTATTTCAAGATCAAGCCCTGCAAAGAAATCGAGATAGACATTGCGCATGTGAGCCTGAAAAAGCGAGTTCTGGCCACCGTCTGTCAGATTTGGGTTCTCTGGATCCGCCATGTCCGCCTCACGCAGCCGCGCCTTATCAAACACAATGAAGTGGTTGTGCAGCATGCGAATGCTCGGTACCCCGGGCGATGTAAGCGGCCATGTGGCGTCAAGGCTCGCCTCGCCCGACAACACCAGGGCCTGCTCGGGATCCGGATAAAGCTCCAGCATATAGGCGATAATGACCTCGTTCATCCGGTTCCAGACATTCTTCACATTGTCAGGCACCTGAGTCCGGCGCGCGGGCCGTCCGAGCGGATCGAGAATACTTTGCGCGGTGTTATAAATGATCGATGTGTCGAACTCGTTGCTGTGGGCAATGGCCTTTCTGTAGAGCAGCAGGCCCTCCGGATTTCTGAGAAGGCCGTTGTTGTTGGTAAGATCGTTCAGATTTTCCGTGCTGTTGAAAAATTCGTTGGGCTTCATCCCTTCCGGCACTTCGAGCGGAATGGGACGATAGGGGTTACTGATTTCTCGGGGACCGACCTGCATCGTTCATCACCTTTATCTGTGAGAGGGTTCCAGCGCACAACTGACGCCCGCGCGGCCCCGCCACGGATAACTCGCGTCCTGCACGGGACCGCCTCTAAGTATAAGACTCGGCCGGGCCCCAATGACACTCCTATCGCACTCGAATGAGCTTTCAAAGGCTATGAAGACATCGCTGGCAAAGGCGCCATTTGCGCAATTTATCCCCCCATGCAGGGCGTTTTCGGTATCTTGCTAAAACCCCGTCCACGAGCAATCGCCCGCCCCAAGGCGCGCGCGCCGAAACATGGATGGCCCGCCATTCTCCCTGGGAAGGAATAGACCTCGGGAGGTAGGGGAAGAGAGCCCGAGAACACCCGGTGACGGCGTCAGAATGAGGGCGTCAGAGGGCCCCCATGCCGGGCGTTGGACGTTTATGGGCACACGCCAAGCTTTCGATGCCGATCCGCGGCCCCCCATGAGAATTGCGGATTGATGGCCACCCACTCTATCGCCTTTCGAGCCCCTCGTGTAGCATACGGGTATGATTGTCATCATTAATCAAAGGCTTTCCCTTCCCTTACGGCCCATGACGCGGTAACCCGTCTTTGCGCATCCCTAAGACCCTGGCGCCCCTGCTGGAAGAGGGGCTTATCGACCATGTCATCCAGCCCTTGCGTAGCGGCAAGGAGGCCGACCTCTTCGTCGTCGCCACTCGCGATGGGGTGCGCTGCGCCAAAGTCTACAAGGAGGCCCGGCAACGCAGCTTTCGTCAGGCCGGGCTCTATCAGGAAGGACGAACCGTCCGCGACAGCCGACGTGGACGGGCGATGGCCAGAAAATCGCGCTTTGGGCGTCACGAGCGGGAGGATATCTGGCAAAACGCCGAGGTCGATGCCCTTTTTCTGCTCGCCGATGCCGGTGTACGCGTGCCCACACCCTACCTCTGCATTGACGGCGTGCTGCTCATGGAGCTCATCGTGGATGCGGCCGGCAATCCTGCGCCACGGCTTTCCGACTTGATCCTGACGGCGACAGAGGCCTCCACCATTCATGCAGCCCTCATGCGCGATGTGGCGCGCATGTTGTGCGCGGGCGTCGTTCACGGCGACCTCAGCGAATACAACGTCCTTTTGGATGAGACGGGCCCCGTCATCATCGACCTGCCCCAGCATCTGAACGCCGCCGCCAACAACAATGCCGCGGCCTTCTTCGTGCGCGACATCGATCATCTGGCAGCCTTCTTCGGGCGCTTTGCCCCACCACTTGCCGCAACCGACTATGGACGCGAGATGTGGGCGCTTTTTAAAGCCCAGGCCCTGCAGCCAGACACGCCCTTGACCGGGATCTATCGTCCAGAGTCGACCCCGCCTGATGTCGCCCAGGTCTTGCGCGAGATCGACGCCGCGCGCCGTGAAGAGGAGCATCGCCGGGCACGGCTTGCCTCGCAAGCCGAGGCGAATCACACCGATTGAGCGTAATCTACGGCGCGCCCGCACATCGAGCCGGCTTTGTCTCTTGGTACCGTTTCTCCGGAATCGTAAGAGGGATTGCGCGAACCATTCCGGTCACATCAACCACAAGGCATAGCCCCAAAGCCCCACACCGAAGATTGCCATGGTGCCGGCCGCAACGAACAACCACTTGCGGCCGGTCAAGGCCGTTATCGAGGCAAGCGAAATGGCGATCTGGATGAATATGAGACTCAAGGCCATGCCGTTATGAGGCCGATCGAGCCGCGCCGACTCCCGGTCTGCATGCTTCGAGCGACTCTCCAGGGCTCCGGCATGCGCCTTGATAGCCACCTTCTGCGCTGCGTACTTGACGATCTTCTTGCGAAAAGATATGGCTTTGGCAGGCGGCAGAAGGGCCAGGGCCAACTGCATGATATGCGCCTTGGTGCTTACCGCCTGATAGTAGTTCCATTGGTCGGCGGCATGGGTCTTTTGTAAGATGGCTTCGTTTTTATAAAGAAGCACCTCGTTCATGATGCGCGTGCCCTGATAACTGACCACGGCCCCTATCGAAGCGAGGATGGCGGTGAAGATCGCCACCCACTGATTCAAGCTATGGTGCTTGTGTGGGCCACGCGCGGCCTCTTGGACGAACTCCTCATGCGGTGCATGGGTGTGGACTCCGTTCTCGGTCATACGATCTCCCGTGTATACATAGAGAAAGCCGCAAACGGCGCAAAGCCCCGTCACAGCAATCCTTTGGCCATACGACCCTTAAAGGTTGGGCGCGATACCCATGCGCGACTATGCCCAGACCTCATCCCGCGCACAGACGGAATCACGCTTATATTAAAGGTCTTTTCACGAACTTTAGAGCGTGCGTCGCATAGTATACAAGCCGCATCCGCGAGACATTGCCCCCGGCGGGCGGCGCAACGGGCATCTCGCCCATGGGCCTGACTCCCGCCCCACACCCCGTATACCAGACCCCACGCGAGGCGCAAAGGGCGCGCGGGCGCTTTGGCACCGACCCGATGGCCGACGCCCCAAGGTCGTCGCGATTTTGGG
>JAJYUW010000180.1 GCA_021792335.1 Pseudomonadota bacterium | reverse complement strand
CGAAACGCCGCGGCGCTCGTGGTCATAGCCGCGTTTTTCCTGATACTTGTCGCGCGCATCTCGCGCAAGAGGTTGGACTGATGGCATGGTATCGGGTGCGCGCGCTTGTCATCAAGGAGTTTCTTGCGCTGCTGCGGGATAAGGCAAGCCGGATGGTGTTGATTGGGCCGCCCCTTCTTCAACTGATCGTGTTTGGTTATGCCGCAACCTTCAACCTCGTGCATATCCCTATTGTGATCTACAATCAAGACCCGGGCGGCGCGTCCCGAGAGCTGATTGCCCGCTTTCAAGGGTCCCGCACTTTCCGTTTGGTCGGATTTCTTACCACGGATCGCCGATTGGCCGATATTGTAAGCGATAAGGATGCCCTTGCGGTCATTCGAATCGGTCCTCGATTCAGTCGCGATCTAGCCCAACACCAAAGCGCGCACGTCGCGGTTTTTGTGGATGGCCGTGATTCCAATACGGCCTTACTGGCGCTTAACGATATCAACGCCGTCACGCAATCTTTTAATACCAGCTGGGCTGCGGATCACGGGTGGCCGCCTCCAAAAGCCGTGATGGTCATGCGGGCGTGGTTTAATCCCAACCTGCACTCACGCTGGTTCATAGTCCCGGGAATTGTAGGGTTGCTCACCCTGGTGGTGGCGATGTTGGTCACGGGCCTGTCCGTGGCCCGGGAGCGTGAGGCGGGGACCTTTGACCAGCTGCTCGTGACTCCACTTAAGCCCTTCGAGATTCTGTTGGGGAAGGCCGTGCCAGGGTTTTTGATAGGAGGGTTTGAGGCGACGCTTATCATTATGGTCGCGGTATTTTGGTTTGACGTGCCTTTAATGGGAAGCCTCGCGGCTTTGTATCTGGGATTGTTTTTATTTTTGCTCGCAGCGATTGGCGTAGGACTTGCGATTTCCTCCGCATCTACGACCCAACAGCAGGGCCTGCTGGGTGTGTTTTTGTTTCTTGTTCCCGCCATTATCCTTTCTGGTTTCGCGACCCCGATCTCCAATATGCCGAGACTCGTGCAGTATTTGACCTATGTAAATCCATTGCGATATTTTTTGGTGATTTTGCGCGGCGTCTTTCTGGAAGGGGACGGTGTGGGTGTTCTCTGGAATCAGTATATTCCCCTTGCGCTTATTGGGCTTTTTTGCATGACGATTGCGACATGGCTATTTCGTCATCGTCTCGATTAAGCCGGTGGGCGCCGGGTGGCAAAGCACGGCCCTTGGAGCGTACGCATTTGAACTGACTGCTATTGAGAGGCGCAAAAGGGTCTGCCTGCCGGGGTGCGTGGGGGCGCGGTCGTGACCGGCCGCTGGCGGCACCCAAGAACGATCGTGCACGCGCCAGGGCCGTAGACATAACTACCCGCGTCTTGTGGGCGGCAACTTTCTTGCCGTCTTGGCAGGCTGTCATAGCGACAAGTGATGGAACCGTGGCTTTAGTGTGCCGGGGCTGCTCATCTGGGACGCGCTACGGCGCAAGACCCCATAGCGGATGGTCGAGATGGCCGGCGCAAGGCATGGACCGGAAGACTCCTTGAAACGCGTAAGCTCAAAGCGTGCCCGCGGTTGGTGGGCCTGCGCCACGGCGCCACCTGCCATGGTGTGCGCCATGTCGCTTGGCGGCATGCCATGCAAGAGGACGGCGGCGGCCACCAGGGCCGCGCCGAGAAAGCCGGTCTCGACTGCCACCGAGCGCGCCAGACGAAAGAACGCGTGCTCGTCGGTGTCGTGCGCAGGCGCGGTAAGCGGCCGCGACGCCGACTGGGCGGCGCGAATCCTCGGCACGAATACGAAGCGGTTGGTAGCGCCCAGGGCAATGGCGATGGCGACGAGCGCGAGTTTTACGAGCAGTATGTGCCCGTAGGCCGTAGAAAAGAGCGGGCCAAAGCCACCCAGGTAGTGGTAAGCGGATAGCACACCCGTCACGAGGACCGCCGCGAGCGCGATCGCCGCCACCGACGAGAGCCGCTGCACGAGGGCGAGGCGGACGGGTGACGATAGGCGTGCCTGGGATAGAAACGGGAATATCGCGACCGACATCGCAAAAAGTCCCCCGGCCCAGACCGAGGCCGCCATGAGGTGCACGAAATCCATCCATTCCGGTGCTGTCCACTGTCCTTGATCGGCGGGATGGCCGGTGGCGCTGCGCGTAAAGGCGATCACCGCCGTGCAAAGCAAGATGGCGTAGGCGGCGCGATGGCGGGCGGGCCTGCGGCCTATGAGCCACGCGGCCCAGGCTCCTAGCAGCATGACGGGCCGTATCATCCATATGTGACCAAATGAGGTCTCGCGCACGACCAACGGTAGCCAGTGGAAGACATGATGCAGGGATTGGCGGCTCATCTCGAGGGTGCGCCCGACAAGCAGCACGAGGCTGCTTACGGTGAGCGCCACCAGGCCAAATCCGGTCAGGCGCCACAGGCGGCGATGGAAGGACTCGCGGGCGCCCTCGGGGATAATCCAGAGGCCGGTGGCCAGGGCACCGATGACGGCGGCAAGCGCGAGGATGTCAAAGGCGCTCACGGCGATATAGGGTAGATGGGATGGCATAGGTATTAACCCTCGATGCGAAACATGTAATGGCCCTCGGTGTGATGGCCATCGACCGCCACGACGCTCCAATAGACGCGATATTTACCGGGTGCCAGGGGCTTCACGGTGGTCTCCAGCAGCCGATCATGGCTCCCGGAGACCACATGGCCGCGTCCCTCACTGACAACCTGTCCGGCGGCATTTTTGACAATGAGCGAACAAAAAAGCGCCTCAAGCCCGGCGTCGAACCAGATGCGCACATGGCGGGGTGCGGCCTTTACGGTGGCGCCTACGCGTGGCCGTGACCGGTCGGGAAAGGCGTGGGCATAGGCGCCGGCGGGCAGCAGCAAGGTGAGAAGCATGGTCAAGGCGGCGCGTCTCATGGGGGCTCTGGTGGTCATTTAGGTAGTCCTCGGCGTTGCGGGGAAAAGCGGTGCGCCCAGAGTATGGGGGAAAAGATCATCAAGATAGAAGCCGACCCCCAGTATGACCCCAAGACCCCGGCCGCTCGCCCGATTCACCGGAATCGTGGCCTCTATGCCGACCTGTCCGTAGTGTCCAATCCAGACAAAGCCCGGGTCGATGGTGCCAAGCGTCCGTCCAGCATACGGGCCGCTCGTGTAAGTCTGCATCGGAAATTCCACGAGTGGCACGAGATTGTTAAACGGGGCGTGCAGCCCGATATCGCGAACATAGGATTGAAGGTAGGGGAGACTGTACTGGACCGACAAGCCCCAGCTGACGGATCTTGCGATATTGGCCGCCGACGGGATATTGGCGGCTACCATGCCGGTGAGCGCAAACGGCCGGAGCAGCCGGATCTTGCTCGGCAGATCGCCAAGACCGCGCCCAAACAGCAGCGTGGGAGACAAGACCGAATAGGGTTCACCCACCCCGGCACTGCCGGTATCGTTGAGAGATTCGTTCAGGGCGCCGGTGATGAGCGTCTCTTGGCTGTCGCTCTTCCAAAGCAGGTAGCTTAAGCCCACCTCGGCGTTTCCGAAACCGCTCGGCGCGATGTCGCCCGCGGCGCTCTGGTAGCTGCCGCCGATACTAAAAGCCAGATCCTTTGTGATGGTCTTTGATTCGGTCGCGGTGGTCGCCGAGACGTAAGGGGAGGGGCTGCCTGGCGTAGTGCTGAGGGCCGCGCGGCCAAATCCTAAGTCAAACTCGTCGGTGACTCCGGGATCGGAGAAGGTGAGGGTTCCGGGGAAGACGCGCATGCCGGCAATGGCATGCGCCTGGGCGCTTGCCATGAGGGCACGCAAAACGACCCCGGCGGTGACCGCGGCATATCTTCGGGCAGACATGGGTGATTCCTTGAAAAAATGATCGGTCGGTTTTTGTAAGCCCCTTTAAGGACCTTATAATACCATCGCGTGAGACACGGGCGCCGCCATTTTGTTCCGAGGCCACAACAAATCGCAAGCGGCAGGGGCGAGCGAGGCGACGTACGGTGGGGTCGGGGCCTTCCAGTGCGGCCGGTCGGCGTGGTGATGGCCGGATGATCAACCCCGTTCGTGCGGGCCGTGACCCAAAATCGCGACGACCTTGGGGCGTCGGCCATCGGGTCGGTGCCAAAGCGCCCGCGCGCCCTTTGCGCCTCGCG
>JAJYUW010000179.1 GCA_021792335.1 Pseudomonadota bacterium | reverse complement strand
GGCGGTGCCCATGCCGAGAGCGAAAGTAAAGACCAGCAGCAGTGGCGCCGTCGTCAGTCCGGTCAGGGTGAGAACGCCGAGAATTGCCGCCACGATCATCATCCATACCTGGGTTGCGATCAGGTAGCGTCGCCGATCGACGATATCGGCGAGAGCGCCCGCGGGCAAAGCCAGCAGGAATACCGGGGACGTAGTGGCTGCCTGCACCAGGGCCACCATCAAGGGACTGGGTGCAAGCGATGTCATGAGCCAGCCGGCACCGACCTCGTGCATCCACGAGCCGATGTTGGAGAAAATCGAGGCAATCCACAGCATCCGGAACACCCGGTGATGTAGCGGCGACCAAGGGCCTGTTGCGGGTACTTTTGTAATGTTAATGCTCACTAATTCAGTTAGGGAACCGCTGATTTATTCGTCGCATCGGAGAAAGCCGGTGTCCAGTGCCTTGCATCTTCTAGATTCCGGCCTTCGCCGGAATGACGATTTGTCATTTAATCAGCGCTTTCCTATAGTTCCAGCTCTTCCGCGTAAGGCCTGCTCGGGTACTGGAAGGCGACCGGCCCGTCCGGTTCCGCGTGGACGAACTGGTGGACAAACGGGTCGGTGGAGTCTAGCATTTCTGCCGCCGCGCCTTCGGCGACAACCACGCCTTCATGGATGAAGTAGACGTAGTCGACCACCTTCAATGATTCCGAGATGTCGTAGGTCACCACGACCGAAGACACGCCGAGCGCATCGTTCAGGCGCCGGATCAGGTTCGCGATGGTGTTGAGCGAGATCGGATCGAGACCGGCGAATGGCTCGTCGTAGATGATCAGCGCGGGGTCGAGGGCGATTGCGCGCGCCAGTGCCACACGCCGTTCCATGCCGCCCGACAGCTCGCCGGGCATCAGCGCATGGGCGCCGCGCAGGCCGACCGCATGGAGTTTCATCAATACCAGATCGTGTATCATTTCCTCCGGGAGGTCGGTGTGCTCGCGCATCGGGAAGGCGATATTGTCGTAAACCGACAGGTCGCTGAACAGCCCGCTCACCTGGAACATCATGCCCATTTCGCGTCGCAGCGCGTAGAGGTCGTCGCTGTCGAGTTCATGGACCACCTGGCCGGCAAATTTCACGCTGCCGCGCGACGGCCTGAGCTGCCCGCCGAAGTGGCGCAGCAGGGTGGACTTGCCGCTTCCGCTTACCCCCAGAATGGCAACGATTTTCCCCCGCGGGATGGTGAGGTTGATGCCTTTGAGTATCTGCCGCTGGCCGTAGGCGAAATGGAGATCGCTGACCTCGACCAGGTTTTCCGATGATTGATCCAATGGCTTCGACTCCTTTTTGTTGGGCCATTTGTCCGGTAATGGCCGGTCATCATTCGTTATCTTAGCGTAATGTCAGGCGAATCGGGAGCTTCATGCAGGCAATTCGGCCCCGCCGTTATGCAAACTGCCCCGCCACCCAGCCCGACGACCATGCCCACTGGAAGTTGTAGCCGCCCAGCCAGCCGGTGACGTCCACCACTTCGCCGATGAAATAGAGACCTGGCGCAGTTTTCGCCTCCATCGTTTTCGACGAGAGCCCGCCGGTGTCTATCCCGCCCAAGGTGACCTCGGCCTTGGCGTAGCCGAGCGTGCCGGATGGCATCAGCGCCCATCCCTTGAGGGCTTGCGCGGCGGCATCGAGTTCGCGCCGGGAGAGCTCATTCACCGGCTTTGCCCAGCCGAACAGCGCGCACCATTCGTGCGCGAAGCGGCGCGGAATCTGTTCCGCGAGCAGCTTGGACAGCAGCGCCTTGCTGCGGCGGTGTTCTGCGAGCCAGGCGGCAGCATCGAGGTCGGGCAGCAGGTCGATTTCAACGGCCTGCTTCTTGCCTGCGCGATATTCCTGCATCTGCCAGTAGCTTGAAATCTGCAGGATGGCCGGCCCGGAAAGCCCGCGGTGCGTGATCAGCACGTTCTCCCGGAAAGAGCCGCCGTTGCACTGGGTGCCGGCATCGAGCGTTGCGCCGGCGAGCGGTTTCAGCGGCACGAGCGTTTCCGGTGCGAGGGCCAGCGGTACCAGCGCAGGTTTGGGCGGCACCACATGCAGGCCGAACTGCTCGGCGACCTTGTAGCCGAACGGGCTGGCGCCGATTTGCGGCACGGCAAGGCCGCCAGTGGCGATCACCAGCGACTGGCAGCGGAAAGTGCCGCGCTCGGTGGCAACCGCGAAGCGCGCGTTCCCATCGTTTTCGATGCGCGCTATGCCGTGCACCGCGCATGGCCGCGCCCATTGCACGCCGGCATCGTCGCAGTCGTCCTTGAGCATATCGATGATCTCTTGCGCGCTATCGTCGCAGAACAGCTGGCCGTGCTCGCGTTCGTGGTACAGGATGCGGCGTCGCTCGACCATTTTGATGAAATCGTGCTGCGAGAAGCGGGCGAGCGCCGAGCGGCAGAAATGCGGATTCTGCGACAGGTAGTTCTCGGCGCTGATGTTGCGGTTGGTGAAATTGCAGCGTCCGCCGCCGGAAATGCGGATGCGTTCGCCGAGTTTGGCCGAGTGGTCGAGGAGCAGCACGCGCCGCCCCCGCTTTCCGGCCTGCGCGGCGCACATCATGCCGGCGGCGCCGGCGCCGATTATGATGACATCGAAGCGCATGGGTGGGGAAAATTGTTCAGGAATTATCCCAGTTTAACGCATATCGTGACTGTGTTTCGGACGGGGTGTTTTTCATTGATGTGAACGTCGCGAAGCGACACCTCATCACTCTCCCCCTCTGGGGGAGAGGTAGGAGAGAGGGAACGGACACGGTGGCCGCGACGTTCATCATTCGGGTTGGCGCGGCCGCCATGTCTGTCAGGATGAGCAGCTCACTTCGATATGGCGCGCCCATTCCGGCGCCGGCGCGGCGTAGCTTTCCATCTCCGGCTGCTCATCGTAAGGATACTTGAGCAAGGCCAGCAGGCGGTCCACTTCCGAAAAATCACGCTCTTTTTCGGCTTTGCCGATCGCGGTTTGCGCCAGATAATTGCGCAGGATGTATTTGGGATTGACCTTGTCCATGCGCGCCTTGCGCTGCGCATCCGGGCCGGGTTCAGTGGCCAGGCGGGCGCGATAGGTTGCGGCCCAGGCATCGAACGCCGGGCGATCGATAAACTGGTCGCGCAATACGCTGTTTTTCTCGTCCGGCGCGGATTTGAAATGGCCCAGGCCGCGGAACAGATTGGTGTAGTCCAGCCGGCTTGCGCGCATCATTTCCAGCAGCGGCTCCAGCAGTGAAAAATCTTTCCTGCTGGCGTGCGTCAGCCCCAGCTTCCGGCTCATCAATGCCACATAGTGATCGGCGAAAGTCGAACTGTAGCCCTCGAGGATGGCATTCGCTTCCTCGACCGGGATGATGGGCGTCAAGGCCTGCGCCAGACAGGAGAGATTCCACAGGCCGATTTGCGGCTGCTGGTCGTAGGCGTAGCGCCCGCCATGGTCGGAGTGGTTGCAGATATAGCCGGGGTCGTAGGTTTCCATGAAACCGAACGGACCATAGTCGAAGGTCAGCCCCAGAATGGACATGTTGTCGGTGTTCATGACGCCATGCGAGAAACCGGCTGCCTGCCAGAGTGCCATGAGATGTGCGGTGCGCGTGACCACCTCATGCAGAAAACGGGGGTATTTGTCCGGCGCATCGAGCAGGTGAGGGAAGTGCCTGGCGATGACGTAATCGGCGAGCATGGCGATCGGTTCGCGCTGCCCGCGGTAAAAAAACACCTCGAACGAGCCGAAACGCACATGAGAGGGCGCCAGACGGGTGACCACGGCGGCGCTTTCTATGGTCTCGCGGTAAACTTCCTCATCGCTCCCCACGATGCACAAGGCACGGGAGGTGGGGATGCCCAGGCCATGCATGGCTTCCGAGCACAAGTATTCGCGGATGCTGGAGCGCAGCACGGCGCGGCCATCCCCGCTGCGCGAATAGGGCGTCTGCCCGGCTCCCTTCAACTGAACATCCCAGCGTTCCCCTGCGCTGTTTTTTATTTCACCCAGCAGGATCGCGCGTCCGTCTCCCAGTTGCGGCACATAGTGGCCGAACTGGTGCCCGGCATAGAGCATCGCCAGCGGCTCGCTGCCCGGCAGCAAGCGGTTGCCGATGAAATACTCCGCGAAATCGGGACGCAGGGCTTCA
>JAJYUW010000178.1 GCA_021792335.1 Pseudomonadota bacterium | reverse complement strand
GCCTGACCGCCGCATGCAGCCGCTCAAACTCGGCATCGCCGGCAAAAGGGAGGTTGACGTGCATGCTTTGCAGGTTGGCCCAGCCGTGTCTTTTGCAGTCGAAAATGCGGTCATAGGTCTGGTAAATAGCCGCATTGTCGTGGGGCCACAGGCGCGTTTCGGCAACAGGGTCCATCCAGGGGTGCATGGCGGTGGGCATGAGCTGTGCCCCCATGGGCTCAAGCACCCGGTTGATTCGTTCCACCTCGGCCTGAAATGCACCCGCAAGGGGTTCGAGGGTGGGGCTAGGAACAGGGTTCTTCAACTCGACGAGGTGCAGGACCAGCTCGTTGGACCAGGCGAACATCCCCCGTTTTACCTCGGATACACAGGCCCCCGCTTCCTGAAAAAGCAATTTGTCGGCGACCGGCAGTACCGACAAGGTTTTCCGGTCCACAATCATGTATTCGAGCTCGATCCCATAGCCTGCAAAAGCATGCAGCCCGGCGCTCACCGGGAAACCCCGTGCCTGCGTTCCTCGATGCGCCGCAGGAACACGCCCATGACCTCGCGATAGAGCGCATCCCCGAGCACGCCGTCCTCATTGCCGGCATCCACGTTGGGGTTGTCGTTGACCTCGATGATGTAGCAGCGCTTCCCCACCTGTTTGAGATCGACGCCGTAGAACCCGTCGCCAATCAGGTTGGCCGCCTTGAGCGCGACCTTCACCACATCCTTCGGCGCTTCGTCCAGGGATACGGCCTCGGTGGGGCCTTCGACAAAATCGCGCGCCTCCTTGCCGTGCCTGATAATTTGCCAGTGCCCCGGGGCCATGTAGTACTTGGCCACGAACAAAGGCCGCCGGTCCAGAATGCCCACCCGCCAGTCGAACCCGGTAGGCAGATATTCCTGGGCTATGATCAGCTCCGATTTCGCCAGCAACTCCGTCACCCTGGCGCGCAATTCCGGCTCCGTCTCCACCTTGACCACCCCCAGGGAAAAGGAGCTATCGGGTTGTTTGAGCACGCAAGGAAGCGCAAGCGCGGGAATAATCTCTCCCACGTTGTCGCGGTGCACCAGCAGGGTCCTGGGGGCAGGAAGATGATGCCGGGACAGCAGTTCGGCAAGATAAACCTTGTTGTTGCATTTCAGGATGGAGTCCGGATCGTCGATCACCACCAATCCTTCGGCCGCCGCTCGCCTGGAAAAGTGGTAGGTATAGTGGTTCACGAAGGTCGTGTCGCGGATGAACAGTCCGTCAAATTCGGCCAGGCGGCCGAAGTCGTCGCGGGTGATGAATTCCACATGCATCCCCAGCGCCTGCGCCGCCTTTTCGAACTTATGCATTGCCTTGGCATTGGATGCCGGTTCCGGGTTGTCGGGGTCGTACAGGATGGCAAGGTCATAGCGCGGCACACCCGGTTTTCTCGCCCTTCGCCGGCGGACGAGAAAATAGTCCGTGGTGGCCTGGACCGCAAATTCCTGATGCTGGAGAGGGATATCGCTGGCGGCGATCGGCCGTATGCTGCGGATATGCCACTGATCGCCGCGGCGCTCGAATCTGGCACGCAAAAATGGCGCCTGCAGCAGGTTGAACAGATGGCGACTGAGCGGATCATAGCGCTTGGCGAGGTTGCGGCCGAAGTAGATGCTGAGCTCGAATGACTCCGACCTGATCGGCGCAAGAGCCTTCTGAACCAGTTCGTCCAGTCCCTGGACGATCAACCGCACCAGGTTAGGCGACTGCAGGTCCTCGATGGTGTTTGCCCTTGGCATCGGCTTGTGCCCCCGGGCCTCGGCGAGCAGCGAGACATAGTAGCCGAGACTCTGGTAGCGATATGACTTGCACAGATTGAATACCCTGGCAGAACGATCCTCGCCAAAGGCAGGGTCGGTGAGATATGCCCGCGCCGGAACAACGGTCACGCCCGGGATGTCGAGCGGCCAGTCCCTGGGGGTGTTAACGACGACGAGTATGCTCACGGTAAACCTTGCGCGGCGGATGGATAACCAGGAGGTTGGCGTCGTGGGTTACGATGCCGAGCAGCACGGCGCCCAGCACGCGATCGATATTGATCCAGTACTCGTGGGACGGGCCATAGGGATGTCGCCCGTACGGATCAGCCACCAGCACGGTGCTATCTTTGCGGCTGTAACCGGCTATCAGGACGAAATGTCCGGCCGGCAAGCCACGCACGTCGTCCGGAACATCATCCGGCCCATATTCGCGCGCGCTGCGATAGAGATAGGTGGAACTGAGACCCGTAAGTATGGGTAGATTGCGGCGTAAAAGACCGCGAATCAGGGGGCGGGAGAGATCCGTCAGGCGCAAGCGGCCGCCCAGGCTCAGAAATTCCAGATAGCCCGCGGTAACCTGATGCAGCCTGGCATCGCTTTTCGCCTCCCGCTGCATCCGCAAGCGCTCGGCAATGTCCACCCCCGGAACGAACCAGGTCGGGTCAAAAACCGTCAGGTTATAGCTATAGATGGTGGCCTGGTACCCCCTGCGCAGGGCGTCGCAGGCCAGGAAGACGGCGAAGGTACCGCCGTGCACCATTTTGTGGGTGCGGACAATCACATCTTCCAATAACGCTTCTTCGCCCCAATAGCGGTAGATGGCGTGCAGGCAGGTCGGACCGCAGGTGGTTTCGTCCGGCTGCGGCAGCAATTCGACAGGCAAGCGCAACGTGGTCGGAAGCATGACAACTGGCCTCGCACAAAAAATACCTCACATTCATTATAGATATATCGCGGTTCAATCCATGGCCGACCTGATTATTTATTCACGTGCATTCTTCAGCAACGCGTTCGCTTCCTCTGCCGTGAGCGATTTCCAGGGCAAGGGAATCAGGCCCGGGACCCGTTCCATATAGCGGCGGTAAGTCTCGCCGTGATGCACCAGGAGCTTTTTTTCTTCCAGGCGTGACCCGATGATGAAATAAATCGTCATCATCACGCCGGACAACAGCAGCGCCGCATTCATGTCACGCGTCCAGATCAGGATCAAGCCGAAGAAGTACCAGGGGTGACGGACATAGCGGTGAAACCAGGAAAGATGGAAACCCTCCAGATCCTCAACCTTCTGCGTGTGCGCTATCAACTGCCTGAATCCGAGGAATTCCTGCATGTCGTAGTCCTTCAACGTGCGCAGAAAACCAAGGATCGCCGCCAGCGCCAGCCCGTTGGCCATATAGGCGCCCACGCCCTGCCAGCGCCAAAGCGTCGGCCCGGGGTTGCTGACCATGAGCCACAAGATCGGCAACAGCAGGAGTAGCGCCAAAACATTAAATCCCAGCCGGTAAAACGGCATCAGGTCAGGATAATGCGCGGCAACCCAGCGCTTCGTCCCCAGAGCAGCCAGAACAGAATGCAGGACGATGTACCCCAGCCAGCAAATCAGCAGCATCCCCATGTCGAGCCAGTCGCTTTCTGTCATATTATCGTTTCATCACTCTTTTGGCGTCCGCTTTTCCATTTTAAATAAATCCGGCATTCGGTATCAAAAAAACAATTCCGGAAAATTGAACTAAACTTCAATGCGATAAGAAAAAGGAGATACGTATGGGCATGATAAACGAATTCAAAGCATTTGCAGTAAAGGGAAATGTGGTGGACATGGCTGTCGGCATCATAGTCGGCGCAGCATTTGGAAAAATAGTTTCGTCCTTAGTGGGTGATGTGATCATGCCGCCCATCGGCGTGCTTTTGGGCGGAGTCGATTTCACCAACTTGGCATTCACCGTCAAGGAGGCTGCCGGATCCGCGCCGGCTGTCTTAATCAGCTATGGCAAATTCATCCAAACGATCATCGACTTCACGATTATTGCATTCGCAATTTTTATGGCTGTAAAGGCTATAAATTCGCTCAGGAAAAAGGAAGAAACAGCGCCTTTGTCGCCACCGGCACCATCAAGGGAAGAAGTGCTTCTTGCGGAAATTCGAGACTTGCTTAAAGAGCGAAAGTAACCGGTCTCTGGAACAAGCAGCGCACGACTTGATTGGCGCCACGGCCTCCTGGCAAGATGGTTGAGCCTAAATTCGGCAGTTGCAGGCCGTTCATGGTTCGATACGCCTTGCTACGCAAGGCTACTCACCACGAACGGCTTCTCACCCAGCGGGTGAAAACCCCGTTCGCCCTGAGTAGCCCGCGCAGCGGGCGTATCGAAGGGCTGGCAGTTCGC
>JAJYUW010000177.1 GCA_021792335.1 Pseudomonadota bacterium | reverse complement strand
GGGGCACCTTCTGCCCGGCCTTGGCGCAGGCGGCGGCATCTCCGATCAGGAACACCTTGACTTCCGTGTCGCCCGCCTTCAGCAGGGAACGCGCCAGGCGCAGGCCGTTGTAGCTGCGCTCGGTGCCGTAGGGCGCGTCGTTCAGGATAAACAGGGTTTTCATGGCCATCTCCTTTGCAATAATTCAAGAATTCATTTGAGTATAAAAATTACTGGTTGTCAAGGAAATTTTGTCGTAATGAAAAAGCATAGGGAGACTGGAAAAGTTACAGGAGCATCACGCAAGCCGCGCATGGATAGCAGGCGGAATCTGGAAGTGGCGGACTGAGGTCGCGCCGCAGGATTTGCGGCGGCTGTTTCAGCCCTTCGTTCAGCTCGATGGCGGCCTCGACATGTAAACATGAGGGTAACGTGCTGGGGCTGGCGAAAAAGCGGGTGGATCTGTTCGGCGGCTCGGTGAGAGTGGAGAGCGAGCCGGGCAAGGGGCCGCGCTATGGTGTGGTTGCCGAGAAGGCAAAAAAGGGATCGATCACCTCAAACCCAGGATAGGCAAAATCGCGGACGTTGCGCGTCAGAATCTGCTCCCGTTCAAGCGAGATATCCTCGCCCACCAAGGGCGAATGCCACACGAGATCGATAAAAGAAGGCTGGGGGTGAGAGAGCCGCTCATACTCGGAACGCGAAATCACGACCACCGCTGACTCTCAGCGTACCGTGATGTCCTGCGATCCTTCGGCAAGAGCCATTTTTACGACTTCGCTCAATTTGCCTTCCGCTTCCTGCAACTGCCAAGTGCGCAATCTTTAGCCCCTAACCATCTAGCCCGGATGTTTCATAAATTGACGCACGCCCTCGCTTGTCTTTCGATTGATATGAAAGATTTTGCTCAGTCGGCCGTATGAATAACTACGGCGCTCCTTCGCAAAACTTCCCTATCAATCAAAATCCTGCGCGATCATCGCGCGAATTTATGAAACATCCGGGCTAGCCAGACCAGACGGATTATGGCATTTTTTGTCATTTCCCACCCACCGGATGCTGCGCCGCCTTCCATTCTGGGTAACCGTCCTCCAGCCGACGCGCGCGATAACCCTGTTGCCTGAGTGCTTCGACCGCCTCGAATGCCAGCATGCAGTACGGGCCGCGACAGTAGGCGACGATTTCCTGGTTGTGCGGCAGATCGCTCAGCCGCTCCGGCAAGGTGTCGATCGGAATATTGATGGCGCCCTCGATATGGCCAGCCTGAAATTCGGATGGCGGGCGCACGTCGATCACCATGGCCTCGCCGGAGCGCACCCGCTCTAGCAGTTCATCGCGCCGAACCGGTATGAAACTATCCCGGTTCTCGAAGCTGTCGCGCACGATACGCTCCACCTCGGCCAAGTGGCGCTCGGCTATCCCCCTAATGCCAGCCAGTACCCCAGTAATCGCATCGTCGCTCAAACTGTAGAACACCTGAAGACCTTCCTTGCGCGACATCGCCAGGCCGCTGTCGCGCAATATCTGCAAGTGATGAGAGGTATTGGCGACGGACATGCCGCTCGCCTGCGCCAGCGCATCCACGTTGCGCTCGCCCTGGGCCAGTGCTTCGAGCAATTCGAGCCGGTTGGCGCTGGCCATCGCCTTGGCGACCCGGGCGAAATACTCGAACAGCCTTTTCTTGGGGGAAACCAAACCGGGCATACGTTCAGTCCTCCGCCAGCCAGTGCCCCGACTTGCCGCCCTGCTTCTCGATCAGGCGGATGCCATCCATGCGCATACCGCGGTCCACGGCCTTGCACATATCATAAATGGTGAGCAAGCCCACGCTTGCCGCGGTGAGCGCCTCCATTTCAACGCCGGTACGGCCGACCGTTTCCGCCGTGACGATACACTCGATCGCGGCATTAGGCTCATCCACATTGAATTCGACCCCGACGCGGGTGAGTGCGAGCGGGTGGCACAGGGGAATCAAGTCGGCAGTCCGCTTCGAGGCCTGGATCGCGGCAATGCGGGCAACGCCAAGAACGTCCCCTTTCTTGCCGCCGCCTTCCAGGATCATCTTCAGGGTGGCGGGCTGCATGATAATGCGGCCGGACGCCCGGGCGATGCGGCGGGTTTCCGCTTTTTCCGCCACGTCCACCATGTGAGCCTGGCCAGATTCATCAAAATGTGTAAATTGATTCATTTTGCGATACAAAAAGATACAAAATTAACGAACTAATTGAGTTAATAAAACATCCAATCAAGCTATCATATCATCATGAATTTGCGCCTCCTAATCCTACTCGTCCCGCTGCTGGCCATGCCAGGCGTACTGGCTGACGGCCTGCCCGATCTCGGCGAAGCTGCGCAAAGCACGTTTTCCCCACAGACGGAACGCCGCGTCGGCGAGGCCATCATGTTCGACATACGCCGCGACCGCAGCCTGGTAAGCGATCCTGAACTAACCGACTACCTCAACAACCTCGGCTACCGGCTGGTGTCTGCCAGCGCGGAAAACCGCCAGGATTTCGAGTTTTTCGTGCTGCGCGACAACACCCTCAACGCCTTTGCCCTGCCGGGCGGCTTCATCGGCGTGCACACCGGGCTGATTCTCGCCGCACAGAGCGAATCCGAACTTGCTGCCGTGCTCGGCCATGAAATCGCCCACGTCACCCAGCACCATCTGGCGCGCATCATCTCCAAGCAGGGGCAAAGCATGCTCACTTCGCTTGCCGGCCTGGCAGTGGCAATCCTGGCTGCACGCTCCAACCCGCAAATCGCCAATGCCGCGATGGCCACGGCACAGGCAAGCGCGATCCAGACCCAGCTCGATTTCACCCGCGAGCATGAGCGCGAGGCCGACCGCATCGGCCTGCAGACCTTGAGTCAGGCCGGCTTCGACCCGCGTGGCGCAGCTACATTTTTCGAGCGGCTGCAGAAATTCAACCGCCTTTATGAAAACAATGCGCCCGAATACCTGCGCACCCACCCGATCACCAGCGAGCGCATCGCCGACATCCAGAACCGGCTGGCAAGTTTGCCCTATCGCCAGGTTCCTGACAGCCTCGAATTCCAACTGGTACGCGCAAAGCTGCGCGCCGAGGAAGGCGCGCCACAGCAGGCCGTGACCCTCTTCGAGGACGCGCTGCGCGAAAAAAAATACACCAGCGAAACAGCCAGCCGCTACGGTCTGACAGCGGCGCTGCTGCGCGCCAAGGATTATGCCCGTGCCGAGCAGGAGCTCGCGCTATTGCGCAAGATGGCCCCGCCCAACGCCATTATCGAAAACCTGGCGGCACGGATCAAGACCGCTGCCGGCCAACCCGGCGCCGCCCTCGCCCAGTATCAGACCGCGCTGAAAAGCTTCCCCAGCCATCGTGCGCTGGTATACGGCTATGCCGATGCCCTGCTGCAAAACCGCCAAAGTGCTCAGGCACTGACACTGATCAACGACCGGCTGCGCCGCTTCCCTCTCGACGACCGGCTCTACGAATTGCAGGCACAAGCTTACGCCATGCAGGGCAAGACACTTCTGTCCCATCAGTCTCAGGCGGAAGCCTACGCCCGCCAAGGCAACCTGGTCGCCGCCATCGAACAACTTCAGCTCGGACTAAAAGCAGGCGACGGCGACTTCTATCAACTCTCTATAATGGAAGCACGGCTCAAGCAACTCAAAGCCGAGCACGCCGAACTTACCAAAAAACCCTAAGTAGGACGAGCCGGAAGCGAGGGCAAGGAGCGGGGGAAAAATCAAGAGCGGTGCCAACCCCGGTTTTACCCTCACTCCGTATCAATGGTATTTAATTTTTTATCATCCCACTCAGGGGTACTTGAAAAATTTACCATCAGGGTCAAAATAGATTGAGTAGAATTAAAGGAAGCGAATGGGCAACAAGCGTCAAGAAACCCCTGTTCTGGAAACGGTAGCAAGCAGGATAAAAACTCCGCCCCTGTTTAAAGTGGTGTTGCTGAACGACGATTTTACGCCTATGGAATTCGTGGTCGAAGTGTTGCAGCAGTTTTTTTCCAAGACCCGCGAACAAGCGACAGAAATCATGCTCAAAGTCCATACCGAGGGCGCCGGCATATGCGGGGTGTACCCCAGGGATATCGCCGAAACCAGAGTGGAACAGGTCGTGGCATTCGCCCGGCAGCATCAACATCCGCTGCAATGCGTGATGGAGGAAAATTGAAATGATCGCACAGGAACTTGAAGTATCCCTACACATGGCCTT
>JAJYUW010000176.1 GCA_021792335.1 Pseudomonadota bacterium | reverse complement strand
GCGCCGGCGGTCTGGCTGAGGTGCGCGATCTTGCCGAATTCGGTGTGCATCCCGGTGGCGAAGACGACGGCCTTGGCCCGCCCCGACACCATCGAGGTGCCGGCGAGCACGACGTTCTTGCTGTCGATCAAGTCATTCGCGTCGGAAGCAGCGGCTTCGCGCGCTTTGGCCAGCGACTCGCCGGTGATCGCGGCGTTATTGACTCTTGCGCCAAACGCCTCGATCAGCCGGCAGTCTGCGGGAATGTTGTCGCCCGGCTCCAGATGGACGATATCGCCCGGCACCAATTGCTCCGCGGGGATCCCGATGATCCTGCCCTCGCGCAAGACCTGGGCCTGGCGCGGCAACAGCCGGCGCAAGGCCGCGAGCGTTTGTTCGACGCGATACTCCTGCCAGAAGGAGAACAGCCCGCTCACCAGAATCACGGTCACGATGGCGTAGCCCACCTTCCCCATGTTCTGGCCGGGATCGCTCCATTCGGCGAAGAAGGCCAGTCCCGCGGCGACCCACAGAATCAGCGAAAAGAAGCTCATGAATTCCTTGACGAGGCGCAGCCAAAGCGATCCGCGAGCGCTTTCCGCCACCTCATTGCGGCCGTATTCGCGCAGCCGATGCTCGACTTCGGCGCTGCCCAGACCGGTCGGGGCGCTCTTCAGGCTGGCAACGGCGTCAAGCGGAGACAGTTGATGGATCCTCATTTCGCACGCCCGATGAAAATCTGATGCCATATGCTCTCGGTATTCAATGCAAGCGATACTACCTCCAATAGCGAAGGCAGGCATATATGCGTAGCGTAGAGCCCATCGCACCGCAGCCGCTCCGACCTGACGGCGCTCGATGCCCTGAGCGGCGAACCCGAGCGGATCATCGTGCCCAGATGCCGATACAGACGATACCGATAACGGCCTTCGGCTGGGAAACCAGGCCGACATCGCACAACTGGCGCGGATCGCCGCAGTGCTGGTCGCCCGGCACGGCGAACATGATCGGCAGCCAGCTTGGCCTCCCGGTGCTGATATTCGAAATCGCCAGGGCCTTCGCGCTGATCAAGACCGGGCTCGAAAAATAATCGCACCGGCAGTACAATTCATCCAATATGAACAGTCATAGAGAAAGGAGGGACGCACCCATAAGGAATCCGAAGTCTGCAGTCTGATAAAAGTCTCAGCGGGTATGGCGTTGCACGGAGCAATCTTGTCGCAATGGCCCGGCGGCATCGGCGCCGGGAACTATAACAACGTAGCCAGCCACAAGGAGGGTTTTGCAATGGGACAGACACAGGACGCATGGAACGAAAGCGGTGAGCCCGAGAAGGCTCCATCCATGGGATGGAAAGAGTTGTATTTAAAGGAAGACTGGTGGGCGATCTGGTTCGGTATCGGACTGATGGTGGCCGCGGTCATCCTCTTCAACAGCGGCAGCCATGCGCTGTCCGCGCTGGCGATCAATCCGGGCGGATTGAAATGGTCCTCCCTGGACCAGTTGGCAAATCACTTCGCCAACAACGCCAGTCTGTATTTCCTGCAATTCATCTTCTGGCTGGTGCTGTTCGGCGTGAGCTGCCGCATCATGGGCATCAGGCTGGGCCAGTTCATTCCCGCCTTCATTTTCCTCTACCTCCTATCCATGGCGATATTCTCCGTCTCGGGATGGATAAACGCCGCCGAGTTCAATCTTGAAGCACCGCTGGTCGCGCTGGTCGTGGGCTTGATCATCGCCAACGTGTTCAGCCTGCCAAAATGGATGGATAGCGCCTTCAGGGTCGAGTATTTCGTCAAGCTCGGCATCGTCCTCTTGGGCGCGACCTTCCCGATCACTCTGGTTCTCACCGCCGGACCGGTCGCGATCGCCCAGGCCACCTTCATTTCCCTGGTGACTTGCACGGTGATTTATTTCAGCGCCACCCGCTTGTTCGGACTGGACCGACGGCTCGCGGCCGTGATCGGGGTGGGCGGATCGGTGTGCGGAGTTTCCGCCTCGATGGCCATCGCCGCGTCGGTCGGGGCGAAAAAGGACGATCTCTACACCTCGGTCACCCTGGTGGTGGGCTGGGCGCTGGTGATGATCCTGGTGCTGCCCTTCGTCTCGAATGCGCTCGGGCTCTCCTCGGGGGTGGCCGGCGCCTGGATCGGCACCTCCGAATTCGCCGACGCGGCGGGTTTCGCCGCGGCCAGCGCCTACGGGAAGATGGCGGGACACGAGGACGCCGCGATCAAGGCCTTCACGCTGATGAAGGTCATCGGCCGGGACCTGTGGATCGGCATCTGGTCGATCGTCTGGGCGCTGATCGCCACCGTGGTCTGGGAGAAGAAGGAGACCGGGAACAAACCGGAAGCGAAGGAAATCTGGCGGCGCTTCCCCAAGTTCGTGATCGGTTTTTTCGTCGCTTCGCTGCTGATGACGATGATCACCAGCGGCTACACCAGCGCCGAATTCAACCAGACGGTGAAGCCGGCGCTGATCATGCCCCTGGTTTCGTTGCGCACCTGGGCGTTCCTGTTCTGCTTCCTGAGCATCGGACTGACCACCCGCCTTCGTGAACTCAAGCCGGTCGGGTGGAAGACCTTTTCCGCTTTCACGATCGGAGTCGCGGTGAACGTCGTGCTCGGCTATTACCTCTCCGCCCACGTGTTTGCCGATCATTGGTCGGCCATGTGAGCATAGGGCGCGGGGCGGAGCCCGCCCCGCGCCCTAGCCACCATGACAGCAGCCTTGAGCTGTCGGCAATGCCGGCACTTCGTCGCCGAACCCGAGCAACTCGAAGCCCTGATCCCCGGCCTCAACATCGTCAGCTCGGCTTACGGATCGGTCCGCGCCGATACCGCTTATTGCCGATTCAAGGACATGTTTTTGCTGGCGACAAGCGCCTGCCCGGACTTCGAGCCGCTACCGGCGCCGTGATCCGCCCTGATCACACGGTCAGCCGCCGGTAGATCTGTGCCACCTTGAGCGGCAGCGCCGTCACCTGGTCGAGCATGAATGTTTGGCAAAACCAATTCAATCATAGAGTAGTCAGAACATTCGTGTCGGCAGGTTGCTCAACACCACACCCGAGAGCTGGCTGCGGATGCAGCAGGCGCTGGATCTGTGGGAAGTGGAGCAGCAGCCGGAGAAGTTAGCCGGCATCAAGCCGATCAAGGCGGATCTGATGGCCGCAGGTTGACCGTCTATTCCTGAGTAACCCGTCACCGGGTTCCTGGCTTTTGAACCTCCGGCAGTATTCGCGCTATCATGCCGACGTCCATGGCGGCCTCGAGCACGGCGTTGGTATCGACATAACAGGCATCGTAGCCCCACGGCGTGCCCAGCGGACTCGCGGAGTCATGACTGCAAACGAGGAAGGCACTCGAACATTGCATCCGGTAATCGTTCCTCTCTGATTCGGGACATTGAATTTCCTGCCCTTCGCCGATAGCCGGCATCGACAACACCAATACCGTAGAATTCTGGCCCAGGCGCAGCACCTCCTCATTTAACGCAGACTTCTCGACTCTCCCGGCATCGCCTCGCTTCGCCAATTCCCACCTGCCCTCATGCCGGGCAATCAGCCAGTCGCTGTCGTCGGGATTTTGACTGGCCGCAGCGACCGGAGTCGGCCGCATCACTGCGGGCAGAGTGAACATCCGGCCGTTGCAGCCGGCAAGCAGCGCGAGTAGGAGAAACCCCAGAACATTTCCACGCCTCATGATGTCGTTCGCTCTCCCCGATGAGCTACCATTCTAGTTTGGCACTGGCCGGAAACGGTGCGGGGTTCTTCCGGAGAATTTGATGAAGGGTCGGCATCTGATCGCTCGTTTCGGCTTCGCGTGGGCGGGCCTGCGCTACGCCTGTCGCCACGAGCGCAGCTTTCGCACGCATCTGCTGGCGCTCGTTTTCGTTGCCCTCGCCATCGCCTGGCTGCGGCCACCCCTGATCTGGCAAGCGCTGCTGTGGGTGATGGTGGCGCTGGTGCTCGCCGCCGAATTGATCAACTCGGCACTGGAAGCCACCCTCGATGCGCTGCATCCCGAGCAGGCCGAGTTCGTGCGCCACGCCAAGGACTGCGCCGCCGCTGCGGTGCTGGTGCTCAGCATCGCAGCGCTTCTGGTGTTCGCGCTGATGGCGCTTTCAATTTATTAATATGGACTGCATTTGCACACAAAATCGCCTACAAAGTGCGCATGAACAATCCATATAACTTACATTCCGCACATCTTCAGACGCATTTGATCGCAATTATCGCAGGGTGCCAAGGTCATTTCTGGCGCGGTGCTTCGGCGTCGAGCAGGCGTTCGGTTTCGGCCTCCCAGGTTAGGAGCAACTTC
>JAJYUW010000175.1:2575-4341 GCA_021792335.1 Pseudomonadota bacterium | reverse complement strand
CCTTGAACCAGTTGACGTTGCGCGGCGGAATCTGCGGCAGGGCCACGAAGGCTGCGCCGGTATCGCCGAAATCGGCGAGGCAGATGGCGTTCCAGGTCGCCTGGTAATCCGGTTCCTTGCCGTCGAGAACGGCGCGGATGTTGTGCACCGTCGCGGTCACCATGGTTTCGATCATGTAGCCGGTCTTGGGCGCGCCGGTCGGCACCGGGGTGGCTTCCACCGGAGGGATGGCGACGCACACCCCGATTGCGTAGATGTTGTGGTATTTCGGATTGCGCTGGAACGCGTCGATCAGGATAAAGCCGCGCGGATTGGTCAGCCCCTCGATGCCGAATACGGCATCCACCCCTTTGAAGGCGGGCAGCATCATCGAGTACTTGAAGGGTAGTTCATGTTCCTTCTTGACGTTGCCCATGTCGTCCAGTTCGGTGACGAACATCTTGCCGGGTTCGACCCTGGTCACCTTGGCGTTGCAGATCCACTTGATATGGCGGTCGCGCATGGCGGATTCCATCATCCCTTTCGAGTCGCCCACCCCGCCCAGGCCGAGGTGGCCGATGTACGGCTCGGCGGTGACGAAGGTCATGGGCACCTTGTCGCGTATCTTGCGTCTTCTCAGATCGGTGTCCATGATCATGGCGAATTCGTAAGCGGGGCCGTAGCAGGATGCCATCTGTACCGCGCCCACCACGATGTGTCCCGGATCCTTGATAAATTCGTTCCATGCCTTGCCGGCCTCTACCGCGTGATCGACGTGGCAGATGGAATGGGTGTTCTTGCCCGGCCCCATGCCTTCCACTTCATCGAAAGCCAGTTTCGGTCCGGTGGCGATGACCAGGTAATCATAGTCGATGGTGGTGCCATCGCTCATTTCGATCTGATTTTTTTCCGGGTGCACGCGTTTTGCCGGCGTGTCGATCAGCTTGATGCCCTTGCGCTCGAAATAGGGTGCGATGGGGATGGTGATGTCTTCCTTGGTGCGCCAGTTGACGGCGACCCAGGGATTGGAGGGAACAAACTGAAATAGAGGGGAATCCGAAATGACGGTAACGCTGTCTTCGGGTCGGACTTGCTCCCGCATTTCATACGCGCATGCCATGCCGCCAATGCCGGCGCCGAGAATTACAATATGTGCCATCTGCACGGTCTCCTTAAGTTTTATTGCCTGAAATAGAGTGAAATACGATTACCAGACGAAGATCCTGGTCATCGCGTCGAGGCCCTCGTCTACAATCTTCTGCAGGTCTTCCGGCGCATCCTCGCTTTCCATTGCCATACTGGTATAGGCTGACAGGGATTTGAGCGCACAAGCGATCTTGGCTACTTCCGCGGCGGTGGCGTCGTCCATCTTTACGTTTTCCTGCAGTTTCCAAATTGCCGACATTTTTTTCTCCTTATGAGGGTGATTACAGTGTGCAATATGATAGCAACCGGTGTGCCAGTTCGTAACATCATGTTTTTAAATGAGATACTATATAATGGTTCTTTGTCGATGCCACATTGTCATGACACTGTGGCAGTATCCAGACGATACAAGGCGGCTGATCGGATCTAGCCTCATGATTTACATAGTGGATTGACTGCGCCTATACTGTCATGACAATTTGTCATGAAGAGCTCCCTGAATGAACGATCTTGCGCTCGATCTGCAATCCCTGATCAACATCCAGGAAAATCCGTTCGTCCTGATCGACGCGGATTACCGCGTGGTATCGGCGAATCACGTTTATTGCCAGGTGTACGGCTTAAGCCAGCAGGAAATCGTT
>JAJYUW010000175.1:0-2565 GCA_021792335.1 Pseudomonadota bacterium | reverse complement strand
GGCCGCCTGTGCCACGAAATTTCCCATCATTCTTCAGTTCCCTGCCACGAGAACGGCGAGTTCTGCCCGCATCAGAAGGTGTTTGCCAGCGGTGAGCCCTGCCAGGTGCTTCATATTCATTACGACAACCACAACCGTGCCGAGCGGGTGCGCCTCAAGGGCTACCCGATCCACGGACTGGACGGCCGCCTGTATCTGGGGGAGGCGATTGTGCCGATGAGGGTTTCGGAAGACCTGGATTGCGAGGAAATGCGCATGATCGGTCAATCTCCCGCCTTTCTGTCATGTGCCGATAAACTGGGGCGCGTGGCCGAGTCGGAGGCGCCCATTCTGCTTTACGGGGAGAGCGGTGTCGGCAAGGAGCTGGCGGCGGAATTCGTGCACAAGCATTCGAGCAGGAGTGGTCGCCCGTTCGTCGCGGTGAATTGCGCCGCGATCACGGAATCGGTGTTCGAGAGCGAGTTTTTCGGTCATGAGCGCGGCGCTTTCACCGGGTGCATCGGGCGCAAGCAGGGCTTGTTCGAACTGGCTGACGGGGGCACCCTGTTTCTGGATGAAGTCGGAGAAATCCCCCTTTCCATGCAACCCAAACTGCTGCGCGTGCTGGAGACGGGGGAGTTTCGCCGTGTGGGCGGCACGGAAATCCTGACGGCGGATGTGCGCGTTATTTCCGCCACCAACCGCAACTTGCTGGACCGGGTCGATCAGGGCCTGTTTCGCGAGGATCTCTATTACCGGATTGCCGGTATCGATGTGACGCTGCCCACGCTGCGCGAGCGGCGGCAGGACATTCCCGCCCTGGCCGAGGCCTTGCTTGCCCGCATGGGCAGTTCGAGAAAGAAGATCCCGATACTTGCCGCAGACGCCATCTCCCGCCTGATGAGTCATAATTATCCCGGCAATGTGCGTGAGCTGCGCAATGTTCTGCAGAAGGCGTCCGCCCTGACTGCCGACGGAATCATCCATGCCAGGCACATTCATTTCGACAGCCTGAGCGAGGCTAAATCCCAAAAAACGCCGCAACCGGGGATTCAGCCCATAGGCCGCGAAACCGTGGTGGCCGCCACCGGCCTTTCAATCGAGAAATTGGAAATTCGCCATATCCGCGAAATGCTGGAACAGCACAACGGTCATCGGCGCACGGTGGCGGACCTCCTCGGTATCAGCGAACGTACTTTGTACCGCAAGCTGAACCGTTATCAACTGCATTCGGCCAAGGGGTAAGATGCCGTTTTTATGCTAAGGTCGTTTTAACTGGAGGATCGAAATGAAAGCAAACGTTGGTGGAATCGACAAAATCCTGCGTATTGTGGCGGGGATCGTGCTTTTGGCGCTGACTTTCGTGCTCAGGAGCGAAAGCGGCCTGTGGCTGTGGGGCTTGATCGGCATCGTGCCGCTGGCAACCGGACTGATGGGCTGGTGCCCGTTCTACCCGCTGTTGGGCTTGAACACCTGCCCGATGAAAGAAAAGAAGTAAAAGAACCGTTCCCCTCACCCCTGCCCTCTCCCGCATGCGGGAGAGGGGGACGAGGTGTCGCTGCGCGAGTTTCTGGTTAAACGCTGACCGCGCTTTCGCTGCTCTCGAATTCGAGGCGGATTTTCTCCTCCCCGTCGATGTCCACGATGACCTTGCCGCCGCCTGCCAGCCGGCCGAACAGAAGCTCGTCTGCCAAGGCCTTGCGGATGGTGTCCTGAATCAGCCGCGCCATCGGCCGCGCGCCCATGGCCGGGTCGAAACCATGCTTGGCGAGATAATCCTTCAGCGCGTCGGTAAACACCACTTCCACTTTCTTCTCGTGCAGCTGTTCTTCCAGTTGCATCAGGAACTTGTCCACCACGCGCAGTATGATTTCGTGGCTGAGCGCCGCAAAGGAAATGATGCCGTCGAGCCGGTTCCTGAATTCCGGGCTGAACAGCCGCTTGATCTCTGCCAGTTCGTCGCCCGGTTTTTGCGAACCGGTGAAGCCGATGCTGGTTTTTGTCAGGCTTTCCGCGCCGGCATTGGTGGTCATGACGATGATCACGTTGCGGAAGTCCGCCTTGCGGCCGTTGTTGTCGGTGAGCGTGCCATGGTCCATCACCTGCAGCAGGATATTGAAAATGTCGGGATGGGCTTTCTCGATTTCATCCAGCAGCAGTACCGCATAGGGATGCTTGGTTATTTGCTCTGTCAACAGGCCGCCCTGCTCGAAACCGACATAGCCGGGCGGGGCGCCGATCAGGCGCGATACCGCGTGACGCTCCATGTATTCGGACATGTCGAAGCGGATCAGCTCGATGCCGAGGGTGTAGGCCAGTTGCCGCGCTACCTCGGTTTTGCCGACGCCGGTCGGTCCGGAGAAAAGGAAGGAACCGATCGGCTTCTGCGGATTGCCCAGGCCGCTGCGCGCCATCTTGATGGCAGTGGCGAGCGCGTCGATCGCCTTGTCCTGACCGAATACCACGGATTTAAGGTCGCGGTCCAGGGTCTTGAGGGTGCTGCGGTCGTCGCTGGAAATATTCTTCGGCGGAATGCGCGCGATTTTCGCGATGATTTCCTCGATTTCCTTGTTGGTGATGGTTTTC
>JAJYUW010000174.1 GCA_021792335.1 Pseudomonadota bacterium | reverse complement strand
TGCGCGACGAAATCCCGTATTTCGCACCCAGGCTCATGGTTCACCTCCTGCCGGACTGGGAAACCCTGCCCTACGACCAGTTTTCTCCGCACCAGGATCTGATCTCGGAACGCCTGGCTACACTGTATCAGATTTCGCAAAACGCCTGCGATGTAGCGATCATTCCGGCCACCACCGCGCTTTACCGGCTGCCGCCGCGCGAATTCCTGGCGGCGCATACCTTTTTCCTCAAGCAAGGCACCCAGCTCGACCTGGATGCGCTGCGCAGCCAGTTGACGCTGGCCGGCTACACCCACGTCACCCAGGTTTTAAGCCCGGGCGAATACAGCGTGCGCGGCGGGCTGGTGGACCTGTTCCCGATGGGCAGTCCGCTGCCCTACCGGATGGATTTGTTCGACAACGAGATCGAGAGCATCCGCACGTTCGACGCGGACACCCAGCGCAGCATCTACCCGGTCAAGGAAATCCGCCTGCTGCCGGCGCGCGAGTTCCCGCTCGACAAGGCCGGACAAGATACTTTCCGCCGCAACTTCCGTGAAAAATTCGAGGGCGACCCATCCAAGAGCCGCCTTTACAAGGACGTCAGCGCGGGACTCGCGCCGCCCGGCATCGAATATTACCTGCCGCTGTTCTTTGAAAACAGCGCCACGCTGTTCGACTACCTGCCGCAAGATTCCATGCTGTGCCTGTACCACGGACTGGAATCGGCCGCGCAGAATTTCTGGCGCGACACCCAGTCGCGCTACAAGCTGCTGAGCGGCGACCGCGACCGGCCCTTGCTGCCGCCGCAGGAACTGTTCCTCACGGTGGAGAACCTGTACGCCGCACTCAAGCCCTATCCGCGCATCGAACTGAACACCCCCCCTCCCCCCTCCCCCCTCCCGCAAGGGGAGGGGGAACAGCATGAGGTCAGCCTGCCATTGCCCCCGATCCAGGTCGATCGCCGTGCCGACAATCCGGTCAGCCGCTTGCAGCAGTTCATGGCCGGGTTCGAAGGCCGCATCCTGCTGCTGGCGGAAAGCCTGGGGCGGCGCGAAACCATGCTGCAATTTCTCACCGAGAACGGTCTCAAGCCTGTGGTATGCGAGGGTTACGACGACTTCCTCTCCAGCGGCGAAAAATTCATGCTCGGCGTGGGGCCATTGAGCGCGGGGTTCTCTATCGCTCCTTCCCCCTTGCAGGGGGAAGGCTGGGATGGGGGTAGAGCCATGGCCGCAACCTCCACCCTAACCCTCCCCCTAGAAGGGGGAGGGAATAATAAATGGGCTTTTGTCACCGAGAGCGAGCTGTATGCCACCCAGGTCCGCCAGAGCCGGCGCCGCGATGCGGCACGCAAGTCGACCACGGAAAACATGCTGCGCGATCTTTCCGAGGTCCGCATCGGCAACCCGGTGGTGCACGAGCAGCACGGCATCGGCCGCTATCTCGGGCTGGTCAGCCTCGATCTGGGCGAAGGAGAGACCGAATTTCTGCTCCTCGAATATGCCGGCGGCGACAAGCTCTATGTGCCGGTTTCCCACCTGCACCTGATCGGCCGCTACAGCGGTGCATCGCCCGAATCCGCGCCCCTGCACAAACTCGGCAGCGGCCAGTGGGAAAAAGCGAAGAAAAAGGCCCTCAAGCAGGCTCGCGACACAGCGGCCGAACTGCTCAATCTCTACGCCCAGCGCGAAGCGCGCCAGGGCCACGTATTCAAGATCAAGCCGCAGGATTACGAGGCCTTCAGCGCCGGCTTCGAGTTCGAGGAAACCCCGGACCAGGCCGCCGCGATCCAGGCGGTGATCGAAGACATGAAATCCGGCCGGCCGATGGACCGGCTGATCTGCGGCGACGTCGGCTTCGGCAAGACCGAAGTCGCCCTGCGCGCCGCTTTTGTCGCTGTGTCCGACGGCAAACAGGTGGCCATCCTGGTGCCCACCACCCTGCTCGCCGAGCAGCACTTCCAGAACTTTTCCGACCGTTTCGCCGAGTGGCCGGTAAAAATCGCCGAACTGTCGCGCTTCCGCTCCGCCAAGGAACAGGCCGAATCCCTCAAGGGTCTTGCCGAAGGCAAAGTCGATATCGTCATCGGCACCCACAAGCTGATCCAGAAGGATGTCAAATTCAAGAACCTGGGCCTGGTCATCGTCGACGAGGAGCACCGTTTCGGCGTGCGCCAGAAAGAGCAGCTCAAGGCCCTGCGCGCCGAGGTCGATGTACTGACGCTGACCGCCACCCCCATCCCGCGCACCCTGTCGATGTCGCTGGAAGGCCTGCGCGATTTCTCGGTGATCGCCACCGCGCCGCAGCGGCGCCTGTCCATCAAGACCTTCGTCACCCCTTACAGCGAAGGCATCATCCGCGAGGCGGTGCTGCGCGAGCTCAAGCGCGGCGGCCAGATCTATTTCCTGCACAATGAAGTCGAAACCATCCTCAACATGCAGGAAATGCTCGTCCAGCTCCTGCCCGAGGCGCGCATCGGCATTGCTCACGGCCAACTGAGCGAACGCGAGCTGGAACACGTGATGCGCGATTTCTACCAGCAGCGCTTCAACCTGCTGCTTTGCACCACCATCATCGAAACCGGCATCGACATCCCCACCGCCAATACCATCATCATGCACCGCGCCGACAAATTCGGCCTGGGCCAGTTGCATCAGCTGCGCGGGCGGGTCGGGCGCTCCCACCACCAGGCTTACGCCTACCTGCTCACCCCCGGCGACGAGGGCATCACCACGCAGGCAAAGAAACGTCTCGAAGCCATTCAGTCCATGGAAGACCTGGGGGCAGGGTTCTATCTTTCCATGCACGACCTGGAAATTCGCGGCGCGGGGGAAATCCTGGGCGAATCGCAGAGCGGCGAAATGCAGGAAATCGGCTTCAATCTCTATGCCGAAATGCTCAACCAGGCCGTGAAGGCGCTCAAGGCCGGCAAGGAACCGGATATCAGCCAGCCGCTGGCCGTGACCACCGAAATCAACCTGCACAGCCCGGCGCTGTTGCCCGACGACTATTGCGGCGACGTCAACCAGCGCCTCACCCTGTACAAGCGCTTGGCGAACTGCGCTACCCTGGATGAGCTGGATCAGCTCCACGAGGAACTGATAGACCGCTTCGGCCTGCTGCCATCCCAGGCCGGCGCATTGCTGGACTCCCACCGCCTGCGCATCCTCGCCAAGCCGCTCGGCATCGCCAAGATCGACGCCAGCGGCAGCGGCGTCCTGCTGCAATTCATCCCCAACCCGCCGATCGACCCGGTTAAAATCATCCACATGATCCAGAGCAAGCCCGGCTGCAAACTGGCCGGACCGGACCGGCTGAAAGTCAGCCGCGAAATGCCGGAAGTGAAGAACAGGGTGGAAGAGATTGTGCGGCTGTTGAAGGAGCTGGGGTAATCTGCGGCTGTTGAAGGAGCTGGGGTAATCTGTAGATGGGCTGCCATATGCCAGGAGCGGATATAATCGGCTGCATCGGTTTCGTCAATGATGTTGATGCACACGAGCAGCTGAGGCAAGATGGGGGCGAGGGGCTTTTTCTACAGACTCGTGAGGAATCATCCCTTAAGAGAAATCATGGCCATTGAACGGCCCGGGAATCCATCCATGCGAACAAAGATCATAATTTCCTGCGCGCTGTTTTCCCTGGGGCTCGCCCTCGCAGCCTTGGCTGCTCCCCGCATTCAGCCCCCGCCGTCTTCCCAGGGCTTGGAAACGCAACCCGCGCAGACCGAAGCGCCGCGAGAGCATGTCGCTCCTGTGGCGCCGCCCCGCGGCCAGCTCCTTTACGAAAATCACTGCTTGTCCTGCCACGAAAGCGTCGCTCACATCCGTAGCAACAGGAACACCCACTCGCTGCCGGAGCTGCGGAGGTGGGTCCGGCACTGGGCAGAATATTCGCGCCTACCCTGGGGCAGGGAAGAAGTCGAGGACGTGGTGCGCTTCCTCAACAGTCGGTACTACAAGTTCGAATCCCGCTAGTGGGTCGCCGGATGAAGGCGCTGGTGAAAATCCGCCCGGAACCGGGTATCTGGCCGGGATCGGCGCCCATCCTCGCGCAGTTGGTGTATGGAATGCGCCGTGTATGCAAGCCTGGCGGCGAGATATACATCGTGAATCCCTATCAGCATGCCAGCCCGGTGGTGAGCGCGATTGAGCGGATGATGGTGCCGTTTTCCAGTTTGATGGGGTTACATCCGGATTTTTCCATGGAGCACTTGGCGGCAGCGGATTTTCTCGGGCGATGAAAAGCGCAATTGTCGGCGTTGCCGCGCAGCGGATGATCCCGCTCTGGATCAAGCTTGCTTATACCCTGTTCGTCGGCGTGCTGGTGCCGGCGTATTGGGTGCACTACGGCCCGGCCAATTTCCTGTGGGCCAGCGACAT
>JAJYUW010000173.1 GCA_021792335.1 Pseudomonadota bacterium | reverse complement strand
GTACTTGATCCGGTTGGGGTTGTAGACCATTTGCAGGCCGGACGCACCTTTGCTGCAGATCGTGCCGGCGTTGTAAGGGACGTGCGGGTTGCCGTAAATGGCGGAAGCCACGCCGTTCTCCACTTTAACCATGAGGCCGCACTCGGCCGGGCACATCACGTCGGCGGTGTAAGTGTATTTGACACTGGGCGCCTGCGCCAGTCGCTGCGCTTCGTCAAGGCTGATGGCGCGGAAACCGGCTCCGCCCATGGCCGCTCCAGCGGCACTCAGGCCACCCAGCTTGAGAAAGTTTCGCCGAGAGAGTTTCTTGTCAGTCATTTCAGTCCCCTTACTTTAGGTAGTAAACTTTCGATCTCACCGGGCGCATGCGCCAGCCGCTGCGTTTCGTCAAGGCCGACGACGCGGAAACCCGCTCCGCCCATGGCCGCTCCGGCGGCACTCGGGCCGCCCAGCCTGAAAAGGTTTCGTCGAGAGAGTTTCTTGTCACTCATGTCAAATTCCTTATTCCAGGTAGTACACTTTCGGTTCGGTGCCCAATTCTTTCTTCAGGCGCATTATGTTCGGCTTACCGATGAGTTCCGAGACTAGGCTTTTGGGATCATTGCTGTCGCCGAAGAACGTGGCCCGCCCCATGCACGAGACGGTGCAAGCAGGCAGTAAGCCCTTTTCGATGCGTTGAATGCAGAAATGGCACTTGCGGGCGTTGCCTACGGGTGAGTCGTCGCGGCTTTGAACACGATACACCCCATACTCGTGGGCGGGCACGGTCTCGTAGGGTTGCCGGCCAACGCCCTCGAAGTCGCTTAAGAAGAAGCCTTTGTCGAACGAGCGGGCGCCGTAGGGGCAGGCCATGATGCAGTAGCCGCAACCAATGCACCTATCGTAGTCAATCACCACAATGCCGTCTTCGCGCCCCCGCGTGGCTTTCACCGGGCACACCGATGTGCAGGGCGGTTTGTCACACTGCATGCACGGGCGCGCCATGAAACGGCGCGAGATATTGGGGTATGTCCCATGTGTTTCGGTGAACACAGGCCGATAGAAGATGCCCGGCGGGAGTTTGTTCTCCGTCGCGCAGGCGACGGTGCAGCCCATGCAGCCGGTGCACTTGCGCAGGTCAATCACCATGATCCAGCGCCGCTGGTTCATCGGCTTTTCCAGCGCGCGCCGCAGGTCTTGCATCATGCGGATGATAGGGTCCTGGCCAAACACCGGTTCGGGTACGTCGGGGAGCGGCACCAAGTCATTGCCCGCCCGCCCAGCCGGAGCCGTTTGTGCCAGCGTTTCCTTCGCCAGCATGGCCGGGGCCACAAGCCCTGCGAAGGTGGCGCTGGCAAAGGTCCCCATGAAGTTACGGCGTGAAAGCGGCGTGTCCGGCTCGGTCAGTGCATCTTTCTCTTCATTGGTCGCCATCGTATAGCCTCCTTAAATATGAAATATTAGCCCGATGGAATCGGGTTTGTATCAAACAAAACGATAAAACGATAATCAAGTCTTGAGTTGATGCTAGCCAAGCGTGTACCCATTTAATAGACAATTTCGCGTCTATTGTTGAATTACAGAAAAGGCACTAAGATGCTCTTGACAAACAATAGGCAGTATAGGGTATATCAATGATTCTTCAGACGACCGATTTCTTCGAAGACCTGATGCAGGAGATGGCCGAGCCGCTTGTCCTGATCGATTCGCGGCGGCGGATCGTGTTCTGCACCCGCTCATTCGAAAACCTTGTCGGGGTGCAAGGCGGCGACTGCCGGTGCGACCACATCCTGATTCCGTCGGTAGCGGTATGCGGCGAGCACGGCTGTTGTTGGGATGTAATCGACGACTATCTGGCGAACAATGACAATGGTCTCTGGCGCTTCCGCGGCAATGACGGATCAGTGTTCTCCGCCTTTTGCGAATTCACCTCTATTGGTATTCAGGGGAAAGCCCGGTTCATTGCAGTTCGGATAAAGCCGCTCGTTAAACAACCTTCCGGCCCAATGGTGGACTTTTTTCGGGCTGCTTACGATGGACTGGGGGCGACGGGGTATTGGAACTGGCTCGTACAGTACATCAGGAAGAACTATGATTTTGGACTGGTCGTGTGGAGTCCGACGAGCGACGAGGCCGTCTTTTCACGGGGTTCGGGAATACCGTCTCACGTCGAACTTCGCGCATACGTGAAACGGGTCGGCCACGATTTCAGCAGTGATCAACCGTTTGATATCGATCTCTGCACCAACGGCGTTCGGAATTTTGGCCACGTTTTTCCGTCCGGTTGGGATGCAAGTTGCACGGATTTTCTGCTCGTGTCCAGGGCGAGGAGGAAAATTGATGAGGCTACGGTTCTTGAACTGCGTGCTGCCGTGCTTGCGGGGCATCCAAATGACGCTCCGGCGTACGCGAAGCCGACGGCTACATTCTCCTCGCAAGCAATCGCATGTGTATTTTGCGCATCAGAGCAGCAGGTTCTTCGACTTCTTGTTGAGGGCAGAACCGACAAGGAAATCGCGCAACACCTCCATCTCAGCGTGCATACCGTGAAGAATCGGGTGAGGGCCATGATGGAAAAGGCTCAGGTACGAAAGAGAACGAGATTGGTTGCCCTTGCAGCGACGCCCATTGAATCTGCTGGCGAGAACGGTTTCACAGGCACCCCAAGATGAGCGAGGCCTGATTTTCTGGGCGGGCGAATTGATGTTTATTTATTTATCAAGTTGTTATGGAGAAAGCATTAAGGGCATGACCGTCGCCGAACTGGCCGGGCAGATGTTCCCTTACCTCACCATGGTGGAAGGTTTGAAACTCTGCGCCCAGACCTTCACCAGGGATGTGAAGCAGTTGTCATGCTGTGCGGGCTAGGAGCCTGGCCCGGTAATCCGGTCGCTGGTGAAATCAACGAAATCCGGGCAGATTGAACCCGGTGTTCCCCGCCTTCCAGCCGCGCATACTGTCCCTGCAATCCGGGCACAACTCCAGGTGATCCGCCGGCAGCCCGCACTGGCACAAGCGGTCAATGATGACCTTCAATTCGCGCGCGGTGGCCACCGGTTTTCCGCACGCCTTGCAGGCAACGAGATCGGGGGCTGTCCCGCGTTTGGTGAAATAACGCCGGGCCGTTTCTTGCTCGTCATTCCCGGTGGCGTAAAAGAAAATGCCTTGCTCGTCGCGCAAAACGGTCTTGATAATCTGGAGCAGCGCCGAGTACACGGCAGGGAGGGACCGCTCCTGCTCGGTTTCGGTTACCCGGCGAAGAAGTTCGGGTAATGCGCGCCAGAGCAAGCCGCGAACAGCTTCCATGTCATCGAGCAGGGGTTCCAGTATTGCAGGCTCTGCGCCATCGGCTTTGTGAAAAAGAAACGCCAGGAATTCCAGGATGGTGGCGAAATGATCCGGCGTATCGTGCATGTCCGGGGATTGTTCCACGCCGTGGCGATGGAAGATTTCCGCCAGCATCTTCGCGTTGGGCCCGAGCAGCGTTCCGTCCAGATAGACGCCGGCGTTCAGCCTGGCGGGAATGGGCGGCACCAGGAACAGCGCGCTGTAGGCCGGGAGCAGCGATTCCGCATCGGTTTGAGAGAAGGTCGCGCGCGCTTCCATGATTGCGTCGGAAAGATCCATGCCCAGGGTTGTAGCCAAATACTCCAGGTCATCGGCCAAATCTTCGCGCAGCGCTTGTGCAAGAATCTCCCTGCGCGGCGGGAGGAGCGCCCGGGCCAGGCATAGCCAGAACTCGGCGCGGGGAGGATAGCCGCTGTGTATCGTATCCATGTTGTCTTGTCCTGTCGTTTGTCGATTATCCGCGGGCGAGCTGTCCGGCTGCCGCCATGCTTTCCTTCGGCGCGGCGGAGAGATTGGACAGGCGCTCGCCAAGTGCGTACAAGGCCAGAGCGGTGCTGATGCCCACCACCACCAGCGCAGACTCGGTCAGGGAAGGCGTGTAAGGCGTCACGCCTTTCATCCAGGTGCCCTTGAACATCGGCACGTTCTGGCCGGCGACGATGAACTGAAGGCGTTCGATGAACATGCCGGCCAACACCAGGATGGACGCCGTAACCTGCCATTTGGGCACCATCTGCATGGAGGGCGACAGCATCATCAGGAACGGCAGCGCCAGGCACACCCACACTTCGAGGTGGAACCAGGGCGTATTCAGCAGCGCGACAAAGCCTTCCATGCCGTCCAGGTTGCTCCATAGCCCCACCCAGATGCGGGTGAGGAGAAACACCAGAACGATGCCGATCAGGGTGGCGAAAACCTTGGGCAACTGGTCGCCCAGCGTCAGCGAACGCAGTTGCTCGGGCATGTTTTTCGTGTCGAAGCCGTAAGCCAGATAAACGCTGAACACGATGGCCGCCGCGCCGGAAAGGACTCCCGAGAGGATGAAGAACACCGAGGTGGCGGAGCCGAACCACATCGGGCGCATG
>JAJYUW010000172.1 GCA_021792335.1 Pseudomonadota bacterium | reverse complement strand
AAATTTCCGGGCCAGCACCCGCACCGCGACGGTATTGGATGTCCAGACGTGCTTCGGCAGTGGTTGGCCAACCGGGAACACCGCCCGACCGCCCAGGCCCGGCCAGCCGCGAATCATTCCACCCCAGGCACCGCGCCCCACCAGGGCCTCCACATGGGCCGGCCGACCCGCTGCGGCCGGAAATGCCGCGCCCGGCCAAGCGGTGGGTCGGGCCGACATATAACGCCACGTTTGATTGGTGAAAAATACTTTCACCCCGGCGGCGGTATGGATCGTCAACCGGGCCAGCAAGCCTGCCGGACCGTCAACATTGAAACCCTTCACGGATAACACATTCGTGCCGGGATGCAGGTATTTTTGCAAAGTCCACAGATGGTGCACGTGCTGCAGGTTACTGCCCTTGCCGATGAAATGGCCGTTTAAAAAGGCCTGGAAGGCGTTGTCGCAGGTGATCAGCATGTTGGCGGCTTGAATGCCTCCGCTCAAGTGGAATTGCCGCTGGAAATAAACGGTTTGGTTATTCGCCACCCGCTGGGACCAAATCCAGTAGGCTTCGGGAATCGCCGGGGCGCCTCGCGCGGCCACCTGAATCCGGGCCAGGCCCGGCTGCGGCAGCGGTAGCATAAAGCTGGCCACCCCGGCCTGATTCGTTCGCGTCATCGCCCCCCATTGCCGACCATTCACATAGGGCCATAATTTAATTTCGGCGCGGCGGTGACGCTGGAGCATGAGGATCCGCCGAATTCTCGCGGTGACGATAACCGTTCGCCCCTCCCCCACCGCGGTGTGATTGACGCTGATATGGAAAGCCGCTGGAGCGGGCGCCGCGTTCAGACGGCCAACCAACCCGAACCCCACAGCCAGCAACCATGCCGCCAGACAACGTTTCATTAATCTGTCCTTTCTTTCAGGCCAACCCTTCTGCAATCAGCGGATTTCCGTGTTTTCGGCCAATACCCTCAGCAGCGCAACCAGAGAGGACCATACCGATTGAAGGCCGGCTGCGGCGAGAGCAACCGGGGAGGACCACGCTGATCGAAGAGTCGCCACGGGGAACTTGATACCTTCTCGCATTTTCATGGGAAACTCCTGTAAAAAAGGGACCACAACCTTTACGCCAGCCGTCGAGGGCGACGGCTCTACAGAGCGCCAGGGCTCTACGGAGCGCGGCAGCTCTACCCAAACGCTGGTCGTCGAGGGCGACAGCGCTACGAGGGAACCACTACGAAGATGTCTTGGCTGGGTCCGTATCATGGGACTCCTTTAGAAAAAGGCTATTCGTTTCGTTTTTCCCTACACTGCCGCCTTCCACAATCCGCGGCGGCACGATAATCGTTTGCGGGGGCGTGTTGGCCGCTTCGCGCCGGATAATCTTAAACAGCTGTTTCACCGCCAATTCGCCCATGCGGCGGCTTTCCAGCCAAACGCTCGTGAGCGGCCAACGGCCGGCCGCCTCATCGCCGACCACATCAAATCCGAGCACGCTGATTTCTTCCGGCGCCTTGAGCCCCAGAACCCGCAATCCTTTCATCAACCCGCGGGCCAAAAAATCGTCCAGGGCAAAAATAGCCGTGGGCCGCGGCGGCGCCCGGCGTGACAACTCGGCGGCGATATCGAAACCACCGTAGTCTTCGTCGACGACGTTGAAGATATCGTCCGCCAACAGCGGCAGGCCCCTGGCTTCAAACAGACCGCGCAGTAAAGCCAGCCGCTCAACATGCAGCCGGCCGCGCTGACCGTTTAGATTGGTCGCGGTGGCGATGCCGATGCGCCGGTGACCCCGACCAAGCAGGTAGTCCAGGCCCAAGGCCAACTTATCGGCCGGCTTGGCCCCAACCTGGTGGAACGGCACGGATTGTTGATCCCGTTGCAGTCCCAACATGACCACCGGAATACGGGCCGCTTGCAGGTCCGCGATCGATTGAACAAATTCCGGTCCTTCCCATTGCACCGGCGCCCAGATCACACCCTCCACCCGGCCTTCAGCAAAGTGCTGGAGTCCCTTTCGCTCTCGCCGCTGGTCCCAGGAGCAGAAATGGACGGAAAGGGTGTAATTGGAACGGTCGGAAAAGTTTTGGAACTCATCCATGGGGGCGACAAAATAGGATTGCATGTCGGTGAGCATGATGCCGATGGTGTGGGTGGCGCCATGGGCGAGCGAGCGGGCCACGCGATTGGGTACGTATCCGAGTCGCCGGGCCGCCAACCGGATTCTTAGGCGAGTCGGTTCCGGTATCCGGCGATCATTGCGGAGCGCGCGGGAAACGGTGGAGTAGTAGACTCCCGTCTCTCGTGCGACATCCAGGATGGTCATCCGCTTTCCGTTCATCGCCGCCTCTTCCTGCGTTCCGGATCCAAAGCGAACTTATGCCAGCGCTTGCATTCTATACAACAGCAAAACAAATGTCAGGGCCAGCGCTTGCATCCCACATCACGGCAAGGCAAATGTCAAAGCGAGCGCTTGCACTATAGCGTGGGGGGACGCGGCAATTTTTCCGGGCATCCCGCCTCAACTCGACCGGCACGCCGAAGCCGCCGCTAACTATATAGCCCCCGACCGAGGAGTGGCCTTGGGAGACCTTGTCGGGGGTGGTGGTCCAGCAGCGCCCCAACGCCCCATTTTCAGAACAGCTGAACATGGGGCGCCACCGCACCCGGAGAGGATGAAAATGGCAACCACTGATGACACGGATTCCACTGACCTTATCCGTGTCATCGGTGCGATCCCCGCCGCGGCGGGTACGATGAAAATGGCGTCCACCTCGCGTAAATAGCCCCCGGTCGAAGAGTCGCCCTTGGTGACCTATGCCGCAGGTAGCGTCCTCAACGTCGCCCGCCCTCGTAGAGCCGACGCCCTCGTCGGCTGGGGAATGCCTCTGGCGGGGTGGCGTCCTCAATGGCGCCTCACCCCGCCATTTTCGGAACAGCTGAACATGGGCGAAAAATCTTTCCATTATCCCCCTCGCCATTTGGCTATGGCTTCGATAGTCCTTCCGTCCGGCCATCGCGGAACCTGTCCCGACATCCGCCGGTCGCCGAAGAGGGCGAGTCGCCATATGGCGACCGGAACACGGATATCGGGACGGTAAACAATGAAGGCGCACCCATGATCAGCATCGAAAAGAGTTGTTCCCGGCTAATAATCCGTGGTTCACTCGTTTTCGCGCTCTTCGCGCCGCAGTTTAGTCGCCTCAGCGACCGTGAGCCTCTTACCTCGTCCCGGTACCCCCCTCACAAAACAACTTGGCGGACTTGTATGTTTAAAAAGATGGCCAACCATCCTTCCATCGAGCCTAGAATTCGCTGTCGCGTCGGCGGGACGACGAGCGCAGCGAGGAGTCACGCCGACGCGGCGACCGGCCCACGACCGATCGCGTTCCGGCCTTCCACGGCCGTCGCCAAGCTGGGTCCAAGCCGGTCCCGTGTCGGTTCACCCGAACAGCCGATTGAGCTCCCGCCTCGCTGGGGACGCTCGCATTCGCAAGAAAGGGTATCCGTGACGACTACTGTTACTGTGGCCGAGCAGAGGGCCGTGTTCGTGGGCATCGACGTTGCTAAGACCCATTTGGACGTGGCCGGTTCCAACGACACCATCGTTCGCCGGGTGTCCAATGACCCCGCGGGCATTCGCGACTTGTTAGCCACACTTAAAGCCGCCGCGCCCAGTGTCATCGTCGTGGAGGCGACCGGCGGCCTGGAACGGCCCCTGGTCGAAGCCCTCCTCGCCGCCGCCTTGCCCGTGGCCCTGGTGAATCCCGGCCACGTGCGTCATTTCGCCATCGGCCTGGGTATCCTGGCCAAGACCGATGCCATCGATGCCCGTGTCCTACGGACTTTCGCACGTTTGGCCGCCCCACGCTTGCTCGCCAAACGTTCCGCCTCACGGGCCGAACTCGAGGCCCTGGTGACCTGCCGGCGCCAGTTGCTCCAGACGCGCACCGAGCAATCGAATCGTCTCCAGACCACCACCAGCACGCCGGCCCGCAAGGCCCTCCAGACAGTGCTGGCCACCTTGGACAAACAGATCGCCAAACTCGACGCCCAGATCACCCAGTGCATCGCCTCCGACGAGGACATGAGCCATCACGACCAACTCCTGCAAAGCGTCCCCGGAGTCGGACCCGTGCTCAGTGCCACGCTCCTGGCGGAACTGGGCGAATTAGGAAAGAGCGACCGCCGTCAGATCAGTGCGCTGGCCGGGGTAGCGCCCTTCAATCGGGACAGTGGACGCTTCCGCGGTAAACGCGCCATTCGCGGGGGGCGCGCGACCGTACGCAGGGTCTTGTACATGGCCACCGTGGCCGCCATCCGCTGTAATCCCGTCATCAAGACCTTTGCCCAGCGCTTGGAACAAACGGGCAAGTTACCTAAGGTCATCATCGTCGCCTGTATGCGCAAACTCTTGGCCATCCTTAACATCATGTTGCGGGAGAATCTGGCATGGCACCAACTCAATCTCGTAAAAAACGCTTGACTTCTAACACAGCCGCTTGGCG
>JAJYUW010000171.1 GCA_021792335.1 Pseudomonadota bacterium | reverse complement strand
AGATCACCCCGGAACGGATCCGGCACCTGGCGAAAATCCTGGAAATGAAGGAAGACGATGTGAAGGGGCGCTTTGTACAGAGCCAGCGCGACTTCGTCTACCTCAAGCGCCAGGTGCCGCCGGAAACCGCGGCACGGGTGTTGCAGGTCAATGCGCCGGGCGTGTTCCTGCAGCGTGAATACCGGCGCTATTATCCGGCCGGGGATGTGGTGGCGCATCTGCTCGGTTTTACCGGCGTTGACGACAATGGCCAGGAAGGACTGGAACTGACCTATCAGGACTGGCTGGCAGGCAAGCCGGGCAGCCGCCACGTGATCAAGGACCGTCTCGGTCACATCATCGAGGATGTCGAAAGTGTCAGGGCGCCTCAAGACGGTCGGGATCTTGCGCTCAGCATCGATCGAAAAATCCAGTATCTCGCCTTTCGCGAACTCAAGGCGGCCGTGGTCGAGCACAAGGCCAAGGCAGGCGCGATCGTGGTGCTCGACGCAAAGACCGGCGAAATTCTTGCGCTGGCCAATTTGCCCGCCTACAACCCCAATAACCGAGCCAGGCTGAACCGCAACAGCACTCGTAACCGCGCCGTTACCGACACCTTCGAACCGGGCTCGACCTTCAAGCCATTCACCGCTGCCGCGGTGCTGGAGGCGGGAAATTTTAGGCCTGATTCGCCGGTTCAGACCGCGCCCGGGACGTTCACCATCGGCGCGGCAACGATACACGATGCCCATCCCAACGGCGTGCTGACGGTCGCGCAGGTGATCCAGAAATCGAGCAACGTCGGCGCAGCCAAGATGGCGCTGTCGCTTGAGCCGGAATACCTGTGGAATGTCTTCAACCATCTGGGTTTCGGCAAAACGCCACAAGCAGGTTTCCCCGGCGAAGCTTCAGGCAGGCTGCGCCCCTATAAAACCTGGCGGCCGATCGAGCAGGCTACCATGGCCTACGGACATGGAGTCTCTGTCAGTCTCCTGCAGCTCGCGCGCTCCTACATGGTGTTTACCGGTGAGGGTGAAATCAAGCCGGTTTCGCTGTTGAAAGTGGATGTGCCGCCTGCCGGAGTGAAGGTGATCAAGGCGGAAACTTCGCAAGCGGTACGCAGCATGCTGGAGCTGGTGGTGCAGCCTGGCGGCACCGCGCCGCGCGCCCAGGTGATGGGCTACCGTGTGGCAGGCAAGACCGGCACGGCGCACAAGGAGGAGAACGGCCGTTACGCTCACGACCGCTATATCGCATCGTTCGTCGGGTTGGCGCCGGCCTCCAATCCGCGTCTGATCGTGGCGGTGATGATAGACGAGCCTTCCGACGGACAGTATTACGGCGGGACAGTGGCTGCTCCGGTGTTCAGCCGGGTGATGACGGGCGCGCTGCGTCTCTTGAGCGTACCGCCCGATGCGCCGACCGGCAGCATCATGCCGCCGGAAAACGCGCCGGAAGTGAAGGAGGTGGTATGACTCCCGATCTGATCGCCGGACTGGGCGTGAAAGTGAAGCGGATAGTGGTCGACAGCCGCCAGGTCGAGCCGGGGGATGTCTTTGCCGCTTATCCGGGAGAACGGCTCGATGGGCGAAAATTCATCGCCCAGGCCGTTTCCGCCGGTGCCGGTGCGGTGCTGTGGGAGCGCGAGGGCTTCGAGTGGAATTCCGGGTGGCGGGTGCCAAACCTGCCGATCGAAGGCCTGCGCGACAGGGTGGGCGCGATTGCCAGCCAGGTCTATGGCGAACCCTCGCGCCAGCTATGGATGATTGGTATCACCGGCACCAATGGCAAAACTTCCTGCTGCCACTGGATGGCGCAGTGTCTGACCGCTTTGGGCAGGAAGACCGCCCTGGTGGGCACGCTCGGTAACGGTTTCGCCGGCGCCCTGACCCCAGCGGCCAACACCACCCCGGATGCGGTCAACCTGCACGGACTGCTGCGCGATTACCTGGACGACGGCGCCGAGTGCGTGGCGATGGAAGTTTCATCCCATGGCCTTGCGCAGGGGCGGGTCAACGGAGCGCATTTCGACGTGGCGCTGCTCACCAACCTGTCCCGTGATCATCTCGATTACCACGGCGACATGGCGTCCTACGCCGCTGCCAAGGCGATCTTGTTCACCTGGCCGGCGCTGAAGTACGCGGTGCTCAATATGGATGATCCGTTCGGCGTCGAACTCGCCGGCAAGCTGGGTTGCAGCGGCGTGCAGACGGTGGGCTACAGTTTGGAAGCTTCCCTCGATCATAGCCAGCGCCCTTCACCATTGCCCCTTCTCCCTCTGGGAGAAGGTTGGGATGAGGGAAGCCCGCCAGAGGGACGCCCTCACCTCAATCCTCTCCCGCCTGCGGGAGAGGAAGCAAACGTAAAAGGCGCTTGTTTATATTTGCGCAATCTCGTGACGGACGAGCAAGGCATTCGTTTCGAGGCAGTGACGCCATGGGGCAAGGCAAAGGTGAGTAGCCGCTTGCTCGGCAAGTTCAATGCTTCCAACCTGCTGGCAGTGCTGGCGGCCCTGCTGGTGAGCGGTGTGGAACTGGCCGATGCGGTGCGTGAGCTGGAACGGGTCGAGCCGGTGGCCGGCCGCCTGCAGCGTCTGGGCGGAAATGGCAAACCGCTGGTAGTGGTGGATTACGCCCACACTCCCGATGCGCTGGAGCAAGTACTGGGCGCGCTGCGCGAGATCATGGGCAGCGAGGGTCGTCTCGTATGCGTATTCGGCTGCGGCGGCGAGCGCGACCGCGGCAAGCGCCCGCAGATGGGCGAAGTTGCCTCGCGCATGGCGGACAGCGTCATCGTCACCAGCGACAACCCGCGCGGCGAGGAAGCCATGGATATCATCGCCGACATCGTTGCCGGCATGGGCGCCAACTACCATGTCGATGAGGACCGCGCCGCCGCTATCGACGCTGCGATACGTGGCGCCAGGCCGGGCGACGTGGTGCTGATCGCCGGCAAGGGCCACGAGGATTACCAGGAAATCAAGGGCGTCAAACTGCCCTTTGCCGATGCCGAGGTGGCATCGCGAGTTTTGGAAGGATATGCAACATGTTGAGCCTGAGCGCAGCAGCCAAGGCCCTAAACGCAGAAATGAGCGGCGCGGATGTGACCTTCACCAGTGTCACCAGCGACAGCCGTACGGCCACCGCCGGCAGCCTGTTCGTGGCGCTCCGTGGCGAGCGTTTCGATGGCCACGATTTTGTCACCCAGGTGAAGCAGCAGGGGGCGGTGGCCGCGCTGGTGGAGCGAACCGACGAGGCCTGGGGCGATTTCCCGCTGATCAGGGTCGCCGACACCTGCCTCGCCCTGGGCGCACTGGCCGCCTTCTGGCGCAGCCGCTTTAGCATTCCGGTGGTCGGTCTTACCGGCAGCAGCGGCAAGACTACCGTCAAGGAAATGATTGCCGCCATCCTGCGCGCCGAGGTCGGTGACGCCGAGCAGGTGCTGGCCACCCAGGGCAACCTGAACAACGCCATCGGCATGCCGCTGACCCTGCTGGAATTGCGCGATACTCACCGCTATGCCGTGATCGAGATGGGCATGAACCACCCGGGCGAGATCTCTTACCTGACCAGGATATCCAGGCCCGACGTGGCGCTGATCACCAACGCCCAAGCCGCGCACCTGGAAGGTCTTGGGTCGGTGGAGGCGGTGGCACACGCCAAGGGCGAGATATTCGAGGGGCTGGCGACGAATGGCAGCGCGATTATCAATGCCGATGATGATTACGCGGACCTATGGCAGGAACTGGCCAAGGGGCATCGCATCCTTCGCTTCGGAACCCGGCAGCCGGCCGATCTGACAGCCGCATACAGGTTGCAGCCATTTGGCAGCGAAATCGAAATGACCACCCCGCAGGGGGCGTGCAGCCTGAACTTGCCAGTGCCGGGCGAGCACAACGTGCGCAATGCGCTGGCGGCCGCAGCGGTTGCCGTGGCGCTGGGCGTCAGCAACGCGGTGATTGCCCGCGGGCTGACCTTGGCCGCGTCAGTCAAGGGCCGCCTGCAGAAGAAGGCCGGCCTGCACGGCGCCACCCTGATCGACGATACCTACAACGCCAACCCGGGTTCGGTGAGGGCGGCACTTGCCGTGCTGGCAGGCTTGCCCGGCAAGAAGGCGCTGGTGCTCGGCGACATGGGCGAGCTGGGCGAAGGCGCGCGCGCACTGCATGCCGAAATCGGCGCGGCGGCCAAGGCGGCCGGCATCGACCGGTTGTTCACCCTGGGTGATTTGAGTGCGGCCGCCGCCGAGGCATTCGGCCCGGGCGGGCGGCACTTCGAGTACATCGAGGACTTGCTGCATGAGGTTGAAAACCAGCTGGCGCCGGATGTGACGGTGCTGGTGAAGGGGTCGCGCTTCATGCAGATGGAGCGGGTGGTGAAGAGTTTTGAACTGCGGGAGGATCAGGCATGCTGCTCGCACTAAGCCAATGGCTGGCCCAGGATGTACGCGCCTTCAACGTGTTCGGCTATATCACGCTGCGCGCCGTGCTGGCGATGCTGACCGCGCTGATGATCTCGTTCATCATCGGTCC
>JAJYUW010000030.1 GCA_021792335.1 Pseudomonadota bacterium | reverse complement strand
GGTCACCGAGAGCAACAGCCTGTCGGCGAAGCATTCGTCCCAGGCGGCCTCCAGCCTGGAAGCCATGGCCCTGGAGCTCAAGGCCTCGGTCGACCGCTTCCGCGTCTAGCGCCCGTCGCCGGGATGCTTTTACCCGGCGGCAGGCACTTATGCCGGCGCAGCCGGCGTCAGGGTCGATAGGTCGGGCTTTAGCCCGACGACCGGAGGAAGTTTCTGAGGTGCCGTATTCCCTAAGCCCAGGGTGCTTATGGTGAACTGCAGGGCTTGATCTCATTTTCTTTCTACGCTGCGTAGATGCTTCCCAAAATGTCTGATGCTGCTCAGCTCAGGTATCGGCGCCCAAAGATCGCGCTCTGTCCGTTTTCACATGGCATACTGGAATCTTTCCGGTGTTTGCTCGCGGCCAGTTATGCCGTTTGTTTGCGCTAGGTAAAGACAAGCATGGCCCACTCGTATTAGACTGCCAGCCGCTTCATCCACACCAACAAACACAGGATGCCACTCATGAAACCGCACTCGCTTGCGCACACTCTCGCCGCCGTTTCCTTCGCCGCCTTTTCCCTCGCCACCCATGCCGCGCCTCCCGCGGGCCACCCGCCGGTCGACAACGCCTCGGCCACCAGTCGTCCCGCCGCGACCCGTTTAACACAAAAGGGCGCAGTCTTGAACGTCATCGATGCTCCCGGCTACACCTACATCGAGGTCAAGCAGGGCGGCAAGAAGCAATGGCTGGCGGCGCAGACGGTGGCGGTGAAAAAAGGCGATGAGATCCGCTTCGACGACGGCGCGGTCATGAGCAATTTCTACAGCAAGACCTTGAAACGCACCTTTCCCAAAATCACCTTCGTCGATCAGGTCACCAACGACTCGGCCGCGAGCCAACTCGCAGCGCGCCGGCTGACGCAAATGGGCTCGGTCTTGAACGTCATCGATGCCCCCGGCTACACCTATATTGAGGTCAAGCAGGGCGGCAAGAAGCAGTGGCTGGCGGCGCAGACGGTGGCGGTGAAAAAAGGCGATGCGATCCGCTTCGATGACGGCGCGGCCATGGGCGACTTCTACAGCAAGTCGTTGAAGCGCAGCTTTCCGAATATCCTCTTCGTCAGTCAGGTGGCCGTGACTCGCAAGTGAGTCGGTGGCGGCCTGGGCATGACGCTCCCCGGGCTGCGCCGCTCAGGGCAGCGGCATCGGCTCGCCGGAGCGCCTATCTCCCGATGGTTTTGGCGGCAGCAGCTCACCCACCGCGTCCAGCGCATTCCTGATGCGCTGGAGGTCGCTGCCGGCTGAAACCTCGGCCGCCAGCCTATCCATCTGTTCCCGGATAGACACCAGGCGGTGCCGTTCCTTGGTTCTCTGCGCCTCGGTCAGCGTCAGCAGCCCATAGCGGTAGTGGGTCTTGCTCGGATCGAGGGAAAAGTCCAGCCGCCGGGTCTTGCCGATCAGCGCCATGAACCGCTGCAGCATGGCATGCAGGTAACGGCGCCAGACCAGGTGCACAAGCACCAGGGCAAGCGCATTGGCAAGCAGGAACAGCCCCACCAGCGGTACCGCCTGATGCAGCAGCTGCCCCAGCAAGGAGCCGGCATCGGCCTGGTGCACGCGGTACAAGTTCTGCTCGATAGTCTGGTTCAGTTGCCAGCGCATCAGCCAGGCCAAGCCTCCCACCAGCCCGGCCTCGAGCGCCACCAGACCCACCAGCAACCATTTCTGCAAGGTCTCATCGACGTAGCGAGTCTTGCGCTGACGATGAACGCCGCGCTGACGACGCTCTCTCCCGGGCGGTGGTCTCATAGGTTGTGGCACTGCATGCACAGGGCGGAGCCGTTATTGGACATGACGAGTTGACCATGCTGTTTTTTGTACACCTGATGGCAGGATACGCAACTCAACTTGCCACCGGGTAGCAGGATTTTTTTCGACAGCATACTCCTGGGACGGAGATCTCCGCTCCTGGAAAATGCGGGATAAAGTATGCCGATCGGGTGATTGGCGGCACCGCTGCTGTGGCGCATGACGCCACTGCGATCAACCCGGACACCTGCCGCATCGGACTCGCCGTTGTGACAACCCATGCACTGCAGCGATATCGGATCGATGGCGATCTGACTGCCGAGCGTGATACCCGCGCCCAGGTGCCCTGACTGCTGGAGCGAATTGCCGGTGTCCTTCATGTGCTCGAAGAAAGCCTGATCATGACAGGAGAGGCACAGCGCTTTGCCGCGCTTGTCGCCGCGCAGCAAGCCGGGGTTCGTGCCGTGAACCTCATGGCAGGTGCTGCAGGTCAGGTCCCCCTTCCAGTCCACCGGATACCCGGCCGGCAGTTTGCCCTGGGGCACGAAACCGCTGGGATGGCTCAACTGCAAGGCCTTGGCATGGCAACTGCCGCAGATGACCTCCTGGGAGGCGACCAGCTTCTTCGCTTGTGCGGGACTCACCGTGGTGTCCGACAAATGGCATTTGCCGCAACTGATTCCCGCCAGGTGCGGCTTGGCGCCGAAGTCGGCAAGAACCCCCCATGAAATCACACCGATCACCAGGACACCGATGCCGCCGATCAGGAAACCTCTAAAGCTGAACAAGGCGCTCGGTCTCCCTCAGTCGGGTGACGGCCTCATGCAACGCCGACGGGCCGGGCTCGGCATCCGCTGACAGCGTCAGTTTGGCCTGCTCCAGCGCCGTTCTCAGACAGTGGTAATGTTCGCCCAGCGTCGCCAGACTCGCTTCGAATTCCTGCCACTCGCGCTGGAGCATGTCGGTCTTGCGGATCGTCATGGGCACGGCCAAGGGGTGTTCAATGGCATTTTTCAGGTTTTGGGAAAACCGGAACAGGGGTCCGGCGATGCGAAAACTGCTATAGAGCGAAATCAACCAGGTGACGACGCTGGCGATGAGCACCATCGCCAGCGCAAACACCAGTATCGCCGGCCCCAGATTCTGATGCGTCAAGTTGTTGGTGAGGATGATCCGGCCATATCTCGCGCCCTTGCCGTCGGTGATCAGGAACAAGGCTAGGAACAGACCGATGCCGGCCAGCGCAGCGACGCTCAGGGCGATCTTCGCCAGCCACTTGAGATGGAAAAAAATCGGCAGTTCGACCTTGTTCTTGTTCGAAGTCATGTTCGATCCCGCGACCCACCCTGGCAATCGGACTTGCGGATGTTGGAGCGCATCGTGCCTGACGTCAAGCACATTGTTCTAAAATATAATCATAAATATATGCCGAGTCAAACCGGCGGGTTTTGACAAGGTCATTGAAGCTTAGACAATCTATTCACGATATTTTTGAGGATGAGGGCTGGCATGGCGATACCTGGCAATGTTAAGGGGATACCAAGCAAGTACAATTTCGTCATTGCGAGCGCAGCGAAGCAATCCAGCAAGCTCGCAGATTCAGCCGACTGTGGATCGTCACGCCCTTTCGGGGCTTTCCATGAACCCTCGGATTACTCGTCGTTGCGAGCGAAGCGCGGCAAGCTCAGATCGCCACGCTGCCGTCACTGCGAGACCGCAGGCCGCGGCAGTCGCGATGACGGACTTATCTCCCTCAAGCGTGTCGTGCTGCGCGCATTGGCGGCAGGCGCCGTATTCGCCCTGGCCGGCTGCGCGGTCGCGCCCAGCGAACCGGAACGGACCGCGGCCGCGGTGCAACCGGTGTTCCCGGCGCCGCCGGCGGCGGCGCGATTCCGCTTCGAGCGCACGCTCTACGGCGCCAAGGACGTGCTCGGGCAGGCGGAAGGCGCCGCCTTGCGAAAATTCCTGCACCACGATCACCAGGGCACCGGCCCCGGACTGGCCAGCCCCCATGCGCTCGCCGTCGATCACGGTCGGGTGTTCGTGTCCGATCTTGCCGAACGCCAGATCGATGTCTTCGATATTCCCGGACGCCGCTACTACCGCATCGGCGCAGCCGGTCCCGGCACGCTGCAAAAACCGCTGGGCCTGAGCATCGACCGGGCGGCCGGCCGGCTCTTCGTCGCCGATGCCGGCGCCAATGCCGTCCTGGTGTTTGACGAGCAAGGACAATATCAGCGCAGCATCGGCGGCCCGCAGTGGTTCACGCATCTCTTCAGCGTGACCGCAGATCCGGATGGCGAGCGGATATACGCCATCGACGGCGGCGAGGGGGGCAAGGGTGAAGCCCGGGTGCGGGTATTCGCTGCGCGCGACGGCAGGCATCTCTTCGATTTCGGCGAGCGCGGTTCGGGGCCGGGCGAGTTCAACACGCCCTACGACCTGGCGGTGGGCAGCGGCGGGCAACTTTACGTCACCGACAGCGGCAACTTCCGGGTCCAGACCTTCGATCACCAAGGAAAATATTTGCGCAGCTTCGGCACGGTCGGCACTCGTCCCGGCCAGTTCGGGCGGCCCAAGGCGATCGCCGCAGACGCGGCGGGCGAGGTCTATGTGGTGGATGCCCTGCTCGGCAATTTCCAGGTCTTCGATGCGCGCGGCGCCTTCCTGTTCGCCGTCGGCGGCCATGGCGAGGATGGCGGACCCTTGAGCTACCTGCTGCCCTCGGGCATCGCCATCGACGCGGATGGCAGCGTCTATTTCCTCGATCAGGGTTACCGGAAAATCGACGTCTTCCGTCCGCTTCCGTAGCGGTCCCTTCAAGTCACGGTACGATATTCAGGCAGCCCTGTCATCGCAGGGCAATACCGTCAACGGCCACTGCGACCAGGACGGGGGATGTGAATAGTCGGGCACCATTACCCAGCTCCGCGGCCCAAGTGTCCTGGGCTGCCACCAGGTCTCAGCTCCCGGTGACAACTACCAGTGTGGTGCTCTGCAATTCCTAGCGCCATTGTAAGTCGGGCTGAAGCCCGACGACCGGAGGAAGTCCCTGTGGGACATGTCGGCATGAATGCCGACCTAGGGTCTCGCGTTTCAACATGACTGACCCTAGTATTTTTCGTCTTCTTGCCACATCATGGGGAGGAAGCGGACGACGCGGTTGCGGCCGGTCTTCTTGGCCTCGTAGAGGGCGACGTCGGCATATTTGACCACCTGCCAGAAACTGTCGGCATCCGAGGGAAACTCGGATATGCCGATGGAAATGGTCTTCTGCAGCACCGTGCCGGGCAGGGCAATCTTGGTTTCCTCGACCTTGACACGAATTTTCTCGGCGATTATTGCGGCATCCTCGGCACTCGTGTCCATCAGGATGATCAGGAATTCCTCGCCGCCATAGCGAATCACCATGTCCGATGTCCGCGCACTATTGGCCAGGGTTTCAGCCAGGGTCTTGAGCACCTTGTCGCCGGCTTCGTGGCCGAAGCTGTCATTGACCTGCTTGAAGTAATCCAGGTCGAGCATGAGCACGGAAAAAACGCTTTTCCGGCGTTGACTGAAAGCAATCAGGGTGGCGACGTATTCCTCCAGGAAGCGCCGGTTGTACAAGCCGGTCATGGGGTCGCGCAAGGAGTTCTCCCGCAGGTGCTCCATCAGCCGCTTGGCTTCGAGCACCGGCGCGGCTTCGCGCAGATAGACGGCGATGAACGGGATCATCAGCCTGGCGAGTTGCCCATGCTCGGCAGGGAAAACCATCTGTACCACGCTGCCGACGGAACCGGACTGGGTGATCGGCAGGCAGATGTGGGTTTCTCCTTCGCCGCCGTCACGGAACATGGTGCAGATATCGGGGAAGTCCACCGCGTTGACTTCATGGCCGGTGCGTCTCACCCGGCAGGCATTGGCATCGATCAGGATCTGCGGATCGCACCAGCGGCAGCTTGCGTCGAGCGCGCCGTCAAGCACGATCGGCGTGATGTGGTTCTTGCTCGTGGCCACCTCGTAGATGGAGAAATGGTGGAAGTCGTATTGGTCGCCGAGCACACGCGCCAGGCGCTGATAGACTTCCCGCTTGCTCTGGTCTTCCTCTATCGCCTGCTTGAAGTGCGACGCTTCGACCAGGCCTTCCACCATCTCGGTGGTGGTGACGAATTGGTTCGCGATATTCTGGCGGCCTTGACTGTAACCCATCAATTCACCGACGCGACGGCCGATGGTGGTGATCCCCTCGTCGAGGAATTCCATCAGCCGGTTGAGCTGGCTGGCGATCTCGCCCAGTTCGTCGGACGTGCGCCGTTCGATGCGCCCGCTAAAAACGCCTCCGACCGCCTGGGCTACCACGTCCTTCACGGCGGCGGCGGTTTCAACCAGCGGTTGCAGCAGCCGCCGCAGCAAGAGCAGCGCCAGGAGGGCGGTGAGAAACATGAACAAGCCCAGCAGGGAAACTGCGGTGATCGCCTGCCGCCTGACACCGTCAAGGGGAATATCGATGGCAATGGCGCCGAGCACGGTACCCCGGCTGACGGCATGGCACTGCAGGCAGTTGGGAGTGCCGGTGTCGGTGGCGATATAAGGGATGATGGCGCGAAACACCATCGCGCCGTTCTTCCCGATGGCTTTGAAAGCCGGTTGGCCGCACGCCAGGACATTGGCCTCCGCCTCGTCCTCGGAGTGTTCCATGATGAGACCCGGGCCGAACTGATTTTCGACGGCAAGCCCGCGAATCACCCGTACTCCCTCGACGCCGGGCACGTCCTTGAGGCGCTCCAGGAATTGCTGGCGCTTGGCTATCGTGCCATTGACCATGCTTTCGGTGAGGCTCTCCTTGACCGTTTCCGCCACCGAGCGGGCGTGGCGCTCGGCGGTGTAAAAGGAGAATTCCCGCAGCGTGTAGAGCCCGACGGCGAGCACCACCAACAGCACAACCCCCATCAGCAGGAAGAAAAACCGGAGTATTTTTGTGTTCAGGGTCATGTTGTCTGGGCGCCGCAACCCCGTCCGGGTATCGCCATCGAAAGAAAGTGCCCGTGGCACGATAGCGGCATTGAACAAAAAGCAAAGTACGACGCAAGTGCCGCGCCAGGGGAGCAGGCTGGCGCATCCACCGGGCATGCCCGCTATTCATCCCCGCTGGCGAATGAGTCGCCGGTTCATGCGCCCAGCGCGAGCCGGAATTTTCCAGGAATCTGAAAAGCGCGCTCCAGGATTCTGGAATATGTCCGCGCCGCAAGGAAAACGATCCGCCGCCACCCCGTCCCAACCGCCCTCAAGTCTCCCGCCCGAAAGCCCACGCCGCCGCCCCGGCAGGGGCGACGACGCGGGCATCGCTCCGGCAATGAATCACTTGGCATGAACCCTGCTGATTGAGGCTCAAGCTTGAATGGATCTGCAGCACCGAGCTTCGATTGATTTTCAACTAAAGAGGAGAACGAGATGAAATGGAACAAGTCGGCAAGGCTGCTCGCGGTCGCGGGTCTGGCCCTTGCCACAAGCGTCGCCTGGGGACAGGTGATCATCCAGAACAATGGAGCCGGGACTCCGGTTAACCCGTTAGGTTCACCACCCCCTGTTTCAGCACTCGCCCCCGTCAATGGCGGCGGTGGCATCAATGCTTCGACGACACCGACCGGTACCGTCTTGACGGATACTACCGGCGGCGCAGGTGGCCCGAGCGGAACATGGACCGACGCGACCCCAGTTGCCACTGGGGCAACTCCAACTGCGGCACAAGCTAGATACGCGAATGGTTTCGGGACGGGCCTTGCCGGCACCTCCCATGATTTCATCTCCGGCAGCGGCAGCAGCGGTGTTGCCGCTGCCGCTGGCCTGTGCACCTTCTGCCACACGCCGCACAAGGCCAAGTCCACATTGCTGCTGTGGAACCACACCCTGTCCAACGCCACCTTCCAGTGGGACGTGGCCGCCACCACCTCCGGTACCGCGTTGCCCGGCTTCACCGGCAATGCCTACAACGGACCGTCGGCGAAGTGCCTCTCCTGCCACGACGGCTCGGTGGCGATCGGCGACGTCGGCTGGTTTGCCGAAGCCTCCGGTTCCACTGCCACTGGCGGAACACCCTTGAGCACTTTCTTGGTAGGGGGAGGCTCAACGCAAACCGGCAAAGCTGGCAGTGGCGCTACTTCCAAGCAGGTCGGCGCGGGCGGCAACATGAGCGGCAACCATCCGGTGGCGATCCCCTACCCCTTGAATGGCGCGCCCAACGTCTATAACGGCAGCACCACCGGCGCCCAACTCGCCACCAATGACTTCGTGGGAGATCCGACGACGAACAACATCCGCCTCTACTCCGACGTCGGCGGCGGTGCCATCGTCGGCAAGACCACGGCAGGCCAGACCGGCATCGAGTGCTCCTCCTGCCACGACCCGCACAACAAGGCCGCCAAGGATGACTTCTTCCTCCGCGGCAATCTGACTGGTTCGAGTCAGACGGATGGCTACCTCTGCCTGCAGTGCCACGTGAAGTAAGAAGTTAAAGTAACAGCAGCGAACCCGTCGGCAGGCGCAAGCCTGCCGACGGGTTTTTCGGGTTTGAAACACAGCTACGCAATACCCCAACCCAGCAGCATATTTTTACTTCAAAGGAGATTGTCTTGAAAGTTCTCGTCACCACCCTCACCGCCGCGACCGTGCTGGCGCTGTTTTCCGCCTCTGCCAGTGCCGCGCTCGACGACGCCAAGGCCGAAGCCTTGATGAAAAAGAGCGGCTGCGCCGCCTGTCATACCGTCGACAAGAAGCTCGTCGGCCCGGCCTATACCGCCGTCGCGGCCAAGCGCAAGGGCGAGAAGGACGCCGCTGCCGTGATGGAGAAGTCGGTGCGTGCCGGCAGCAAGGGCGTCTATGGTCCGATGCCGATGCCGCCCAATCCCGCCGCCAAGATCAGCGACGCCGATCTGCACGACCTGGTCGAGTGGGTGCTGACGAAGTAAACGGGCACGCCAACAAGATCGCTTCGCCTGCGGCGCGCAATAACGAGTCGGGCTTTAGCCCGACGTACACCACCGGTGCGGGCGGAATGTCATCGTCATTCAGCACCGCGCCGGCGCAGCGTCGCGATCAGCAGGACCGCGGCCGCGGCGCAAGCCGCGAGCAGCAGTCCGAGCGGACAGAGATCTTTCGCCCAGGAGGGCGACGGGCGATCCACGAAATCACCCTCATGCGCCAGCAGCCAGGCCTCGATCTGGGCGTCGCTCCTGCCCTGAGCGATGAGTCCGCGCATTTCGCGGCGCAGGGCTCGCGCCAGGCTGCTGTCCGAGTCGGCCAGCGATTGGCTGCCGCAAACCCGACAGCGCAAGTCCGCGGCGATGGCGGCGATTCTCTGTCCGGCCCGCCGCTCGACTTGCTGCGCCACGGCCGGGGGCGCGGCCGGCAAAGCCGTCGTAGCCCCCGTCGCTGCCATTGCGACCGGCGCCGGCAGGCCGAGCAGCATCAGCGTCAACAGTATTCGCCTCATGGCCGAACCCGTTCCGGGAAGGATTGCAATTATGCAATATTCATCGCCCGCAACATTCATTCCCGGTCGATTGTTCCCGGCGGCAACTCACCATTCCAGAATCCTGCAAAGCGTTCGCGGGCCGGATAACAGGCAGCCTGATGCCGCCGTCACTCAGTGCATGGGCTCGCAACTTGCATAGGGACGCTCAGGGTAGTCAATCTCGGAGGAGAACAAAATGAATTGGAACAAGCCGGCAAGGATGTTCGCGGTCGCGGGCCTGGCCCTCGCCGCCGCTGCCGCCTGGGGGCAAGTGGCGATCGGCACCAATACCAGCGGTACGGTCACTGCCGGAACGCCCAACACCAATACCGGCGCCACCACACTGGGGACCACCACCGTTCCGGTGCTGAGTGCGACCAATGGCGGCAAAGGGATCAACCCGATCGGCAGTACCAACGGGATCCTCAACGCCTTGAGCCCGGTCGGCGGCCCGGGCGGCCCGAGCGGCGCGTTCGCGGCCTCGGGCGCGGCGCCCGGCGACCCCGGGACGGGCATGGCCTACACCGCCCACGATTTCACCGGCGCGGTCACCCCCGTCGGCCTGTGCACCTTCTGCCACACGCCGCACAAGGCCAAGTCCACCTTGCTGCTGTGGAACCACACCCTGTCATCCAACACCTTCCAGTGGGATGTCGCCGCCACCACCTCGGGCACCGCGCTGCCCGGCTTCACCGGCAACGCCTACAACGGACCCTCGGCGAAGTGCCTGAGTTGCCACGACGGCTCGGTAGCGATCGGCGACGTCGGCTGGTTCAACGAAGCCACCCATACCGGGAGCAGCGCCTTGTGGGGCACGATGCGAAATAGCAAGACGCTGGTCGGCACGGGCGGCAATCTGAGCGGCAACCACCCGGTGGCGATTCCCTATCCCTTCAACGGCGCGCCCAACGTCTATAACGGCAGCACCACCGGCGCCCAGCTCGCCAGCAACGACTTCGTGGGAGATCCGACGGCGAACAACATCCGCCTCTACTCCGACGTCGGCGGCGGCGCCATCGTCGGCAAGCCCACGTCCGGCCAGACCGGCATCGAGTGCTCCTCCTGCCACGACCCGCACAACAAGGCCGCCAAGGAGAATTTCTTCCTCCGCGGCAAGCTGGTTGGCTCATCCACTGCAGACGGCTACCTCTGTCTGCAGTGCCACCAGAAGTAGCGGAAGTAGAGCAGCAGCATGGCAGCGCGCCCTTCAGTTGATTAAGATCATAACATTTGAAGGTTTTCGGGTTAGCATTTGAATTCCATTGACATCGGGAGATTGTCTTGAAAGTTCTCGTCACCACCCTCACCGCCGCCGCCGTGCTGGCGTTGTTTTCCGCCTCGGCCAGCGCCGCGCTCGACGACGCCAAGGCCGAGGCCTTGATGAAGAAGAGCGGCTGCACCGCCTGTCATACCGTCGACAAGAAGCTCGTCGGCCCGGCCTATACCGCCGTCGCGGCCAAGCGCAAGGGCGAGAAGGACGCCGTCGCCGTGATGGAGAAGTCGGTGCGCGCCGGCAGCAAGGGCGTCTATGGTCCGATGCCGATGCCGCCCAATCCCGCCGCCAAGATCAGCGACGCCGATCTGCACGACCTGATCGAGTGGGTGCTGACGAAGTAAGGGAACGGGCACACCTCAAGATTGCTTCGCCTTTGGCGCGCAATAATGGGCTGACGGCAGCAGTTGTGTCAACGCAAAAGAGGGTGTCGGCGATCGCTCGTCGACACCCTCTTTGCATCAGCCAGATCAGCCAGGCGAAATGAAAGGAATGTCAGATAGCTGAGCCATTGGTGAGCGAGGGCGGGATTAGTAAGCCAGCGGTTCGTGATTTTTGCCGTGGCAGGAGAGATAGCACTGGCCGTGGCCGGCGCCCAGCGGCGTGTATTGAATCAGGCCGAGCGTGGCGGAGGGGCTGACGACCACCTTGCCGGTGAGATCGCGGAGCATGAAGTCCACCAGATGAGTGTTCTGACGCGAGCCGTGGGCATCGTGACAGGCGGCGCAGGGCGCCTGATCGGTGATCACGTGGCGCTGGTGCGGGAAGGTCTTGGCCTGATCGGTGATCAGGAAAGTGCGGTTGTGGCACTGGTAGCACAGCGCATAGCTCTGGGGCGATTCGACGCTGGGGTCGCCGGTGGTGTATTGCGCCGCCAGGATCGGCTCGTAGCGCGAGCCGTGCGGCCCGCGCGGGTTGGTACCCTGCGCCGTCCACTCGTCGTTGTTGTGGCAACTGGTGCAATTGATCAGGCTGGAGGCGGTGTAGCCCGCCTCCAGGCCGAGTATCGCCGGATTCGCGCCGGTCGCCGCGATCGGGTGATACGAGGGATTGGTCGGGTCGATCTTCAGGCGGATGTTGCGCGTGCCGCCCTGGCGAATGATGCCCACCGTGGTCGGCTCCTGCAGGCCGTGGCATTTGTCACAGACCTCATATTCGAAGTTGGGATCATTGATCACCGAGCCGCCCAGGGTGACGCTCTTGACCCCGCGCAGCGCGCCCGGCGCGCCCGGCAGAACGGCGGCGGCATTGGTCGCGACGTGCGCATTGTGGCAGTCGACGCAGGTGACGTGGCGCGGCATCAGGCGCGGATCCTCAGTGGGATCATGCACCCACTGGCTGCTGTCGATCGGATGACGGGAGGGCTTGAGGAACTCCGCCGCGACATTCTTGGCGGCGACCGTGCCGCCGTGGCAGACGGTGCAGTTGGCCGACTCCGTCGCCTGCGCCAGCAGCCGTTGCGGATGGCCGGCGTCGTGCGGCCGGTGGCAATCGAGGCAGGCATTGTCGGCCACCGTGGCATAGGCGCCGGGCGGCCAGGGGTCGGTGCCGGTGCCGTTCCAGGTAGCGGTCGAGGTGGCGTGGGCCGAAGCGGACCAGCCATTCATGCGATGGCAGGCGGTGCACTGCGCGCCGGCGCGGTTGTCGGCGCGCAGGAAATTCGGCTGCCGGTCCTCGTGCGGATCGTGGCAACTGGTGCATTGCATTTGCTGCTGGGCATCGAGCCGGACGCTCGCCGCTAGGCTGCGCGGATCGGCAAGTTCCGGGTTGGCCTGCGCCAGCGCGACGTCATAGGTGAAGGAGATCGGATGATCCTTCGACAGATCGGTGCCGAGCACGGTGCTGCCCTGCAGGGGACCTAGCATCAGCGGCGCACCCGCGGGCGGCACGCGCAGGCTGTCCAGCGCCAGCAGGCCGTCGTGACAGGACAGGCAGAGCTTGGAACTGCCGGTGGGCTGATTCAGGCTCGCCTTCAGCGTACTGCTGGCGTAGAGCTGGTAGGTGGCCGCGGACAGCTCGCGATTCCACAAGCCTATGGTCGGCTTGGCGTTGTGCGGAGTATGGCAGAAGACGCACAGGCCGACCGGCTCTGCGGCCTTGATCGTGCCGGGACCGCTGGGGGTGAGGTTATGCTTGGTGAGCGCGATATGGGTCTGCGCCTGGCTGCTGGCGCACAGCGCGAAGCAGCCGGCGACGAGCAGCGCCAGCCAACCTGATGCCTTCGACGACAGCTTCATTTCAGCTTCTCCCTGGCCGCGCCCGGACCGCCTTGAAACACCTGGATCCGCTGGTTGAAAGCGTCGGCCACATAGATTTCATTGTTCGGGCTGATGAACAGGCCGCCGGGCAGCCAGAACTGGCCGGGCTGCGCGCCATGCTGGCCGAAGCCGAGCAGAAAGCGGCCGTCGCGCCGGAAGATCTGCACCGCATCGAACAGCGCATCGACGACGAAGACGTGCCCGGCGGGATCGAAGGCCACGCCCTTGGGGGCGGCGACATCGCCCGAGCCGTCGCCATGGTGGCCGAATTGCCAGAGATAGCGGCCGTCGGGGGCGAAGGCCTGGACGCGGAAATTGAGCGCATCGGTGACCAGCAGCGTCCCCGCCGGATCCAGCGCCAGGTGGGTCGGGTAGTTGAACTGCCCGTCGCCGCTGCCGGCTGCACCCCAGGTGCCGATGAGTCTGGCGTCGGGGCCGAACACGGCGATCCGCTGATTCGCCGAATCGGCGACGTAGAGACGCCCTCGAACTGGATCGTAGGTCAGGCCCGCCGGCCGCTCCAGGCCCTGCTGCGCGGCGACGCCGATCAGCTCACCGGCGCGGTCTATGAGAAACACTTTTTTCAGGCGCGAGTCGGCGAGATACACCGCGCCGTCGGGGCGTATCGCCACCGCCACCGGCGAAAGAAGCTCGGTGTCCCCGACGCGCTCCACCTTGTGCGTCTCGTTCCGCCCGGCATCGAAGATCCACAAGGCCGGTGCGCCCGGGTCGGCGACGTACAGCACCCCCTGCCGCTCCGCGACCCCGGTGGGGCGGATGAAGTGATCGCTGCCGCTGCCGGTGAGCGCATCGATCAGGCGCCGGAACAGGGATTTGGCGATGCCCCAGTCTTGCGGTCCGGAGACGCTGCGCAGATAGCGGATGCGGGTCTTGGCCGGCGGCTCGGGCCAGATGGGAGCTGGCGCAGCGCTCGCCACCGTACTCGCCGCTGCGGTCCTGGGTGGTGCAGTCGTGGCGCAGCCGGCGGGGAGCAGGCCGAGCAGCGTGGCATACATCATGGCGAACAGCGGGGCGGCAATGCAGGCGCCGCGGGAGCGGGCAGTATCAGGGGTCGGTTTCATAGTTCACGCGTCACGCTGAAATCGATACGCCAATTGCTCATCCGGGAGCCGCCGCGTATTCGTTGGTTGGCGGTGAAGGCGGAGGTCAGCGAGAGTTTGCCATATTTCATCTGCGCCCGCAGGCCTTCATTGCTCACTATTTCCGAGGGCTGCGCGCTGTCGGTGAGATAGCGCCGGCCGGCCAGCGCATTGACGATCCAGCCGCCCGACGTGTACCAGTTCGCGGTGAGATTCGCGCCGCGGGTGTCGCTGGTCCGCGCCGGCGTCTGGTAATGGGCCACGGTCCAGTCGGTGTCGAAGGCGAAGCCCAGGTAGCGCGAATACTGATAGGTGGCGGACTGATAATAGCGCTGCTGGGTGAAGGACAGCAGCGTCGCGTCGGAGCGCTGAAAGGCGGCGCCCGCCGCGCCCTGGAGCTTTTGCCAGCGGCCGTGCACATCGACCTGCGCGCTGTCGTTGCGGGAGCTTTGCAGGAAGCCGCTGCCGTTGCCCGAGAGTAGGGTCACGGCAGACTCGCTGTGGGCGACGCCAAACGAGATCCACTGAAAACTCATGCCGGCACTAAGCGACTTGGCGGTCGTGGCGTACTTCATGCTGGGCGGGATGGCGTAATCGTAGCTGAGCGCCAGCGGATCGCCGGCCCGGATCACCAGGCTGGTCAGGAGCGGCACGATCAGGGTCTGATTGCCCTGCGGCACCAACAGGTAATCGACGCCGGCCACCGTCGGCAGACGCATGCCGTCGCGCGTGTCCACCACCACGATGCTCGCCGCCACGGCGTAGGCCTGGTTGAGCAGGAAGCCGGCGCCGGCGCCGAGCAGAGCGGGTGCAGTTTGCGCCTCGTCGGTGATGCTGGCCTGGGTGGCGTTGATGTGCGTTTCCACCAGTTGATAGCTGCCGCTGCTGCCCAGCGTCAACACCCCCTGCCAGGGCAGCGGGTGCTGGTAACGGTAGTTGAGTCCGCCGGCGAATGCATCGATCTGGCCGGCCGGCTGCAGTTGGCGTTGCGCCGAGGCGTAGGCGCCCAGGTTCTGGTAGGGCTGGTACTGCACGCTGAATGCGCCGCTCTGGCTGAGACTGGGCAAGGCCTGGGTCTCGAGTCGCGACAATTGATAATTGTAGTCGGTGGCCAGGTTGCTCCAGTGCGCGAGGTGCAGATGCTCGCTCATCGAGAACAGGGACATCGAAGTCGAACCGACGCGATCGAAATAGGCCAGGCGCGAATCCCAGCGCCGGTTCAGGGCTGCCCCGAAATCCTGACTGTAGCCAAGGTTGGCGCTGTGGCTGCGATAGTTGCCGTTGCTGAACGAGGGGTCCTGGACCTCGTTGAAATCGTAATGCCAGTCCAGGTCGGAGTTCTCCGAGCCCTTGTGGCCGTCCTGGCTGAGGCTGTTGCGCACTTCGCTGTGTTGATAACTCTGGTCGAGCGCGCTGGTGGCGATCTCCTGGAGACGCTGCTGCTCCAGCCGCAGGTTGGCGCTGAGATAGGGGAAGCCCTTGTCCCTGAGCGGGCTGCCCTCGTTCAGGCGCAGGCTCAGACCGCGATTGCTGCTGGTGGTCTCGACCCGACCGAAGGGCAGGAGCGAAATACTGCGCGAACGGTTGGCGAACAGCGCACCGCCATAGGGCAGGACGTTCAGGATGTCGGCGTCGAAGGAGTAGCCGAGCACCCTGGAGCGGCCCTTGGTGAGCGCGCCCGCGGAGTTCTCGGTGTCCTGCGCCAGACCCAGCGTGAGTCCCAGGCTGCCGGTCAGCAGTCCCGGGTCGAGCACCGAGAAGCCGCTGTTCCTGACGCTCAGAGATTCCTCGGCGTTGCGCTGCGAAAAGCTGGACGCGGGCGCGGTATCGGAACTGATCTGGTCGTGGCCGAGGCCGTAGTTGGCCTGCAGCGAGCCCTCCCAGCTGCCCAGGGTCAAGTAGCTCAGCGACTGGGCGGCAGCTTCGCCCGCCGTCAGCAGCGACAGCAAGGTCACCAGCAACGCAGGGGTCTTGCCCCGGATCATGGGCGGGTTTCCGCTCATCACTTGTGACAGCGCTGACAGGACTCGAAGGTCGGACCGAAGGCGATGGTGGCGTTATGGCAGGTACCGCAAAACTTGCCCTTGTCGATCGCGTCCATGCTCACCTTGTCGGCGCCCGCCTTCATCTTGAAAATGGCGTCGTGACAGACGTAACATTTGAACTGCATGCGGTGCACGTAGTGGGGAAAGGTCGCGGGCGGATAGTCGGCGCCCTCCTCTTTGGAACTGCGGGTGAACACGATGTCGCCCTGCTCGGCCGAGACCTGGGCTGCGGGCAGCAGGGTCGCCAGTACCAGCAGGGCGAGCCAGAGCGCCGCCTGCCTCATTGGGGCATCGCCGTATGGCAGCGCGGACAGGCGCTGGCCGGGTCGAAGGCGACCGGACCGTGGCAACGCCCGCAATATTCGCCGGCGAAGATTTTTTCCATGGTGATCGGGTCGGCGCCCGCCTGCATCTGGAATATTCCCGTATGACAGTTGTCGCAGCTCAGGATCTGGGTGTGCGGCTTGTGCGGATAGGTGACCTTGAAATCCGGCGCATCCTTGGGCGTGAGCACCACGTCGAGATCCATGACCGGCTCGTCCTCGGCCTTGGCATCGAGTCCGGGCTTGGGCTTGATCAGGTTCTCGTTCAGGGCCTTGACCCAGTCGGTGCCGCCCGCCGCGGTGAGCGGCAGCGCCTTCAGCTTCGCGTGCCAGTCGGCCTTGGGCGGCGGCACCAGGTTGTAGGTCATCGTTTCTTCGTGATAGGGCTTGTACACCGGCCGGCGCAGCCTGCCCGCCACCGGCAATGGCTTCAGCGGCGGCCCGAGCACCGCGGTCAGCAGCGGCGGCGCGGTGCAGCCGCCGACGAACAGCGCCAGGAGCATAGCGAGGGCGCGCACTCGCCAGAAGCGCACGCTCATCGCTACTGGCACCGGACGACGCCGACCATGAGAAGACAATCTGCTTTCAGGTCTTAGGCTTCACCGCGCTCGGCTTGCCCGTGGTGGGATTGAGGAAGCTGTCGGCGGCATCGGTGTTCTCCAGTTGGTAGACCTCGATGCGGTGATTGAGGAAGTCGCCGACGTAGATCTTGTTGTTCTTGTCGATGGCGATCGAGGTCGGATTCCTGAGCATGCCGGGGATGGGCCCGCGACCGCCGAAGAACATCAGGATCTGTTTTTTCTGGTTGAAGATCTGGATATTGCTCCAGCCGGAATCGACCACGTAGAGGTTGCCGTAGCTGTCGAGGGCGACGCCCTTGGGCTTGTCGAACATGCCCCAGCTATTGCCGCGTTCGCCATAGCTCTTGAGGTACTTGCCCTCGGGATCGAATTCCTGCACCCGCGAGTTGAGCGTGTCGGCGACATAGACATCGCCCTGAGGATCCAGGGTGACGTAGGTGGGGAACAGGAACTGGCCGGGATCCGAGCCCTTGCCCTTGCCCAGGTGGCCGATCAGCTTGCCCTGCATATCGAAGATCTTGACGGTGTGCTCGGTGGCCTTGCTGTGCGAGGTGTCGGCCAGGTAGATCCTGCCGCGCGCTCGGTCGATGGCGATGCCGGTGGGGCGCGCGATCGAGGGATCGGTGATGAAGCGGATCTCCTTGCCCTCCGGACTCAGAACGGCGATGCCCTTCTTGTCCGACTCGACGACGTAAACATTTTCGGCGGCATCGAGCGCGATCCCCGCGGGCCGTTCGAGCTGCTTGTCCTTGGTGATCTTGGTGAAGGTCTTCTTGGCGAAATCGAACTTGAACACGCACAGTTGCACGAAGTCGGAGACATAGACGCGCTGGCCATCGTCGGAAACTGCGATGCCCATGGGTTCCGTGATGCGATTTTCCGGCGGCTTCTTGCCGGTGAGAAACTGCACCAGATCCGTCTTGAAGGTGTCGTCGCTGACCATGTCCTTTTCGCCGAACAGCGAACGGACGAACTTGATGCGGGTGGGCAGGGGCGGGCCGGGCCAGACCAGCTTGATATTTTTCTCCGGCCCCTGCGTCGTGGTGCAACCGGCCAGGAGCAGCAGCAGCCCCGCGCTCAGGATGCCGGCGAGGCGACGGGCGGCGTTGTTGGCTGCGTTGTGACGGTTTTCGGACATGGCGATACTCTCTTTCTCGAAAATGACAGATTCACTATTTACAAATCTCTTGTTTTCGCTCCGGATCGCCCCCCAGCTTGCCGTACAGACTCGACAGGCTGATCCCCAGAGTTTGCGCGGCTAGCCGGCGATCGCCGCCGGCAGCATCGATGGCGCTCTTGATGAGCTCGACCTCGACCCGCCGCAGTTGCGCACGCAAGCCCCCTTCCATGACGCTCCCCTGTTCGGCAGCGCTCACCGGCGATTTCGTGATGACCATCTCCACCGGCAGATCGGCGACCGAGATGCAGTTGTTCTCGGCGAGGATGCGCGCCCGCTTGATGACGTTGTCGAGCTCCCGCACATTGCCCGGCCAACCGTATGCGAGCAAGCAGGTCAAGGCTTCCGGATCTATTTCGATCGCCGGTGTGGCTTTGCTCCCCACCTTGCTGCTATTCAGCAGGAACTGCACCAGACCACGGATATCGCCTTGCCGCTCGCGCAGCGGCGGGATGGCGATCTGGAACATGCTCAGACGAAAAAACAGGTCTTCGCGGAACCTGCCCTGGCTGATCGACTCCGCCAGATTGCGGTTGGTTGCCGCGATGATGCGACAGTCGACGTGCCGGCCCAGCTCGCTGCCCACCGCCCTCACCTGCTTGTCCTCGATCACGTGCAGCAGCTTGGTCTGCATCTGCAGCGGCAATTCGCCGATCTCATCAAGAAACAGCGTGCCCCGGTCGGCCTCTAGGAACAGTCCCTTGCGCGCCTTGTCGGCGCCGGTGAACGCGCCCTTGGTATGGCCGAAGAATTCGCTTTCGAGCAACTGCTCCGGAATCGCGCTGCAATTGACCGGCACGAAAGGGCCGCCGTGACGGGTGCTCTGTTCGTGAATGAGGTGCGCCAGCACGCCCTTGCCGGTACCGCTTTCCCCGACGATCAGGACCGTGCTGTCGGTCGGCGCCACCTTGCCCACCAAGCGTTCGACTTCGAGCATCCCGGGCGAACCAAAGCGGAACACCGGCGGACTGATGTCTTTCACTGCTTTACGCAGGGCGACGTTTTCATCGCGCAATTCGCGCATGTCCTCGATCTGCGCTAGCCGGTGCAGCACTTCCTGATTGCGCACGGGCTTGACGATATAGTCGAAAGCGCCGGCGCGGAGCGCTTCCACGGCGGTCTCCAGCGAGGCGAACGCCGTCACCATGACGAACACGGTATCGAGACCGGCAGCCTGGCTGTGGCGCAACAGGTCGATGCCGTTGCCGTCTTCCATCTTGATGTCGCACAGTGCCACATCGACATCGCCGCGCTTGAGCTTGGCGGCGGCCTCGACGACGCCGGCCGCGGTATCGACGCTATAGCCGGCCCTGCCCACCGTCGCGGCGAGAATCTGCCGCAGCGCCGGTTCATCGTCGATCACCAGGACGTTGAGGGAGGGCATGGGCCTCAGAGCGCCTCCGTCTGGGGATGCTGCACGGGCAGGACCAGCCGCGCCGTGGTGCCAACGTCCGGGGTCGATTCCAGCGTGATGCTGCCGCCCGCTTCCTCGATCAGCGTCTTGCACAGGAACAAGCCTATGCCGCGTCCCTTCCCGACCGGCTTGGTGGTGAAGGATTCCGTGAATGCCTGCATGAGCAACTCCGGGCTCATGCCGTGGCCGGTGTCACTAAGCGTCAGCAGAACTTTGCGCTCGGCCTCGCGCGAGCATATCCGGATCACCGCTGCCTTGCTCTCGGCCTGACCCTCCATGGCATCTGCGGCGTTGATCAGCAGATTCATCAGGACCTGGGTCAGGTGATCCGCCACCGCGGTGATCGCGGGAATCCCAGGGTCGAGGTCCAGTTCGAAGCGAATTTTGCGGAATCGCTGGTCGTAACTGATGAAGCTGCAGGTCGCTCTAATCAGCGCATTGAGGTCGAGCAGTTCCGGCAGTGGCGAACTGCGCTCGGTCAGGGTGGACATCTGGCGCATGATCGCCGCGATGCGTTCGGTGTGCTGGAGTATCAGTTCGGCGTGGTCATGGACCGCGCTGTTGCTCAGTCTTCTCTCTTTATGGACGCCGGGTTCGGGCGTGGTGGCTTCGATGATGAATTGGGAGATACCCGAGATCGCCGCCATCGGATTGCTCACCTCGTGCCCGATGGCAGACGCCAGGGAACCAACAGCCGCCATCTTTTCCTGGTGAAAGCGCTGCTGCCGTGAAATCTCCTGTTGTTGCTCCGAACGGCGCAGCACCGCCTGCATCCGATTGACCGCCTCCATCAAACCGCCCACCTCATCGCGCCGTGTCACGCCAAGCGGCTCGCCGCGATAACCGGCGACCACCGCCAGCGCCCGTGCCTCGAGCCGCTTGATATCCGACGCGAGCCGCGTGAAAAACACCAGCACCACGGTGCCGTAAACTCCCAGGCCGAGCAGATACATCACCGACGCAACCAGCGGTATGGTCTGGTTGATATTGTGGTAAATGTCGTTGAGATCGTCACGTTTGCCCTGCAACACCTTGGTTATTTCGTTCAATTTCTCGATCAACTTCAGCTCGCTGTCGCGGATAACGCTCAGATTATTACGGCTGGGCACCGCCCATAGCGAAGCGATGTTCAGTTCAAGATCATCGGTATCCTTGGACACCAGCGCCGGATAGATTGCCTTCAGGGCGTGCATGCCGGAAACGACCGCCCGGACACCGTTGATCACATCGCCGTATTGCGGCTTTTTTGTTTCCACATTCAACATCTCCTGGAGTTCGATGACGGAATGGCCCAGGGAGGTGTTGACGCGAATCAGCAACTGTTGCTTGGCATGAACCTGCTCCAATTGCTCGACGATGTGGAACAACTTTTGTCGCTCGTGGGAAACGTAGAGCGCGACCACCATTACATAAAACACGATGGCAATGAAAGCGAGAATGCCTTTACTACGCAGGGTGAGATTCACGGCGGTGACGCTGCCCATACGAATGTGCGGGAAAGACTCAAGTGCACGGGTCCGGAAAGGGCCAAGGAGTTTCTCCACCGGTTTAATATTCGAATGAACTATGCTTATCATCTATGCCGAACGCTTTAGTCCAAAGCCACATTCAGGTTACTTGATCAAGATCATGCTCACTTGATATAGATCAAAAAGCGACATTGTGTGGAACGGCACTATTCAGCCACTCAAAAAAAATGACACCCGCGTCCTCAATGCCGGAAACACGAAAAGTCTGTCAGCCCATCTAAGCGAGAGAGGCAACATGCGTGATACCAAGACACAGAACTGGCTGGGATTCCAATACGTTATTTTTGCTCTGTCGCTATCGATGACCGTGCATCAGGCGTGGGCCGCAAATGGTCAGCGCAGCGGCGAGGAAGTGGTCAAGACGGTGTGCGCCCGTTGTCACGGCACAGGGAAGTATGGCGCACCCAGAATCGGCGACGTGAAAGCCTGGAGCAAGCGTGCCGCGCAAGGGCTCAGCGGTCTCAAACTGCACGCGATCACGGGTATCCGGAAAATGCCGGCGCATGGCGGCAATCCGGGCATCAGCAATTATGAAATCGAGCGCGCGATCACCTACATGGTCAATCGCTCGGGCGGTCACTGGATCGATCCGACCGACAAAAGCATCAAGATTGTTGACCGTCCCGGCAAGGAAATCGTGCAGATACAGTGCAGCAAATGCCATCTGACGGGCGTCGGTGGAGCACCCAAGATTGGCGACCGGGCCGCCTGGATCCCGCGCGGAAGGCACGGGATCGATGCCCTGGTACGCTCCGCGATCAACGGTCACGGCGGCATGCCGGCGCGTGGCGGCATGGCCGATCTGACCGACGGCGAAATCCGCGGGGCGGTCATCTATATGTTCAACCATAGGGTTTCGCTCGCGAAATGACCCGGGTTGACGCCCGGGCAGCGGTGACGCGCGGAGCGGACGAATCGAATTCCAATTCCATCAGAATGCAGGGGAGCGGTTAATGGCAGAGCGAGTCTATGGTTTTGACGGGGTGTCGCCGAGCAAGGGCAAGCCCGGACGCAAGCGCTACGCCATGGTGG
>JAJYUW010000170.1 GCA_021792335.1 Pseudomonadota bacterium | reverse complement strand
GGGTTTTGTGGTAGAGCGGCAGCAATTCAGGGTGGCGGCGCAGGAAGCGCTCTGCGCGCTTGTCGTATTGCTGCGTGAAAACCAGCGTGTAGGCCACGACAGGTCAGGCGCTGGTTTTCGGGTTGATCAGGGTTTGCATGCGGGCGAGATGCGCATCGGCAGATTCCTTGATGAAGCGGCCATCGGCCAGATCGGATCGGGTTTGCAGCAAAGCGGCTTCCAGTTCGCATTCGCGCAGATAGCGGTAATGCGCCACATCCATGACGACGAAGCGCTCCTTGCCGCGTACCGAGATCGCGGCCTCAGGCTCGCTGGCCAGTGCCGCCTCGATGGCTGAAACCCCTTTTGTTTTCAAATCATTGGCACTAATCGTGCTCATGGTAGTGCTCCAGATAGTGCGATTGTGGATGTGATTATGCGCCGCCTTGCGGTGAGGGTCAATTTCCGGTGCCATTGGGTCAGCTTCGAATAATTTTCCGAAGGAGGCTATGGAATGAAAGAGTCCCAAAAAACAATCCGGAGCTTTTAGCTTTGCACTGGCACACTACATGTCCATCGCATAGGTCGCTTTCTGGCTGATTCCAGCTGATGCATTCACTTATTGTCAGCCCTTATCCAGGCCACCGCTGATGATGCGCACATCGCGCTGCGGGTAGGGAATCTCGATGCCGGCTTCCCGGAACTTGCGCCAGATTTCCAGGTTGATGTCGGATTTCAGGTTGAGCTGGCCTTCTTCCGGGTCGTTGATCCAGATGCCCATTTCCAGGTCGATGCCGTTGTCGCCGAATGACTTCAGGTAGACCCTCGTTTCAGGGTCGGCAAGCACGCGGGGCTGTTTCGCGGCAGCTTCCTTCATGATTGCCATGGCACGCTCGAGATCGCTCTGGTAGCTGATCTGCACCGGGATGCCGACGCGGATCTGGCGGTTGGTGTAGGAATGGTTGATGACGGTGGAGCTGGTCAGGGTTTCGTTGGGGATGATCGCTTCGGTGCCGTCCAGTCCTTTCAATACCATATAGCGGGCTGTCAGCCGTGAGACGGTGCCGAAACGGCCGTCCACGGTCAGGGAGTCGCCCGGATGGATGGATCGGTCGATCAGGATGATGAAGCCGCTGACGTAGTTGCTGGCGATTTTCTGCAGGCCGAAGCCGATGCCTACGCCCAGTGCGCCGCCGAATACCGAAAGCACGGTGATGTCTATGCCAGCCAGCGGCAGGGCGATCATGATGCCGAGCACGACCAGAACGGCGCGGATCAGCTTGGACAGCACCACGCGCAAATTCATGTCCAGATCTTCCGCGGCCATGACCCGGTTTTCCAGCGTCCGTCCCAGCCACATCGCCGCCAGCACGGTGACGAGAACCGACAGGATGCCGCTCAGAATAACGAGCAGCGAGATTTTCTGCCTGCCGACATGGAAGCTGAGTTCGTCCATGGCGTCGAGGATTTCGGGAAGAAATCCGGTGAGATGCAGGGCCAGCCCGACCCAGATTGCAGTGGCAATGAAGCGTTCGGAATTATGCAGCCAACCGCTCGGGGCGAAGATCTGGCGCAGGATGTAGACGGCAAGGCGAACCAGCGCCAACGCCAGCAAGAGGGGAACGGCGACATTCAGGAGATTGACGGAGTGCCAGTTCTTGAGTACGGTCTTTCCGATCACCACCAGCAGCAGCGCGATCAGCGGAAAAGCCACCCGGGCAACCCCGCCCAAACCGAATTTCATCGCGCCTTCCGACTTGGGCAGGTGGCTTCTCAGCCAGCGGTTGAAACCCCAGGCCAGCGCCAGACTGAATACCAGTACAGCCAGCTGCCACATAATCGTGGTTTGTTCCAGATCGGAAAAGAATGCCGTCAGCAGATTGCGGGTGTCGTGGGGCATGGCGTGGTTTGAACAAGAGTGAGAGTGCTAAATTCTAGCATGGCCGGAGAGTTGCTTTAACCTAGAAAAAAGCTTTGAACCGCAGAGGCGCAGAGGTTTCGCAGAGAAAGGCCTGGCTTTCCGGTTTCTCCCTGCGCTGTTTTTGCGAGTTGGGCGATAAGGCCGCCCATCCCTGCTTACTCCTTTCCTCAGCGTCCTCAGCGGTGAATCGCCGTTAAAAAAGACCATATTTTCGAGCTATAGCCACTTTTTCTTGCGGAAATACACCTGCATGGAAATGCCGACGGTCGCCATCAGCAGCAGCACCGCCGGGTAGCCCCAGCGCCATTCCAGCTCGGGCATATGCTTGAAATTCATGCCGTAGAGCCCGGCGAGAAAGGTGAGCGGCATGAAGATGGTGGCGATCACGGTGAGCATGCGCATGACCGAATTCATGCGGTTGCTGACGCTGGACAGGTAGATGTCGAGCAGGCCGGTGGCGAGGTCGCGGAAGGTTTCCAGCGTGTCGATGATGTGGATGGTGTGGTCGTAGATGTCGCGCAGGTAAATCCGCGAGGTTTTCTCGAAGAATGGCGATTCGCCCCGTTCCAGCGCAGCGATGACGCTGCGGAAGGGAAGGATGGCCTTGCGCAGGAAGATCAGTTCGCGGCGGAGTTTGTGGATTCTTTGCAGGGTCTTGGGCGTGGCGTTGATAACGACCTCCTCCTCGAGGGCATCGATTTCTTCTTCCCGCTTTTCCAGTACCACGAAATAGTGGTCAACGACCGCATCGAGCAGGGCATAGGCGAGATAATCCGCCCCGGCCTTGCGGATGAACCCCTTGCCGTTTTTGATGCGCTCCACGATGGGTTCGAACATGTCGCTATGCTGCTCGCGGAAGGACAGCACGAAATTCTGTCCCAGGATCAGGCTCACCTGTTCGGCGACGATCTCCCCTTGGCCGTTGATGGACAGCATTTTCATCACGATGTAGACATAATCGCCGAAATCCTCCATTTTCGGGCGCTGGTCGGTGTTCATGATGTCTTCCAGCACCAGCGGGTGCAGGCCGAAACAGTCGCCGATCTGCTGAAACAGCTCGGTCTGGTGGATGCCGTCGACGTTGACCCAGGTGATGCCTGTGGACGCCCTGGCGGCGCAGTATTCCTCGGCGGCTTCGGTTTCCTTGTCGAAAAAGCTGGATTCGTCGTAATTGATCAGCCTGATCCGGATTTTTTCGCTGCGCTTCTTCCCGATATGAACCAGCGTGCCGGGCGGCAGACCGGCTTTTTTCGACCTTTTGGCGAATTTTGGCATGTTTTCTCCGTGATGCTCCGCGCGCTCAGGTTCCCTGGCAAGATCCTCGCCGCGAGGGGGCGTCGCAAGAAATGGCTGATGGCATCCCGTTCAATCTTATATAGAGGCGGTAACCAAACATTGATGCCCCGTCATTCCCGCGAAAGCTGGAATCTATTGAATTTGCCGGGTTCCCGCTTTCGCGGGAACGACGGCATATACGCTATTTGATTGGCGTGTCGCTAGATGGGCTCCGCCTGCCTGCGCGCCAGACGAAGGGCAAGCAGGAAACTGGCCGCCACGCTTGCGATCACGGCGAGGCCCAGCGCCATTTCGTGGCCATCGCTGTGGGCCGCGATGCCGGGGTAAAAATATTTGGCGATGCCTAACAGGCCGATCAGCACGCTCAGTCCGCCCACCGCAAGGCCCATGACCCGCGAGGCGACGAGCGCACGCCTGTCGGCGCGGCTGAGCAGGCGGGAAATCCACAGGCCGTTGATGCCGTCAGTGGCGATCATGCCGAGCATGAACGCCATGCCGAGTGCGACCGAAAAGAGCCATCCCGCCATGCTGGAGGCGGTCAGTGAAAACAGCGCCGTCTGGCTGAGCGTATCGAAGGAAAGCGCGAATAATGCGCCGACGAAAGCGATCAGTGCCGGATGGCTGGCCTGGCTCAATTTGCCCAGCCAGCGGCCCTTGAGTCCGGCCATTCTGACCACCTCCCCCGGCGCGGCCTTGAACACGGCGGCGAGATTCATGCCGCCCAGTGCCAGCAGGAACAGGATGGAGATCCAGGCACCGAGGTCTTCCAGCCAGACCGGGACGTGCCAGCGTTGGGCGAGGATGCCGACCAGCACCGCAACTGCCATGACCACGATGCCGTGCCCGAGGGAAAACAGGAAACCCGACCAGCGCGACAAACGTGGTCTGTCGCTGGCCGAGTTGAAGCGGGTCAAGCCGTCAATCACGGCGAGATGGTCGGGGTCGAGGCCATGCTTCATTCCCAGCGCGAATACCAGCGCCAGCAAAGCCAGCCAGTCATTGGACAGGTGCTCCATGGATCGACCCTTTCTGAGTTCTGAGCGAGGCGGGTTACGTCAGTAAAATCATAATAACATTCTAAATAATATCTAATCCAGCGCCTTACGCCGTATAATCGGCCCGGTTAAACGCATCGCTTTGCCTTTTTCAAGCACAATAAAATGGCTTTCACCGGGAAAACCTTTTTCACACAACGGCCCGTTCAATGGGCCTCCGCTTTGGTGCTGGGGGCGCTCACCGTTTTCGGCTTCGCGCCGGATTACCTGGCCTTCCTGCCGCTGCTGACGCTGGCGGCGCTGTTCCTGCTTTTTGCGCACGCGCCTTCACGCCTTTCCGCGGCCTATACCGGTTTCGCCTTCGGGCTGGGTTTCTTCGGCGCCGGGGTGAGCTGGGTGTATGTCAGC
>JAJYUW010000169.1 GCA_021792335.1 Pseudomonadota bacterium | reverse complement strand
GATGACCGCACGCGAACCCATCTAAAAACAACGTGCGGCATCCATGGCAACCTTGATCCAGTGGCTCTGAGTCGATAAGCAGTTGCCACAGGAAAACGCCGTGATCAGTTGGTCACGGTTTTTTTTTGTTGCTTCCGTAATGTCCGGCGAACCTGTCAGGTGCTTCACCCGCAAAAGCCGTTCACCGTCTGCACCACGGCAGAACTCAAGCCCTCACGGAACGCAGGATGGACTTTCAGCCAATCCACTACGTTGGCGGTCAGGTCGTCCACGCTTTTTGATTTGAGGCATTTCACCACGGCATCGTGGTTGGCAAAGCCATGGCCGTATGTCACATAGGTAAAGCCATCCATCACCCCTGCCACATACAGTCTCTGAGCATCCTGACTCATCTGCAGAAACGCTTTAGGATCAACGCTTGCCAAGGGGCGCGATTCCGGGGTGTAGGCCTGCGCACTTGTAAAGGCAAGAATCAGGCCGGTGGCTGCCAATAACTTCTTGTACTTCATGGGGATCTCCTTAAGCCAAGTGTTACCTTTATCGGCACAGATTGTACAATCTTGAATGGACACTGCAACCGCTGGGCAAAAACGATCTGGCCGTTCACCATTACGCCTTCCTCAATCGTGCTTAAAATTGAAGCCACTCAGCGCGAAAAATTAACCACGTTTTCGGGGCGATCAAAAAACGGTCAAATGCCGCAATAAAAAATTGATTGGGTATTAAGTTGTTGCATTCTAGAATACAAATATGTTTTAGCATACCTACGATGAGGAGCGAATTTTACCCATGGCAGACATCGACATGCAATCCGGCAATCCTCTGCCAGCAGACTCGCTCGTAACCCTCACCCACGTGATATACGCCCTGCACGCATTCACGGTAGTCACCGGCCTCCTGACCCCGGCGCTCATTGTCACCGCATTCCTCACCGGCTGGCCCTCGATCATCGCGGTGATTCTCAACTATCTCAAGCGCGATGAAGCGCGCGGCACATTTCTCGAATCTCACTTCCGCTGGCAGATACGCACTTTCTGGTTCGCGTTGTTGTGGGTGGCAATCGCATGGCTGCTTGTCTTCACTCTGTTCGGCATCCCCATCGCGGTGACCATCTTTATGGCGGCGGGCCTGTGGGTACTGTACCGTATCGTGCGGGGCTGGCTCCGCCTCGTCGACAGGGAAGCGATGCCGTTATAGGGGGTTTTTCCGCGGTCGTAGCCTGGCCTGCCTCGCCATGACGCACGAAGAAAAGCGTTTTTTGCCCATGTCCAGAATTTACAAGCTGACTCAGAGCTCGGCAGGCAGATAGTAAAAAACGAAGCGGCCCGCCTCGATATCCACCATCAGCGTGGCACCGTGGTGCAGGCCGTAATCGACATAGCCCGGCACGGCACTGTTCTCGTGGCACTCGCCGGCATGCTGCGGCGACTCGAAATCGCGGTCACGGTCGTACCATGAGAGCAGCATGTATTCGCCGAGGCGGGACGCCGCTTCGGCATTGGCGACGCGCATCGCTTCCAGGTAATCTTTCAATGGCGCCGGCGGGACGAGGCGCACCTCGGCCACTCCGGAAAAATCGGGCGCAGCGCGTAACGGGCAGGACGGCTGTTCGCCCATCTTCGTCCCCCGGCTTCAAGCCCGCGAGGGCTCGAGGGTGGCATCGAGGTTCAGGTCGTCGCAGTAGGAAAGAAAATCGTCGCGCAAGGTGGAAATATGGGTCTGCCCCGGGACGCCCACGGTCATGTGAACGGAAAACATCGGCGTGCCCGTATGAGGCGCCGGGTAGGTGTCAGTCTCCAGCTCTTCGATATTGATGCCGTTACGTGCAAAAAATCTGGATAGCTTGTGGACGATGCCGGGATGATCGAGTGCGACGACATCCACTTCGTAGGGGATGACGGGCACCCCCCGCGCGCGCGCCTGTGTCCGCTTGTAAATCGTCGTCAAGCCGAGCTGCTCGCTCAATGGCCCGAGCAGGTTTTCAAGCTTGGCCAGCGCGTTCCACACGCCGGAAACCAGCATGATCAGCGCAAACTGTCCGCCCAATACCTCCATGCGGCTCTGCTCGATGTTGCAACCGGTTTCCGTTATCTGATTGGTGAGCTTTTCCACCAGGCCGACCTTGTCCTCGCCGGAAGCCGTGATCACCAAGTAGTCTTTGCTGTTTTGATTCATGAGATTTTCCCGCACCGAAAAATTCGAATGCTCTCAGTATAAGGCAGGGGGCGACAAATAAAAATCCGCTGCAATGACTGCCGGGGAACGGCAAGCCCGAAATAACCGCCGCATGGCTGCGCCGGCGATTCAAGCATCCAGCAACATTTTCCGGGAATTCATGCCTTGTGCAGCGGGCTAACCGGCTTCACAAGTGCCCTTCGAACAGATGGGATAACTCTCGTTCCAGCAACGCTGGGTCGCCCAGGTTAAAATCCATCAGCCGGCGCAGGCTGGTCAGGCTATCCACATCGATATGGCGGCATTCGATGCCTATGCGCGCCCCCTCCCGATGGACCACCGCCCCCTCCATGACAATCTGTTCGCCGTCTGCACCGAGGGGGAGAACCAGTCGGCAGGCGACGCCCCGATCGGCTGAGACAGCCTGCGGCACCTCGACCAGCGCGCCCTTGATCGCTATATCCAGCAAACGCCCGGTGTGCACAGCGTGTGCCAGGTGAAGCCGGATATCGGCGTCGAAAGGAACACGCGAGAAACGGCGCATATCGGGGGAATCAGTGGGTTTCATGGTGCTCCTCCTAGGACAATATGGGACGGGATGGCAGCCAAGAGCACAGCGCATGCTGTGCTGATAACCTCTAACCAGCGGACACTTCCGAGACAAAGTGTGTTACCTGACAACACATCTCCAGGACAGGAAATGCCAAGCCATCTGAATTATTTATGTGCCGAGCCGACCATTTCTCTGAGGCGCTCTTTTGTCTTTGTATAACGATCCAGTCGCCAGTCTTTTATGATGCTCAAGGCAAGCTCGAAATCTTCGTAATCAAGATTATAAATTTCCGCGAGCTTGAAATCGTCCTCGACACAAAGCGCCCGGACTAGCTGCCCAAAGACTTGGCTTCCCGAATCATTTTTGTTTTTCAGCAAGCGTTTTTCAAGTTTTTTCAACGTATTCATATGAATTACCCAGGGCGGGCCATTTAAGGTGCATTAGAAAAAACAGCTCAGATCTTGGCCTCAGGAAAAAATTATAATAGGCTGTCATTGATTTCGCCAGCCTCAATTCGAATTGAGGGCGCCTCTAAAAATCCAGAGTTCGCCCAAATGCCCCACAAGGGGACACCGATCCGCTATGGGCTGAAGCCCATGCGGAATCGCATGCAAGGCGCGGGAAAAATTTCGCCGCGCTGCAAATAAGCATTGGCCATCTAAGGGCACCCGGAACACTCCCCATGAACGGCGAGTGATGATGTTTTTAATCGAACCCTACAGGCAAAAACCATGAGCACACCCAGAATCATCATGACGACACCCTTCGAAGGCCAGAAACCTGGCACTTCGGGCTTGCGCAAAAAGGTGTCGGTATTCCAGCAGCCTCATTATCTGGAAAACTTCGTCCAATCCATTTTTGACACCCTCACGGACTACCGCGGCACTACTTTGGTGCTCGGCGGGGACGGCCGCTATCACAACAAATCGGCCATCCAGACCATCCTCAAGATGGCGGCAGCCAATGGCTTCGGCCAGGTGCTCGTGGGGCAGAACGGCCTGCTGTCAACACCGGCCGTTTCCGCAGTGATCAGAAAAAACAAGGCTTACGGCGGCATCATCCTGTCGGCCAGCCACAATCCGGCCGGGCCGGACGGCGATTTCGGCATCAAGTACAACACCGGTAACGGCGGGCCCGCAGCGGAGAAAACAACCGATGCAATTTTCGCCCGCAGCCGCGAAATCGCCGAATACCGCATCCTGGAGGCGGCCGACGTGGATCTGGCAAAACTCGGAGAAACCCGGCTGGGCAACATGACGGTGGCCATCATCGACCCGGTGGCGGATTATGCCGACCTGATGGGACACCTGTTCAACTTCGACCGCATCCATGCCCTGTTCAATTCCGGGCGCTTCTCCATGCGTTTTGATGCGATGCACGCCATTACCGGCCCCTATGCCAGGGAAATTCTTGAAAACCGTCTCGGCGCGCCCAGCGGCACGGTGATGCGCGGCGAGCCCCTGGAAGATTTCGGCGGCGGGCACCCGGATCCCAATCTGGTGTACGCCCATGAGCTGGTCGAGATCATGAACAGTCCCACGGGGCCGGATTTTGGTGCGGCCTCTGATGGCGACGGCGACCGCAACATGATACTCGGGCGCCAGTTCTTCGTGACGCCCAGCGACAGCCTGGCCGTTCTCGCTGCCAACGCGACGCTGGTGCCGGGTTACCGCATGGGGCTTGCCGGCGTTGCACGCTCCATGCCCACCAGCGCCGCGGTCGACAAGGTGGCCGAACGGCTGGGCATCGAATGTTACGAAACCCCCACCGGCTGGAAATTTTTCGGCAACCTGCTGGACGCCCGCAAGATCACCCTGTGCGGCGAGGAAAGCTTCGGCACCGGTTCCGACCATGTACGCGAGAAGGACGGCCTGTGG
>JAJYUW010000168.1 GCA_021792335.1 Pseudomonadota bacterium | reverse complement strand
CGCTGCGCAAGCTGACCGGCAACATCAAGCGCACCAACACCCTGGTCATCTTCATCAACCAGATCCGGATGAAAATCGGCGTCATGTTCGGTAACCCGGAAACCACCACCGGCGGCAATGCGCTCAAGTTCTACGCCTCGGTGCGCCTCGACATCCGCCGCACCGGCGCGATCAAGAAGGGCGAGGAAGTGATCGGCTCGGAAACCCGCGTCAAGGTGGTCAAGAACAAGGTGGCGCCGCCCTTCAAGCAGGCCGAGTTCGACATCCTCTACGGCGAGGGCATCTCGCGCGAGGGCGAGATCATCGAGCTGGGCGTGGCGCACAAGCTGGTCGAGAAGTCCGGCGCCTGGTACAGCTACAAGGGCGAGAAGATCGGCCAGGGCAAGGACAACTCGCGCGAATACCTGAGGGAGCACAAGGACATCGCCGCCGAGATCGAAGCCAAAGTGCGCGCCGCAGTCGGGGTGAGCGGCCTGCCGGCGACGGTCGATCCCGACACGGTGGATGCCTGAGCTTAGCCTGCGCGAACGGGCGCTGGGGCTGCTGTCCCGGCGCGAGCATTCCCGCCTGGAGTTGAAGCGCAAGCTGGCCCCGCATGCAGAAGATGAGGCCGAGCTGGAAACCCTGCTCGACGACTTCGAAAAGCGCGGCTGGCTGTCCGAACAGCGCTTCGTGGAGCAGGTGGTCCATGCCCGTGGCGTCCGTTACGGCAGCCGCTATATTGTCCATGAGCTGCGGCAGAAAGGCGTTGCCGAGGCATTGATCGAGCAGGCCCTGCTCCGGTTGAGGGAAGGCGAGCTTGAAACTGCCCGTGCGGTATGGACAAGGAAATTCGGCCGGCAACCCGAGGATGCGAAAGAGCGCGCCAGGCAAATCCGCTTTTTGCAAAGCAGGGGATTCGGCCTCGAGATTATCGGCATACTGCTGCGTGGCGGTGAACACTGAAACCTGCGCCAGTTCAGGAAATGGAAGCTTGGTCATGAAATTACCCCTCACGATTATCGGAGGCCTTAATTATGAAAGAGTTTCAAGCTGCAAAAAAGCGCGTTGAGGTTTCTGTGGGCGAGTCTCTCCGCATCATTCGTGAGCTTCAAGAACTGAGTCAGAATCAGTTATCCGAGCTTACGGGTATCCCTCAGTCCACTATCTCGGCTATCGAGAATGGCCGGGTTAATCTCGGTGTCGAGCGAGCCAAGGTTTTAGCACACGCCCTCAAATGCCACCCGGCCGTTCTGCTTTTTCCTGGTTGGGACGTCCCGCTTGAGTCTGCGGCATAACATTGCATTCAACACGGATTTACGGAAAGCGGCGCTCCGCCTGTGCTCCGTGAGCCGGTTAATTTGAACGTAGGAAGGTTTTCAATGAAACGAAGCGGCATAGGGGGGCACCCTACATTACGCCTCACGCGAGTTATTTCGCTATGATGTGAGCTGAGGAGAACGAATTATGAACCAAATCTACACCGCAGTAATTAAGCAAGATGCCAATTGGTGGATTGGTTGGATAGAAGAAGTGCCTGGCGTAAATTGTCAGGAATCTTCACGAGAGACTTTATTACAGTCACTGCGTGAGACTTTAATTGAAGCAATTGAGCTAAATCGAGCAGATGCACTTGATGCCGCTGGCAAGAGATTTGAAGAGCTGCCAATAGCCGTATGAAACGGCGTGATTTACTGTCACACCTCATGGCGCATGATTGCGTGTTGCTGCGCGAGGGCGGTAGCCATTCTTGGTGGCGCCACTCAAGCACAAACAAGCGAAGCGCCGTTCCAAGGCACAACGAAATAAGCAACCACTTGGCCGTCAAGATTTGCCGTGACCTTGGCGTTCCGGAGCCAAAAAAGTTCTAACATTACGCTCGACACGGACGCTACGGACGCTGCGCATAAATCCGCGCAGTACACGTTAGGGAGATGCTTGCGCCCATTCAGGAAAAGGAAGGTTTTCAATGAAACGAATATGGACGGGCGCCATTCTGGCTGGCCTGCTGTTGCTGTCAGGCTGCGACTACCTGCCGTTCGGTCTCACGCCGGTAAAGGAAATCGTGGCCTCCCCCGCCCAGTTCGAAGGCAAGGAAATCAGGGTCAGGGGTAAAGTCAAGGACATCACCAAGGTCCCGCTGATCGACCTCCGCCTGTACGTGCTGGATGACGGCAGCGGGGAAGTGACCGTGGTCACCGGGAACGCGCTGCCTGCGGTGCATGAAACCATTATCGTCAAGGGCGTGGTCGAAAGCGCCGCGATTCTGGGCGGCCAATCCCTGGGATTGCGCATCAGGGAAACGAAACGGCTTTAAACTATAAAAAGCAGTTTAGCCACGGATTAACACTGATATACACAGATTATCAATGAATTATATTTCTCAACTGGAGTGCCGTTTGGGGAACAACAAATTTTCCACAATGCATTGTTTTATCCGTGTTCATCTGTGGCTAATGGCCGTTTTTAAACGTAGGTTGGTCGCAAGTCGCGGCCGCAAAATCTGGTGAATTTGGGACTCAAGTATGAAAAGCAGCGAAATCCGCAAGAAATTCCTCGATTACTTCGCCTCCAAGGGGCACACGGTGGTGGCATCCAGCTCGCTGGTGCCGCATGAGGATCCGACCCTGCTGTTCACCAATGCCGGGATGAACCAGTTCAAGGATGTATTCCTCGGCTTCGACAGGCGGCCTTACACCCGCGCTGCCTCCTCGCAGAAATGCGTGCGCGCCGGCGGCAAGCACAACGATCTGGAAAACGTCGGTTACACCGCGCGCCACCACACCTTCTTCGAGATGCTGGGCAATTTCAGCTTCGGCGACTACTTCAAGCGCGATGCCATCCAGTATGCCTGGGAACTGCTTACCGGCGTGTTCGAGCTGCCGGCCGAAAAGCTGTGGGTGACGGTCTATGCCGAGGATGACGAGGCTTACGACATCTGGACCAAGGAAATCGGCGTTCCCGCCGGGCGCGTGATCCGCATCGGCGACAACAAGGGCACCCGCTACGCCTCCGACAACTTCTGGATGATGGGCGATACCGGCCCCTGCGGCCCCTGCACCGAAATCTTCTACGACCACGGCGCGGAAATACCCGGCGGCCCGCCCGGCAGCCCGGACGAGGATGGCGACCGCTACATCGAAATCTGGAACAACGTCTTCATGCAGTTCAACCGCGACGAGCAGGGCACCATGCATCCGCTGCCCAAGCCCTCGGTCGACACCGGCATGGGCCTGGAGCGCATTTCCGCCGTGCTGCAGGGCGTGCATTCCAACTACGAGATCGACCTGTTCCAGGCCCTGATCAAGGCCGCTGCGCGCGAGACGCTATGCAAGGACCTGAACAGCCCCTCGCTCAAGGTGCTGGCCGACCACATCCGCGCCTGCTCCTTCCTGGTGGCCGACGGCATCATCCCCGGCAACGAGGGCCGCGGCTATGTGCTGCGCCGCATCATCCGCCGCGCCATCCGCCACGGCTACAAGCTTGGTGCCCGCGCCGCCTTCTTCCACAAGATGGTGGCCGACCTCGTCGCCGAGATGGGCGACGCCTACCCGGAACTGAAGCAGAACCATGCCCGCGTTACCGAGGTGCTGAAGCAGGAGGAAGAGCGTTTCTTCGCCACCATCGAGCACGGCATGTCGATACTCGAGGCGGACCTGGCCGAGCTGGCCGGGAGCGGCGTCAGGACCTTCAACGGCGAAACCGCCTTCAAGCTTCATGACACCTTCGGCTTCCCCCTCGACCTGACCCAGGACGTGTGCCGTGAGCACGGCGTGAGCGTCGATGCCGCCGCCTTCGATGCGGCCATGGCTCGCCAGAAGGAGCAGGCCCGCGCTGCCGGCAAGTTCAAGATGGCGGCCAACCTGGACTACGATGGTCCGGCCACTGTCTTTCACGGCTACGAAACCCTGGAAGCCAGGGGCAACGTGCTGGCCCTGTACAAGGAAGGCTCACCGGTGAACGAACTGGTGGAAGGCGAGATAGGCGTGGTGGTGCTGGACAACACCCCGTTTTACGCCGAATCCGGCGGTCAGGTGGGGGACTGCGGCGCGCTGCAAAGCGTGCACGGCATTTTCGCGGTGGAGGACACGCAGAAGATACAGGCTTCCGTGTTCGGCCACCACGGGGTGGTGAAAACCGGCAGGCTCAGCATCGGCAACAGCGTCAGCGCCAAGGTGGACATCCAGGCCCGCGCCCGCACCCAGCGCAACCACTCCGTCACCCACCTGATGCACAAGGCACTGCGCGAAGTGCTGGGCAGCCACGTGCAGCAGAAAGGCTCGCTGGTCGACCCGCACAAGACCCGCTTCGACTTCGTCCACAATGCGCCGATTACGCATGAGGAAATCTGCCGGGTGGAGGAAATCGTCAACGCCGAGATCCTGGCGAATGCCGCCACCCAGTCCCGCGTTCTGCCCATCGAGGAAGCCCAGAAACTGGGTGCCATGATGCTGTTCGGCGAGAAATACGGTGACGAGGTGCGGGTGCTCGACATCGGCACTTCGCGCGAACTGTGCGGCGGCACCCATGTGGGCCGCACCGGCGATATCGGCCTGTTCAAGGTGGTGGCGGAAGGCGGCGTGGCCGCCGGGGTGCGCCGCATCGAGGCGGTCACCGGCGACAACGCC
>JAJYUW010000167.1 GCA_021792335.1 Pseudomonadota bacterium | reverse complement strand
AAAGTTCGTGTGCGCTTGCCAAAACGTATGCAAAGCCCGCACAAAACCTTATCACGCAGAATACGACCATCGTTGATATGTTGCCTTTGGATAAAGGCGTCTGAGAAGGTTACAATGTTCATTTATTTACACAAAATTTAGACAAAATTGTTAAATTCGCTTCCAGAATTTGCGGTTTTGTCGCCCAGCCGGTCAATGTCATCAACGCAGCCCATCGCGGGTCGGGCACTTCGACGATGCCGACGTTGGGCTCGATGGTGCCTTGATAATTAAAGGATTTTCATGAGTTTGAAATGCGGTATCGTCGGCCTGCCCAACGTCGGCAAGTCCACCCTGTTCAACGCCATCACCAGCGCCGGCATCGCGGCGGAAAACTATCCCTTCTGCACCATCGAGCCCAACGTCGGCATCGTCGAAGTGCCCGACCCGCGCATCGATGCGCTGGCGGAAATCGTCAAGCCGCAGAAGGTGCAGCATGCCGTGGTCGAGTTCGTCGACATCGCTGGCCTGGTGGCGGGCGCGTCCAAGGGCGAGGGCCTGGGCAACAAGTTCCTCGCCAATATCCGCGAGACCGACGCCATCGCCCACGTGGTGCGCTGCTTCGTCAACGAAAACGTGGTGCACGTGGCGGGCAAAGTGGACCCGGTTTCCGACATTGAGGTGATCAACACCGAGCTGGCGCTGGCCGACCTGGAAACCGTCGAGAAGGCGTTCATGCGCTATAACAAGGCGGCCAAGACCGGCGACAAGGAGGCGATCCAGGTGGTGGCCCTGCTGGAAAGAGTGCGGGCGCACCTGGACCAGGGCCTGCCGGTGCGCGCTCTGGCTCTTTCTGCCGAAGAGCGGGAGCTGCTCAGGCCGCTGTGCCTGATGACCGCCAAGCCCGCCATGTACATTGCCAACGTGGATGAGAACGGGTTTGACAACAACCCGATGCTGGCCAAGGTGGAAGAATTCGCCCAGCGCGAGAATGCGCCGGTGGTCGCGATCTGCGCCGCGCTGGAAGGCGAGATCGCCGACCTGGAAGAAGAGGATAAAAAAGCGTTTCTGGCCGACATGGGGCTGGATGAGCCGGGCCTGAACCGGGTCATTCGTGCCACCTACAAGCTGCTGGGTCTGGAGACCTATTTCACCGCCGGGGTCAAAGAGGTGAGAGCCTGGACCATCCATGCTGGAGACACCGCGCCGCAGGCCGCAGGCGTGATTCACACCGACTTCGAGCATGGCTTCATCCGCGCCGAAGTGATCGGCTTCGACGATTTTCTAGCCTGCAAGGGCGAGCAGGGCGCGAAAGAAGCCGGAAAAATGCGCCTCGAAGGGAAGGAATACGTGGTGCACGACGGCGACGTGATGCACTTCAGGTTTAACGTTTGAGTCTGAGCCGGCGTGTTTTGCCGCGCGAGGCCAAGCCAAGTATACTCCCCAGTTTAATATCACCTAAAGGAACCCGCTCATGAAATCCATCCTAGCCCTGCTCGCGCTGGCCGCCTTTTCTTCTGCCGCTGTCGCCGCGCCGGCCGGCCATCCCGCCGTCGGCAACGACATGATGATGCCCAAGGGAGCGACCAGTGCCCTGTTGCCGCAGAAAGGCAAAGTGCTCAGTTCCATTGAAGCCAGCCCATACACTTACATCGAGGTGTCACAGGGCAAGAAAACGATGTGGCTGGCCGCGTCTTCCGTAGCGTTGAAGAAGGGTAATGTGATCCGCTTCGACGACGGCATGGTGATGACCGATTTCCACAGCAAAACCCTGAACCGCACCTTCCCCACTATACTGTTTGTCAACCGCGTGGCCGTTACCAACGAAAAGGAGTAACGCTTTGCTTGCCGGCGCAGTTTGCAATTTCTGCGTCGGGCAGGCGCAGCTCCGGTTAATGTTAGCCATGGAGGTGGCTGAATATTGACAAATAAGCGCAAAAAGGTAAAAATGCGCATCCTTCGGTTTTACGTGACGGCTTGGTGTTGTGCGTAGATAAATGGGTATTATCCGTCGCTGCGAACCACAAAATAATGTCGCAACTCCGTAGGCTTTTGGTGATATAGCTCAGTTGGTTAGAGCACAGCACTCATAACGCTGGGGTCGGTGGTTCAAATCCACCTATCACCACCAAATACGCTGTAGAAAAAGGGCTTGTGTCGCCACAAGCCCTTTTCGTTTTCGGTTGTTATGACGTCTGCCTAGTGTCGAAATTCTGCAAACTAGCGACAGGGCTGTTTTGCAGTTGAGTGTCTATCATCATAATCCATTGGGCATGTGTACAACCTGCTGATTCATAAACACTTTGGTTATTGGTCTCATCCGTGATGTTTGCTTCCCGGCAAAGCCTGTTTTGGCGGTACTTCAAGTTGTGTGCTACCGTACATGTATGCTGAAAAAACTTTTTTGCCTCGCTCTCTTGTTGTTCGCGATAAGCGCCCATGCCGGCAGGATCTTGCCGCAGAATGTGCAAGTCGGGCAGATCCGCGGACACGTCTACCCGGAAGTGAATATCGGCGGTAAGGTTTACCGGCTGGCACCTGGCGTGCGCATTTACGATACCTTCAACCGCATCATTATTCCCACCACGTTACCGCAGAGCGGCAAAGTGCTCTACCAACTCGATTCAAGTGGAGCGCTGATCCGGATGTGGCTGCCTACCCCGGATGAAGAAGCAGGGATGAGCCGTTAGGTCTTGCGCGTGGCAAAAAAGCTTTTCATTAAAACTTTTGGCTGCCAGATGAACGAGTACGACTCGACGAAGATGGCGGACGTGCTCAATGCCGCTCAGGGCATGGAAATCACGCTGCACGCCGAGGAGGCCGACGTCATCCTGCTCAATACCTGCTCGGTGCGGGAAAAGGCGCAGGAGAAGGTATTTCACCAGCTGGGCCGGTGGAGGTCTCTGAAGCAGCATAATCCCGATCTGCTTATTGCCGTCGGCGGTTGCGTGGCGAGCCAGGAAGGCGGTGCCATCGTCAGCCGCGCGCCCTATGTGGATCTGGTGTTCGGCCCGCAAACCCTGCACCGCCTGCCGCAGATGATCGATGCCCGACGCAAAAGCGGCAAACCCCAGGTGGATGTGTCTTTCCCGGAAATCGAAAAATTCGACCATCTGCCGGCGGCAAAAGTGGAAGGCGCGACCGCATTTGTTTCGGTGACGGAGGGTTGCAGCAAATACTGTACCTACTGCATCGTGCCCTATACGCGTGGCGAAGAGGTGTCACGCCCGTTCGATGACGTCATCGCCGAGGTGGTGCAACTCGCCGAGCAGGGCGTGAAGGAAGTGACTTTGCTTGGGCAGAACGTCAACGCTTACCGCGGCACCCTGCACGATCCCCTGGGGGACGTAAGCGGAGAAACCGCCGACCTGGCTGACCTGTTGCATTACCTGGCCGAGGTGCCCGGTATCGAGCGGCTGCGTTTCACCACCTCCCATCCGGTCGAATTTTCCCAGCGTATGATCGATGTCTATGCCGAAGTGCCCAAGCTCGCCAGTGACCTTCACCTGCCGGTTCAGGCTGGCTCCGACCGGGTGCTGGCGGCGATGAAGCGCGGCTACACCGCTCTTGAATACAAGTCCCTGGTGCGTCGCTTGCGTGCGGTGCGGCCCGATATTTCGATTTCTTCGGATTTCATCGTCGGCTTCCCCGGTGAAACCGACGCCGATTTCGAGGCCACCATGAAACTGATCGAGGATGTCGGCTTCGATGCCGGTTACAGTTTCATTTACAGTCAGCGCCCCGGCACGCCGGCGGCGGAACTGGCCGATGACACTCCGGTCGACGTGAAGCAGGCGCGGCTGCGCCGGTTGCAGAAAAAAATCGATGAGCAGGAACAGGCCGTCAACCAGAAAATGGTCGGTTCGGTGCAGCGCATCCTGGTGGAAGGCGTTTCCAGAAAGGACAGCGGCGAATTGATGGGGCGCACCGACAATAACCGGGTGACCAATTTCAAGGCTAATCCGCGCCTCATCGGGCAGTTCGTCAACGTCACCATCACCGCTGTTTCAACCCATACTTTGCGCGGCGAGATCGTCGTGCTCGAATAAGGCCTGACCCTTGAAATCTCAACCCATCGAAATCACCTTCACGCCGGTGGACAATCTCCGTCTTGCCAACCTGTGCGGTGCGCTGGACGAGAATCTGAAGCAGATAGCAACCGCTCTTGAGGTGACAATTTCCCGCCGCGGCGAGCATTTTTCCGTGCACGGGGCGTTGCACCCCTCGCGCCTGGCGGTGGATGCCTTGAAGCATTTTTACGAGCGCGCCCGTACCCATCTTTCCGTCGATGATGTCCAGCTCGGCCTGATCGAGATCGCCAACAGCAGCCCCGAGACCCGGGAAGGCGGCGCCATGCCGGTGCTGATGACGCGCAAGAGCGATCTGCATGGTCGCACCCCGCGCCAGAACGAGTATCTGTGCAAGATCCAGGAATACGATATCACTTTCGGCATCGGCCCGGCCGGTACCGGCAAGACCTATCTCGCGGTGGCAAGCGCAGTGGATGCGCTGGAGCGGGATCTGGTCAAGCGCATCGTGCTGGTGCGCCCGGCGGTGGAGGCGGGCGAGCGGCTCGGTTTCCTGCCCGGCGATCTGGCGCAGAAGGTCGACCCTTACCTGCGGCCCTTGTACGACGCGCTCTACGAT
>JAJYUW010000029.1 GCA_021792335.1 Pseudomonadota bacterium | reverse complement strand
TTCGTCATGCCGCTCACTCCTTGCCGCAACAGCCGCAGCAGGATTCGGCGCTGCCCAGCCAGCCTTCCACCGCGCTCTTGCCCGGCACGCCGCCGGCATGCACCACCTTGCCGTCGACCACCACGCCAGGGGTGGACATCACGCCATAGCCGAGAATGGCAGCCATATCCTCGACCTTCTCCAGTTTGACTTCAACGCCCTTGGCAAGCGCAGCTTCCTCAATCAGCTTGAGGGTGGTTTTACAGTTGGCACAGCCGGTGCCCAATACCTTGATGCTCTTCATTTTCCAGCTCCTTGTTAAAAATTGTGGGTCTTCGTGAAAGAGTGTGGGTAAAAGTGACCATGTATTCGCTGGGAATCCTTGTTGGAAGCCGGTTTTCAGTGTTTGCATGCTCTGCAAAAACTGGCATGATTTCGCGATGGCTACTCTACGCAAACGCAAGCGTCTTCTTGACGCATACCGGTTCGCCGGTTTCCGCCCGCTGGAGCAGGTGCGCGGCGTCTTCGGTGACTCGTCGGCGCGCGTCATCACTCTCGTGCGGCGCTCAAAAAAACGGTCTGCAAGGGATGTGGGCGAGCACACTCTGGCTGGTACGACCGCACGACACGGCGCGTCCGCGATTTGTCCATCGGCAACACGCGGGTCTATCTGGAGTTCGAGGTTCGCCGGATTCTCTGTCGATGTTGCGGCAAGGTGAAACGGGAACGACTCGACTTTCTTGCCGACAATCCGTTCTACACGAAACAGTTTGCCTGGTACGTCGGGCGCCGCTGCCGGGCGAGCACTATCAAGGACGTTGCCGAAGAACTGAATCTGGATTGGCAAACGGTCAAGGAACTGGACAAGCAATACATGGCCGCCCAACTGGACCGCGCCGGAACCCCAGCACCCAAAGCGATAGGTATCGACGAAATCTCGATCCGCAAAGGGCGCACCTATCGCATCGTGGTCAGCGACCTGATCCGCCGACGCCCGATCTGGTTTGGCGGCGCGGACCGCTCGGAGGACAGCATGCGACAGTTCTATGACTGGCTGGGAGAGAAGAAGTCCAAAGGCATCCGTCTTGCAGTGATGGACATGTGGAAACCCTTCCGCAACGTCACCACCGAGCGCGCCCCGCAGGCCGCGATCCTGTTCGACAAATTCCACATCATGAAGCATCTCGGAGACGCCTTGGACAAGGTCAGAAAGATGGAATACGCACGCCTTCAGGGTAAGGATAGACGCTACATCAAGGGGCAGAAATATGTGCTGCTTTCCAACCACGAGAATCTGACACTGGATGGCAGACGTTCTTTGAAGGCTTTGCTGGCAGCGAACAAACGGCTGAACACGGCGTACCTGCTGAAAGAATCGTTCGGGCAGTTGTGGGACTACAAAAGCGAAGCGTGGGCACGGCGTTTCTTCGAGAACTGGAAAGCCAGCCTGAAGTGGCAACGGTTGAAACCGTATGAGAAATTTGCTGCGATGATCGAGCGTCATTGGGATGGAATTGCTGCTTATTGCAAGCCAGAGAATAAAGTTTCACTCGGTTTCGTTGAGGGACTCAACAACAAGATACGAGTCATCCAACGCCGTGCGTATGGTCTGCGCGATGAAGAATATCTGCGACTAAAAATACTCACGTCTATGCTCCCGAGGCTCTAAAAAACATGAAATTTACCCACACTCTTTCACGAAGACCCAAAATTGTTTTAAGGCTTGATCGCCTCGATGCTGGCCGAGCAGACATAGTCTTCCACTCCTCGCCCCGGCGCCCACTGCCGTATGAATTCGCGGCTGGCATCCTTGGCTTCAATGCGGATATCGGTAAAACCAGCCGCCGCCAGCATCTGTTCGATTTCCTCCGCTGCCGCCGCGCCGGCGATGCAGCCAGTGTACAGGGCCAGGTCGCGCCGCGCTTCTTCCGGCAGCGGCGCGGTGGTGACGATATCTGAAATCGCCAGACGGCCGCCGCGCTTCAACACCCGGAAAGCATCGCGGAACACCTGCCCCTTGTTCGGCGAGAGGTTGATCACGCAGTTGGAAATAATCACGTCCACCGTGGCATCGGCCACCGGCAAATGCTCGATCTCGCCGAAGCGGAATTCAGTGTTGGCATATCCGCCCTTGGCCGCGTTGGCGCGCGCCTTGGAAACCATGTCCGGTGTCATGTCCACGCCGATCACATGGCCGGACTCGCCCACCTGACGCGCCGCGAGGAAGCAATCGAAACCCGCCCCGCTGCCCAGGTCGAGCACCGTCTCGCCGGGTTTCAGCGCGGCGATGGCCTGCGGGTTGCCGCAGCCCAGGCCCAGATTGGCCCCCTCCGGCACCGCACTGACTTCATCTTCGCTGTAACCAATGCCACGCGACAAAATGTCGGCAGCCGGCAATTCGGTTGGCGTGCAGCTCGCCGGGCCGCAGCCGCAACCGGATTCGGCACGGGCCACTGCACCATAGGTTTCGCGCACTGTCTGGCGGATTTCGTCGTGATTCAAGGTATTCATAGATTCTCTCCTGTCGTTGAAGGTTGCAACGCTTGCTGCGTCGTACCCATATAGACGGAAATTCTGCAAAAAAGACGCAAGTTTATTTGGCTTGTAGGCGGCCATCGTTCGCATTAGGCGGCTGCTTTACCTGCAAAGATTGACCGAGTGCGCTTGAGCAGCTTGGTGGCTGTAACCATCACCGGCACTTCGATCAGCGGCCCGATAACGGTCGCCAACGCTGCGCCTGAACCAAGACCAAAGACAACGATTGCCGTGCCGACGGCCACTTCAAATTGTGTGCTGGAACCAATCAGCGCAGCCATTGATGCGTCCTCGTAGCGGTAGCGGAGTACCCAGCCGACGAGATACGTGCCTGCCAGCATAATCACGAAGTGCAACAAGACAGGGACGGCAATCAAGGCGACAGTGAGCGGCTGCTGAAGGATCACTTGGCCTTCCGAGGAAAAGAGCAACACCAGCATTCCCAGGAAGGCGACGATTGCCACCCTGTCCATCACAGGCAGAAAGCGCTCCGTGAACCACTGTTCGCCCTTGTGTCGGGTTAAGAAATACCTGGAAACTTGCCCGGTCAGCAAAGGCAGGCCAACGAACAACAGGACACTGAGGATCACCAGCGAGAAGGGGACGGGCACGCCCCCTACACCCAAATAGAATGCCGCCAGCGGCGCATAAAGCAACAGCGTGGATACGGCGTTGATGGCTGTTACCACAACACCCTGAATCACGTTGCCTTGTGCGAAAGCGATCCAGAACAGGACCATCCCGGTACAAGGTGAGATACCCAGCAGGATCGCCCCGGCCCGAAAGTCCGGGTTTGGCAGGAAGAGCGTAGCCAAAAGCACCATCAAAGGCGGCGCAATGATCCAGTTGGCCACCAGGGTGGTGAGTGTGGGCCCTACATTCCTGACTGCATGTGACAGTTCTTCCAGTTTGACCTTTGCCATTGTGGGATACATCAGGAAGAACATGAGGACGGCAATCGGAATGGAGACGCCGCCCACATTGAGGGCGTTGAGCTGGCCTACAAATGACGGGAAGATGTTCCCCAAGAGCAACCCTGCTACCGCACACAGCGCAATCCAGACATAGATGTGCTTTTCAAAACGGCCAAGCCTTACTTCGGTTTCCTTAGTCACTGGCTATTCTCCCGATGCGTATCCCGCACGCGCATTCCTTGGGTTGCGCAGTGCGCCACCGTTAAAGGCCCTTCAGAATTGCCCATATTCAATGATCGTCAGTCGTTAGCCGCAACTTGCATCGCATTTCCTGTCGCGAGGCTCATAGCCGACGATACCGCCTTGCCCGGTTTCTATGTCGCAACAGTCGAGTAAACGCTGGCGCAACTTTTCCCTGCCACGCTGCACTCGGGACTTTGCCCCGGAAAGGGAAATATTCAACTGCTCGGCCACCTCCCTCTGCGGCAAACCTTCGATCTCCGACAGTACCAGGGCTGTACGGTAGGTCTCCGGCAAGTCCGCAATGAGCGGCTGAAGGCATGTTGCCAGTTCGGCGATATAGTCCCGTTCTGGCTCGGGTGCCGCCACTTCATCAGGCAGCTCTTCCCAGGGTTTTTGCGCCCGGTAATGGTCGGCAATGGTGTTGGCCGCAATACGGTATAGCCAGGCGGAGATGCTGCCATGAGATTTCACGCTATGCAGGCTGGCGTTCACTTTGAGGAATACCTCCTGGAGAATGTCATCCACGGCATCGCTCTCGCGCACCCGTTTGGCGATATAGCCGCGCAAGCGGGAACGATGCTCTTGCCAGAAATCAGTCATTGGCGTCATGGATTGGTCCAGCTTAACAACACGATTTCCCACTTGCCGTCGGCGTACAGCAGGCGCCCGCCTCGCCCACCGCTATCGAAGCCAGCATGGAGGTGGCATGCGCTTTCCTGCGCGCTTCGTCGAAGCTGGCATCCAGGCTTTGCGCCGCCTCGTCGCGGATGTGGCGCGCGATTTCGACCACGGCATCGATCTGCGCCTGCGCCACGCCGTACTGTTTCAGCTTGTCCACCTGGCACAGTCCCTGTTTGGGATGATTAGCAGCGATATTGGCGGCGAGCGACACCAGCGCCACGATGGAGGGATGCAAGGCAGAATCAGTCATGGGAGAACTCCTTTGGATTACAGAACCGCGTTGAAAATATAGCCTACCAGCATGATGCCGACCGCGACCACGCCGGCAAAAGTGGCAATTAGCCGGGGCTTCAAAACCTTGCGCAGGATGATCATTTCCGGCGCAGACAGGGCGATGACTGCCATCATGAAGGCGAGCACGGTACCCAGCGCCGCGCCCTTGCCCAAGAGCGCCTCGACAATGGGGATGATGCCGGCGGCGTTGGTGTACATCGGCACGCCGATGGCAACGGCGGCGGGGACCGACCACCAGGGCGCATCCTTGCCCATGATGCCGGCCATGAAATCCTCCGGCACATAGCCGTGTATGCCAGCGCCCAAGGCGATGCCGCCCAGAATGTAGGGCCACACCTTGCCGACGATCTCCTTGATGTGCGCCACGCCGGCGTCGATGCGTTCCGCCCATGAAGGGCGCTCCAGCACCACGTCAGCCACTTTGCCGACGTGAATGGCGCGCACCCAGTCCTCCAGGTGATGTTCCATCTTGAGCTCGCCGATCACCAGTCCAGCGACAATCGCCACCAGCAGCCCCAAACCAAGGTAGAGCGCCGCCACCTTCCAGCCGAACAGCCCGAACAGCAGCGCCAGCGCCACTTCGTTGACCATGGGCGCGGAAATCAGGAATGAAAACGTCACGCCCAGCGGCACCCCGGCGGACAAAAAGCCGATGAACAGCGGTACCGCGGAACAGGAGCAAAACGGGGTGACGATGCCGAGCGAGGCCGCCATCACGTTGCCCACACCCAGCCGCTTGCCGGCGAGCATGGCGCGCGTTCGTTCGGCGGAGACGAAGGTATGCACGATGCCCATCAGGAACACGATGCCAGTGAGGAGCAGCAACACCTTGGGCGTGTCGTAAAAGAAAAAATGCAGCGCCCCGCCCAGATGGGTTTGCGGGGAAAGCCCGGTGAGAGCGAGCAGCGCGTCAGCGAACCGTGTCAGATTGGCGTAGGCGGCCACCCACAGGATAGTTGCCAGAGCGACCCAACCCCAAGGGGCGCGGCGGGGAATAGTTGCGGTTTCAGGCGGGGTATTCATGCTTTGTTTCCTTCGCAGCAAGCATGCCCGCCTTCCTGCACCGGCGGGCACTTCACCGTGCCATAGGAACAGAACACGCAGCAGTCGCCGGCTTTGGGTTTCAGCAGCGTGCCGCACCCCTTGCATTCGTAGAACCACTGGCAAGCATCGGTGGGCATGATTTCTTCCTTGCTGAAACCGCACTGGGGGCAGGTCAAAACCGACTGGAGCATCATGGTTGCGCTCCTTTTTCGTACCAGTCCTTGCTGCTGTTGACCACTTTCACCACCGCCAGCATCACCGGCACCTCGATCAGTACGCCCACCACCGTCGCCAGCGCAGCGCCGGATTCGAAACCGAACAGGCTGATCGCCGCAGCCACCGCCAGCTCGAAGAAATTACTTGCGCCGATCAGGGCCGATGGCCCCGCCACGCAGTGGGCGACGCCGAGGCGGCGGTTGAGCAGGTAGGCAAGGCTGGAGTTGAAAAACACCTGGATCAGGATCGGCACCGCCAGCATCAGGATCACCCATGGCTGCTTCAAGATCGCCTCGCCCTGGAAGGCGAACAACAGTACCAGCGTGGCCAGCAGAGCAATCAGAGACCACGGGTGCAAGCGCTTGATGATGCCCGCCAGCACCGCCACTCCATGTTCCCGGGACAGCGCCCGACGCCGCCAGGCTTGGGCGATGACCACCGGAATGATGATGTACATGGCCACCGAGATCAGCAGGGTGTCCCACGGCACGGTGATCGCCGACAAACCCAGCAGCAAGGCGACCAGCGGTGCGAAGGCGAAGATCATGATGACATCGTTCAACGCCACCTGGGACAGGGTGAACAGCGGATCGCCCTTGGTCAGGTGGCTCCACACGAACACCATCGCGGTGCAGGGCGCAGCGGCGAGCAGGATCAAACCGGCCACGTAGCTGTCGAGTTGCTCGGCAGGCAGATAAGGCGCGAACACATGGCGCACGAATATCCACCCCAGCAAGGCCATGGAAAAAGGCTTGACCGCCCAGTTGATGAACAGGGTAACGCCGATGCCCCGTACATGGGCGCGCACTTCGTGCAGGACGCCGAAATCGATCTTCAGCAGCATCGGGATGATCATCACCCAGATCAAGGCCCCCACCGGCAGGTTCACCCTGGCCACTTCCCACGAGCCGAGGACATGGAACACGCCCGGCAGCCATTGCCCGAGCGCGATGCCGACCGCGATGCAGAGGAACACCCACAGGGTGAGCCAGCGCTCGAAAAAACCCATCTCGGCACCGGCAGAAGTTTTGGCGGCGACTTCACATTGTGCGGTCATGCCCTAGCGCTCCGTCCCGGTTCGTTTAAGATCGGCGATTTTTTTGCGGATGGCGGGCACCCAGATGCCGATGCGATTGCGGATCTCGTTGCGGATGCGGCGGAACACCGCCAGCCTTGCTTCCTCGTCGCCTTCGGCATGAACCGGATCCTCGAAACTCCAGTGGATGCGCTCGTTGTCGCCGGGGAAGGTCGGACAGTTGTCGCGCGCCTTGTCGCATACCGTGATGATGTAGTCAAACTCCTGGCCAATAAATTCCTGCAAACTCTTGCTGCGGTGGGCGGAAATATCGATGCCGGCCTCGCCCATGACTTTGGTCGCCAGCGGTTGAAGCTGGGATGGATGCGTTCCCGCGCTGTGACTATTGAAATCGTTCCCGCCCATGCTGCGCAGAAATCCCTCCGCCATTTGCGAGCGCGCGGAGTTGCCCGTACACAGAAACAGCACCCGAACCGGATAATGCATTTTTGTCTCCCTATCTTCAGTTTCTTCGCCGTTTGATTTATATGTCGCCGCATATATTACCTCAATCGAATATATAGGGGAAATTTTTTTAGGCGGAGCAGCGTGCCGGACGGTTGGCCATTTCTTCCAGGCGGGCGGCATCCCGGTCAAACAGATGAGACTGGCTTATGCTCTGCGTCATGGCCTCGACGATCCGGTAAGCCCACAATGGAAGTCCGGGATGAAGGCGGTAATAGATCCAGGTTCCTTCCCGCCGCACCGCCAGCACTTCCGCCTCGCGCATGACGGCTAAATGGCGGGAAATCTTCGGCTGCGGCATATCTACGGCATACTGCAACTCGCACACGCACAATTCTCCTTGCCTGAAAAGGAGCGCCAGCAAGCGGCGCCGGGTTTCGTCGGAGAGGGTATCGAAAAAATTCTGGTCCTGAAGCATTTTTTAATCATATTCTCCATATCGAATATTTACAAGGTGCGTGGCACATCGATGGTGGTGGAGGCAACTGCCAGAGAGTCGCGGCAATATTCTGGACTCCGGCTTTATTACATGGCGGATACAAACCCCTTGACTTGGAGTCAACTCCAGGCTTTAGGATGTGAACCAAATGTTGCCCCTGCCACAGGGGATATTTTCGAAAACTTCACATTTGTATGGGAGATGAGGAATGCACGGACTGCGATCGATTTTGTTGTTGATGCTCATGCTGCTATTGGCGGCTTCTCTTGTCAGTGCCGGCACGGTGTTCAAGGACTCTTTCGGGGATCTGCACGCCGATCTGGCAGATGCCGACAAGTCAGGCAAGGTTCTGGTGCTGGTTTTCAGCATGGAGGGCTGCCCCGGTTGTCGCGCGCTCGAAGAAAAGACCCTGCGGGACAAAGCGGTGCAGTCCTTCCTGCAGGGACACTACGAGCTGGTTCGCCTCAATCTGCGCGGCTCGCTCCCCATCGTGGGGCCTAATGGCGAGAAAACAACCGAGAGTGGACTCGCGGGGAAATTAGGGGTTTTCGCAACACCAACCGTGATCGTGCTGGATCGGAACGGCAGGCCGTTAAAGCGGTTTTTCGGGGGGCTGCCGCCCGCCGCGTTCATCGAGAAGATGAAGGGATGATCCTAAAAACCGCAGTTCATTAACCGCAAAGACGCGAAGGCGCAAAGAAACGGGGTTCGCAGGGATGGGCGGCTTTATCGCCCAACTCGCAAAACAAGGACATAAAATTCATCTGGTATTCACCTATCCGGTGACTGGGCAGATTCCGATAGCACATTGTTTTTCCTTTGCGTTCAGCCCTCCCCTCAATCCCCTCCCGCTTGCGGGAGGGGAAGCAATCGCCCTCTCCCCCTTTGGGGGAGAGTTGGAGAGAGGGTCGGCGCCTTTGCGGTTCAAATGCTTTTTTTAGGATGATTGGATTTGTGGTCTAAGTACAAGGAGATGCAAATGCTTAAAGTAGAAGTGTTTTCCTCGCCCGGCTGCGGCAAATGCGGCCACGCCAAGGAGGTTCTGCGCAAGCTCGTCCAAGAGTTGGGCGGCATCGAATGGCGCGAGGTCAATGTGCTGGAAGAACTGGATTACGCGGTCACGCTCGGCGTGCTCTCCACCCCGGCCATCGCCATCGGCGGCGAGCTGGTCTTTTCCGGCCTGCCTTCTGCCGGGAAGTTGCGCGAGGCTCTGGAGAAGCGGCTGCCTGAAAGCAGCCAGGCGGCGCGGGCATGAACGCGCTGCTGCTCGCGGCCTCGGCCCTGCTCGGGGCGCTCGCCTTTTTCGAGCCGTGCACCATCGCAACCCATACCCTGTTCACCGTGCGCGCCCACGGCCAGGGACGGACCGGTTGCTGCCGGAGCCTGCTCGCTGTATGGATCGCCCGCAGCATCTTGGCAGTTGGGCTGCTGACGCTGCTGGTGTGGGCCACGGAGCCGCCCGCCTGGGGACCTTACGTACCCAGCCTGATCCTGTCCGTGATGGCCACGCTGTACCTCGCCTCCCGCTTCACCTACATCCCCGTGCCGCATCTCGCGTTCCACCGGCTGCTGCCGGGGGGCGGCCGGCTTCCCCAGGCCATTCAGATCGGGCTGACCCTGCCGGCCTGCACGATCCCACTTTTCGCGGTGGTGGCGGGACTTGCCGTGACGGTGGATTCCCTTCGCTTCGCTGCGGCTGCGGGCCTGCTGTTCGCCGGGTTCTTCACCCTGCCCATGGCGTTCGCGGCGCTCAAGGGCATACACGCGGAGGGACGGGAACTCCTCAATCGCGCAGCCAAGGGCAGCCCGTTCCTGACCGCAGCGTTGCTTTACGGGTTCGCCCTGTATCTCTTGGTTCCCGCCTTCGACCTCGGTGTCGACGCCCTCAGTGCGACCTTGCAAAAGGCCAGCCTCCTCGGCATCGGTCTCGCGTTCCTGACCGGCTTCGTGTTCAGCTTCAACCCGGTTGCGTTGGCCTCCATCCCGGTAGTGCTCGCGTATGTGACGAAGGCCCACGAAGAGAAACGTGCGCTCGCGCTGGGTAGCGCTTTCATCGCCGGCATGATTTTCACCCACGTGACGCTGGGGGTCGCGGCAGCCCTGGGCGGCGAATGGGTCAAGACCATCATGGGGCGGCAATGGGGGCTCTTCCTTGGGCCGCTGCTCATCGTGCTGGGCTTGCTCTGGCCTGGCTGGCTGAAGCTCCGGCTGCCGTGGATCAGCCTGCGCGGCCGCAAGGTCGCGGGCGCCTGGGGCGCGTTCCTCCTGGGCATCCCGTTTTCGGTGGCCGTCTGCCCGTTCTGCACGCCGGCGCTGATGGTGACCCTCGCCGCCGCTGCGGCCATTGGCTCGGTCCCGTTCGGCTTCGCCCTGCTGCTCGCCTTCGCGCTGGGGCGCTCGATCCCAATCGCGCTGGGCGCCTGGGGCATGGGCTGGCTCGAATCGCTGAAGATGCTGTCCCGCCATCAGAAGGCGTTCGAGGTGGCCGCCGGGATTACGTTGATTTTGACGGGGCTGTACCTGCTTAATGAATACTTCTTTATCATCCGGTATTAAGACTGAATCGGTGACGGGACAAGATGGACAAGAATAACAACAGGCTGCGTATCGGCGACATCGCCCGGACGCTGGGGCTGAGCGTCGACACGCTGCGCTACTATGAAAAAATCGGGTTGCTGCCTCGCGTGGGGCGGAACGAATCGGGAATCCGCGCTTATTGCGAGCGCGACATCTCCCGCCTGCGATTCATCCAACGGGCACAGAAAATGGGGTTCAGCCTGGCTGAAATCTCCATGCTGCTCACCATGCGCGAAAATCCGCAACGCGCCCGCGAGCATGTGCGCACGCTCACCGCCGCCAAGCTGGAAGAAGTCGATGCACGCCTCAAGGAACTCGCGTTGCTGCGAAACGAGCTGCAATTGCTGCTCAACCTGTGCCGGGGCGCTAAGGACGGCTGCCCGATCATAGAGAATATGGATCAAAAGCCGCGTGGTAATACTTAACTAAGCCCGCGCAGACACGTACAAGGGCGTCTTTTTCCGCCGTCAGCTTGATAAAACCGCGCGTGTCAAAGTTGGCAGGCGCGCGAGGAACGTTGTCGAGGGTATCAGCAGATACGCAAAGAGGCGATCAGCGGGCAGAAAACCTTGCTTTCCTGCGCCTGGCAGGCCTCCACCAACCCCTGCAAGGCAGCCTCTATCCGCCGCAGATCTTCCAGCTTGGCACGCACGTCCGCGAGCTTGTGCTCGGCAATTTCACGCGCCACGGCGCAATGGGTTCCGTCGTCCAGCCTCAGCAACAGACCGATTTCATCCAGGGTGAAACCGAGACGCTGGGCTGACTTGATGAAGCGCACCCGGGCGACATCCCCCTGGCTGTAGCGGCGCACGCTGCCGAGCGGTTTTGGCGGCTCCGGCAAAAGCCCGCGCCGCTGGTAGAAGCGGATGGTTTCCACATTGACGCCGGCCTGCCTGGCGATCGTTCCTATCGTCAGCTCCTGGTCTTTCATCATGACTCTCATTCAAAAAATATCTTGACTCCGTACTCTAGTACGGAGTTTATGCTTGCGCAAGATCAAACTGCAAGGAGCATCATCATGTCCCAGGAAAAAGTCGTCCGCTGGCCGCTGGTGGGCGGCGTGCTCGCCGCCATCGCTGCTTCCCTGTGTTGCATCGGGCCGCTGGTGCTGGTGATGCTCGGCATCGGCGGGGCCTGGGTCGCCCATCTTTCCATGCTGGAGCCGTTCCGCCCCTATTTCCTCGGCGCTGCGGTCATCTTCCTGTTCCTCGCCTGGAAAAAGATCTACCGCGCCCCGGCGGCCGAGGCCTGCACGCCAGGCTCCCTGTGCGCCCTGCCGCAGACCAACCGGATTTACCGGATGCTGTTCTGGGTCGTCGCCATCCTGATCGCTCTGGCCGTCTCTTTCCCCTATATCGCCCCGCTGTTCTATTAACCTAAATTCCTCAACGCAAAGGCGCAAAGGGCGCAAAGAACAAGTAGTTACCTCTCAAACCGCCAGCACCCGATGGGTGAGCCAGTAAACCCAGGCAACCCATTGTTTTAACTTTGCGTTCTTTGCGTCTTTGCGTTGGAAAAGAGGTTTTTAAGATTAACCAAGGAGTCTTGTCATGAAAAAACTGAAGTTTGCCACACCCCTGATTCTTGCCTTTACCATTACGTGGGCCGACGCCGCGCTCGCCGCCATGCAGACCGCGACGCTCTCCGTTCCCGGCATGTATTGCGCGGTGTGCCCGATCACCGTGAAGAAGGCCCTGGAAAAAGTGCCCGGCGTCACCAGGGCCACCGCCTCGCTGGAGAAAAAAGAAGCTGTGGTCACCTATGATGACGCCAAAACCAGCGTCAACAAGCTGCTGGATGCCACCTTTGAAGCCGGCTACCTTGCCGAAGTAAAAGGAGCGAAAGCAAAATGAAGGTTTATTCCCTGCGTGTCACCGGGATGACCTGCGACCATTGCTCCGCCGCGGTGGAGAAGGCCATCATGGGCGTCAACGGGGTCGTCAAGGCAGAAGTCTCCCACAAGGAAAGCACAGCCCGCGTGGAAACTTCCACCGACCTTCCCGTCTCGGCTTTGCTCGAAGCGGTGAGAGCGCAAGGCTACGGTGCGGAATCCGCCGCCGGGATCCGGGTCGCCATCATCGGCACCGGGTCGGCCGCCTTCGCCGCCGCCATCCGCGCCGCCGAGGAAGGCGCGGAAGTGACCGTGATCGAGGCAGGCACCACCGGCGGCACCTGCGTCAACGTGGGCTGCGTGCCCTCCAAGATTTTCATCCGCGCGGCGCATGTCGCGCACTTGCAATCCGATCACCCCTTCGCCGGCCTCGGCAAGCACCCGGCGCGGGTAGACCGCAAGGCACTGCTGGCGCAACAGCAGGCACGCGTGGAAGAGCTCCGCCATGCCAAGTATGAAAGCATACTGGCGGCCAACCCGCGCATCAGCCTGGTGCGCGGCTTTGCGCGCTTCCAGGATGCCCATACCCTGATCGTCAAACAGGCCGGCGGCGGCGAAAAAACATTGGCGACTGACCGCATCCTGATCGCCACCGGACGCTCGCCGCGCATTCCCGATACGCCGGGGCTGAAGGATACGCCTTACTGGACCTCCACCGAGGCGCTGGCCGCCGACGAAATCCCGGCGCATCTCGTCGTCTACGGCGGCTCCGTCGTCGCCCTGGAACTGGCGCAGGCCTACCGGCGGCTGGGCGCAGAAGTGACCCTGATCACGCGCGGACGGCTGCTCTCGAAGGAAGACCATACCCTGGGAGAAGGATTGAATACTGCGCTGGAAGGCGAAGGCATGCGCATCCTGACCGATACCGGCGTGAAAGGGGTTAGCTTCGACGGGAAACGATTTCAGCTTGATACCGGCACCGAATTCGTCAGCGGCGACCGGCTGCTGGTCGCCACCGGGCGCAGGCCGAACACCGCAGGCCTCGACCTGGCCAGGGCCGGAATCGAGACCGACCCGAGCGGCGCCGTGATCGTGGACGACCATCTGCGCACCAGCGCACCCCACATCTACGCCGCGGGGGATTGCACCGATGCGCCGCAATTCGTGTACGTGGCCGCCGCCGCCGGCACTCGCGCGGCGATCAATATGACGGGGGGCGACGCGGCCCTGGATTTGTCGGTGGTGCCCGCCGTGGTGTTCACCGATCCGCAGGTCGCCAGTGTGGGACTGACCGAAGCTCAGGCCCAGGCGCAAGGGATAGAAACCGACAGCCGCACCCTCACGCTGGACAATGTGCCGCGGGCATTGGCCAACTTCGACACGCGCGGCTTCATCAAGCTGGTGGCGGAAAAAGGCTCCGGCCATCTGCTCGGCGCGCAGGTGCTGGCGGCCGAAGGGGGCGAAATCATCCAGTCGGCGGCGCTGGCCATCCGCAACCGCATGACCGTGGCCGAACTGGCAGGACAGATGTTCCCTTACCTCACCATGGTGGAAGGCTTGAAACTCTGCGCCCAGACCTTCACCAGGGATGTGAAGCAACTATCATGCTGCGCGGGTTAGATCCCACAAAAGCCGGAAATAGAATTGCAATTGACCTTTTTGCCCAGGCAAAGTAGAATTCGCAGCTCTTCGGGGTGTAGCGTAGCCTGGTAGCGCGCCTGGTTTGGGACCAGGATGTCGGGAGTTCGAATCTCTCCACCCCGACCAGGATTTGTCCGACAATCTGCCCGTAGCTCAACCGGATAGAGCACCAGCCTTCTAAGCTGGGGGTTACAGGTTCGATTCCTGTCGGGCAGGCCATAAATGCCTTGGCAACATGCACTGGCAGGAAATGCAAGTTTTAATGGTGGCTGTAGCTCAGTTGGTAGAGTCCCGGATTGTGATTCCGGTTGTCGTGGGTTCGAGCCCCATCAGCCACCCCAACAAAATTCTTTAAAAAAACCGCCACTTGGGCGGTTTTTTTATTTGTCACCACCCGTCCCTATCTAACACTATCCGCCACTATTTGGCGCACTCGGTGTGCCATAATTGTGCCAAGGGTTCCCCAAAAGTTGAGCGAGAGAATGCGGTGTTATGCTGGTGATGGGCAAATGTCCCGCCCTCGGGAAGCTCCGGCCTAGGTACGCCAGACTCAAGGCTTGCGAAGACACTCTGGACAGGGCCGTCTTGCCTGAACCATTGAAACCGTAGATCAGGTTGTACTGAAGGAACTGTGGTGCGTCGGCAACCCTACAATCCTTGAATACGCCAAGGTTCTTGATTGGTGCAAGCAGTTGAATGATTGTGGAAGCAGGCACAATAAATTTGTTTGGTTTAGCTAAACCATTTTCGCAAGAACTGAGGCTAGAGCCCCATCAATGCCAGATTGGCCGTAATTATGCAGCAACTGCATAAAGCCCTTATGCGGCTGGGCTGTCAGGGGCGAAGTACAGTTTTTTCCATCGCCCATAGATCCCTGCGCATCACAAACCGCACTGCGGATTCAATGTCCTGTGGTGGCACGCCTTCCTCCGCGAATATCCTTGGCCATAGCGATAGCGTTTCAGCGATAAGGTCAATTTCCCGTTGAGCCGCCGCTTCCGAAAGGCCAAATCTTGCGCAGTCTGACATGGCATTCTCAATGGAGGACTCCATACCGTTCTCCCCCACCCCCAGCTGCTGATACCCGAGCCCCTGCAACTGAGGAGATACATCGAAGGCAGGAGCCAGGTTCCAGTGGGCGCCGTCAAACAGGAAACCATGATTTTTCTCGTGATCGTCTGTATTGTCCAGCAGGATGTTGAATACCATGCGCCGGAAAAGCTGCAGGCAGTCCCGCCCTGTATCATTGGCGTGCTTGCGGACAATCTCCGCAAGAGAAGGATAGGAAAACTCATCCTTCGCGTAACCTTCCGCGATCAGCATGCTCCTGGCACTCAGATAAGGGATTCTGCCTCCGTCGGGAAGGCGGTCGAACCGCTCCACCAGCATCACGTACCTCTTGCCGACAGGAACCAGGCGCGACGCAGGGATAGCAATGCCGCACTTTCCGGCAAGCGACAGCGAGGCATGTTCCATCGCGCAAACCCCGAAGGTATCCATAATCGAGGGAAACTTCGCAATCCAGGCTTTCCCTCCGTCCTCCAGGATGGTTTTAGGACGTATCCCACCCAGGCTGGTACCTTGTTTCAGTAGCCGCCTGAATCTTTCTTCCAGCGGTAGATTGGCTTCCAGACAATGCGCCGCTTCCAATAAATCCGCAAGCTGGTCGGTGTGGAAGGCATGCGACTTGGCAAGCGGCTGATAATGTCCTTGAGAGCTGGAAAAGCCCAGTGCCCCGACACGATCCTCCCCCGAATACCAGAGATAGTCGATCTCAGAACGGCGAGGCGGATTCTCCTCTCGCTCGATCACCATCCGGCCCCATTTGTCCGGGCCGGCATCATCGAACACGGGGTACAGGCTCTCCCCATCGGGCGGCATGAATTCGCCTTTGTGCATGGGGAGATCGGGCGACAAGGGAAACGCCCCCGGCAACGCCAGGTAATCATCCAGATACCGAAACGACACCCTGCGGTTGCCGGGCAGAAGCGACAAAATTCCACAGGGACTCGGCTCTGCAGCGCCCAGGAGATAAATCCAAACATACAGCGTCCGGCCAATCATCGTCCACCACCTTTTGACAGTCCGCGAATCTCCAGCAGCAACGCATCGGCATCGACTTGGGGATTTGCAATCTCCCCGAGGAAACGCTCCCGCCCGATCAGCCACAGCGCGGCGGCGTAAACCACGATACTGACGGACGGATCGCCGGCCTCCATTTTTCGCAACGTCGGCACGGACACCATCATCCTGGCGGAAAACGACACAAGGCTCTCCTTGCGCCGCTTTCGCGCAATATGAAGATGCTCCCCTAATTGCTTAATGGCCCGCTCAACGGGTCTGGGGACGGATGCAACGATACTTGGTTTTCTTGGCATGAAATAATAATAGTCGTTTTTTAAAAAAACAGAAACTATTATTTCATTTTTTATCTTTGTGCAGTTGCTATATATAATTCCGGAATTGCCATACCCTGGCGGTGTCCCATACCCTGGCGGTGTCGCTCCATGACATGTTGTGATACTCGCCTTTTTTCCTGATTGTCACCATTTTCGCCCCGCACTGTGCCAGATTTGTGCCAAAAATCACTATTTGGCGTTCTATGTCCAGCTGTATAGCTGGTTAATGCTTGTTATATATGAAGCTAGTGTAGTGTTGCACGCTAATAGAATCATATGAAACCCAGTATCTATGCTGGGTTTCCCGCCTATTTTAAGTTCCATCAAGAGTGCAGCACTACACTAGAATTTCGGATTGTGATTCCGGTTATCGTGGGTTCGAGCCCCATCGTCAACCCCATAAATTCAATAGCTTAGGCTGAGAAAGCGGCCTTTGTTTCTCGGGCACCGGGTTACCCCCCTCCAGTGTCCCCGGAATATCCCGCCACCCGCAACGATACGCCCCGCAAGGTGCAACGCTCCTCGACCCTGAGGCCTGAGCCAAACATCAACCGTGAATATGAATTATATTGAAAGCAGGCGAAGGGCAATTTCCGGCATCGTATTGCCCATAACAGCGAGGGCCACCAGAATATGACAATGCGAACCCGCGAAGCCGCATTTGGTTTGGTGCTGGCGCTGCTGCTTCTTGCTCCTGGCTGGCTGATGGCAGCTTCGCCGCCGGTGGTGATGCTGAAGATCGAAGGGGCGATCGGCCCCGCGACAGAGGACTACGTCGTGCGCGGCCTGGCGCATGCTGACGGGCACAAGGCGCAACTGGCGGTGCTGCAGATGGACACGCCGGGCGGCCTTGATCCCTCGATGCGGAAGATCATCAAGGCGATCCTCGGCTCGCCCGTGCCGGTGGCGGCCTATGTTGCGCCGAGCGGCGCGCGCGCCGCCAGCGCCGGCACCTACATCCTCTACGCCAGCCACGTCGCCGCGATGGCGCCGGGCACCAACCTGGGGGCCGCCACCCCGGTGCAGATCGGCCCGCCCGATTTTCCCGAGCCTGGGAAGCCCGCGCCAAGGCCAGCCGGGGACGAAGCGAAGCCCGATGACGCCCAGGCTCCGGTCGGCACCTCCAGACAGGACATGAGCCGGAAGCAGGTCAGCGATGCCGCCGCCTATATCCGCAGCCTGGCACAAATGCGCGGCCGCAACGCGGAATGGGCGGAGCAGGCGGTGCGCGAGGCGGTCAGCCTGTCGGCCGAGGATGCGCTGAAGCTCAAGGTGATCGATTACGTCGCCGCCGATCTGCCGCAGCTGTTGCAGCAACTCGACGGCAGAAAGGTGAACACGCTCGACCGGGAAGTCCTGCTGTCAACCGCGGACGCGCCGCTGCTCGTCTACGAGCCGGACTGGCGCGCCAGGCTGCTGGCGGTGATCACCGACCCCGGCATCGCGCTGATCCTGATGATGATCGGCGTCTACGGGCTGTTCTTCGAGTTCACCTCGCCCGGTTTCGGCGTGGCCGGAGTGCTCGGCGGGATCTGCCTGCTGCTGGCGCTGTATGCCCTGCAACTGTTGCCGGTGAACTACGCCGGACTGGCGCTGATCCTGCTGGGCATTTCGTTCATGTTCGCCGAGGCGTTTTTTCCCGGCTTCGGCGTGCTCGGCATCGGCGGCATTGTCGCTTTCGTGGTTGGCGGGGTGATCCTGATCGACACCGAACTGCCGGGCTTCGGTATTCCGCTCGAACTGATCGTCGCCATCGCCGTGGTGAGCGCGCTCCTGCTCGGGCTGGTCGGCGGCATGACGCTCAAGGCACGGCGGCGCCGGGTGGTAAGCGGCGACGAGGAGCTGGTCGGCAGCGTCGGCGAGATGCTGGAGGATGCCGAAACTGAGGGATGGGCGCGGGTGCACGGCGAGAACTGGCGCGTGCAAACACCATCCCCCTTGCAGCGCGGGCAGAAAGTCCGTGTTCTGGCCCGCGACGGCCTGGTGCTCCGGGTCGAGGCGGTTGAATAAACCTGAAAACGGCATTTCACCGCAAAGGACGCGAAGGTTCGCAAGGTACCAAAAGTAGGCGCCTCTAGGCGAAACAATGGGTTAATGAATTGTAATGCATTACCCATCGGGTAAACAGATTAAGTTGTTTAAGTCTTTGAATTCCTTCGCGTCCCTTGCGTCCTTTGCGGTTCAACTGCTTTTTATAGCTTTTAAGGAGAGTAATCATGTTCGAGTTCGGGTTCGGCGGCATCACATTGGTGATTGTCGCGCTGGTTGCCGCATCGTTTCGCATCCTGCGCGAATACGAGCGCGGCGTGGTGTTCATGCTCGGCCGCTTCTGGAAGGTCAAGGGGCCGGGCCTGGTGATCGTGGTTCCCGGCATCCAGCAGATGGTGCGCGTCGATCTGCGCACGGTGGTGCTCGATGTGCCGACCCAGGACGTGATTTCGCGCGACAACGTCTCGGTCAAGGTCAACGCGGTGGTGTATTTGCGCGTGATCGATCCGCAGAAGGCGATCATCGAGGTCGAAAACTTCCTCAATGCCACCAGCCAGTTCGCGCAGACAACGCTGCGGGCGGTGCTCGGCAAGCACGAGCTGGATGAAATGCTGGCCGAGCGCGAGCGGCTCAACCTGGACATCCAGCAGGTGCTGGACACGCAAACCGATGCCTGGGGGATCAAGGTGGCCAATGTGGAAATCAAGCACGTCGACATCGACGAATCGATGGTGCGCGCCATTGCCAGGCAGGCCGAAGCGGAGCGGGAGCGGCGCGCCAAGGTGATCCACGCCGAAGGCGAACTGCAGGCCTCGGAAAAGCTGCTGCAGGCCGCGCAAATGCTGGCGCGCCAGCCGGAGGCGATGCAGCTGCGTTATCTGCAGACGCTCGCCGGCATTGCTGGCGACAAAACCAACACCATCGTTTTTCCGGTGCCGGGGGATTTCATGGAATTGCTGGCCCGCCAGAAACCATCGGGCGGCGGGGGTTAAGCCACCAGACATCAGTGAATCCGGCGCAATGCGCTTCGCCCTTCGACTACGCTCAGGACAGGCTTTTGACGCCCTACGTTCACTGCGGACAATTTTTCCAGGATGATTTGCCACGGAGGAGAACCTCATGCAAGCCCTCACCCCTATCGTCGCCGCCACCGACTTTTCCGCCGCTGCCGGGCAGGCGGTGCGGCGCGCCGCCCTGATCGCGCAACGGCTCGGCGCGGAAATGCACCTGCTGCACGTGGTGCATCCTCTGGATCTGTATCCGGGGCCGGACCCCGGAGCCGATTTTCGGATGAACCATGAGCAGGCATTGCAGGCGGCGGGCAAAAACCGGCTCGATGCCCTGGCCGCCAGACTGCGCAAGGATTTCGCCATCCCGGTGGTGGCCGCCACGCGCATCGGCCGCGCCCACACGGAGATCGCCGACTATGCTGCGGCCAAAGCCGCCGGCCTGGTGGTGGCCGGCGCGCGCGGCGAGAACACCCTGCTCGACCTGCTGATGGGCTCCACCGCCTCCCGCCTGTTGCGGCTGGCGACCTGCCCGGTGCTGATCGTCAAGAACGCGAAGGTGGAACCCTATCGAAGCGCCATCGCCGCGGTGGATTTTTCGCCGGGATCGATCCATGCTCTGGAACTCGCCCGCGCCGTCGCCTCGGGTGCGCGGATCGAGGTGCTGCACGTTTACGATACCGAGCATGACGACCGGATGCGCCAGGCGGGGATGGACGAGGCGTTCATCCGGGATCGTCAGGCACGCGTCCTGAAGGATGCGGAAAATCGGCTGGATATCAAGCTGGCGGGACTGAACGACGGCAACATCACGCGACACGTCATGGCGGCCTATCCCGCCGCCGCCATCTGCGACCGCGCCAGGACCCTGCGCGCCGACCTGATCGTCCTTGGCCGCCACGGCAAGAGCGGCATGCAGGAGTTGCTGCTGGGCAGCGTCAGCAAGGACATCGCCAGCGCGACGGACTGCGACGTGCTGTTGTGCTACTGACGGACAGGGTGCGAAGCAGAATGAAAAAAAACATGATCTGGCACGAGGTCATCCAGGTGCGGCAGGACGTTTCGGCGTGACGGAAAGAATGGCGAAAGGAGTCTGATTAATGTTCACAATGAAGCGGATAGTGACGGGCACCGACCTGTCCTGGTACGCGAGCCGGGCCGAAGCACGGGCCGCCATGCTGGTGCGCGAACTGGGTGGCGAGGAGCTGTACCTGCTGCACGTCATCGGCGGCGTGGCGCTGGAATCGCTGCGCCATCTGCTCAGCCAGCCCTCTCAGGAAACCGAGCGGCGGCTGGTCGATTCGGCCAAGGGGCAACTGGCCCGGCACGCGCGCGAGTTTGCCGAGCAGCGCCGCATTCCGGTTACGCCTGTCATCGAGATCGGGAGCGCTCACGCCGAAATCGTGGCCCACGCCGACGCTCTCAATGCCGGCCTGGTTGTGCTGGGCGCGCATGGCGGCAGCTTCGTGCGCGAGCTGTTTCTCGGCAGCACCGCCGAGAAGGTGCTGCGCAAGCTGTCCTGCCCGGTGCTGATCGTCAAGCGCGAGCCGCGCGGCCCTTACGAGAAGGTGCTGGTGCCGGTGGACTTTTCCGAGTCTTCCCGGCGAGCGGCAGAGATCGCCCTGCACATCGCCCCGCAGGCCGACATCACCCTGCTGCACGCGTTCGAGGTGCCTTTCGAGGGCAAGCTGCATTTTGCCGGGGTAAGCGACGAAGCCATTCACGCCTACCGCGCCGAGGCGCGCGAACAGGCGAACCAGGCCATGAAGCTATTCGTTTCCGCATTGGGGGCCAACGGCCGAGTGTCTCACCGGGTCGAATTCGGCCATGCGCCCAGCGTGATCCGGGAGCAGGCGGATGCCATCGAGCCCGACCTGATCGTCATGGGCAAGCACGGCCAGTCCGAGTGGGAAGAACTGCTGCTTGGCAGCGTCACCAAGCACGTGCTGCGCGAAGCCAGCTGCGACGTGCTGGTGGTCAGCCCTGACCGCTTGAAAGGGGCCTGACGTGCAGCCTGAAGACACCCTGCAGTTCGACGCCGCCGGCGGGGCGGCGGGATGAGCGCGAATCTCAGTCCCGTCCTCGCCGGCCTCGCCCGCTTCGGCCGGCGCCCCGCCATCCTGGCGCTGAGCCCCGAAGGCGCCGTCACCTGGAGCTACGCCGAACTCGCCTCCCATGTCGAGGCGCTAGCGGGCGGGCTCGCCCAGGCCGGCCTTATGCACGGCGAGGCCGTGGCCCTGTTCGCGCCCGACAGCCCGCCGTGGATCGCCGCGGCGCTGGCGGTCATCCGCGCCGGCGGCGCCGTGCTGCCGGTGGACGCGCAACTGGGCGATGAAGTGCTGGCGCATGTGCTGGCCGACAGCGGCGCGCGCATCATTTTCACCGCATCCGACCGCGTGGAGCGGCTGGTGCGCCTGGAACCTGCGCTGAGGCTCGTCCTGCTGGATGCGGGCGACGACGATGCGCGCGGCTGGCAGGCCCTGCAGGCGCCTCATGCGGTCGCGCTGCCGCAGCCGGACGCAGCCGACCCGGCCGCCCTTTTTTACACCTCTGGCACCACCGGCCGCCCCAAGGGCGTGCCGCTCTCACACGCCAATCTTGCCTTTCAGCTTGGCGCCTTGGCAGCCACCGGCCTGCTCACCCCCTCCGACCGGGTCGCCCTGCCACTGCCGCTGCACCACGTCTATCCCTTCGTGCTGGGGCTGCTGGCGCCGCTGGCCCTGGGGCTGCCGCTGATCCTGCCGCAGGCGCTCACCGGCCCGCAGGTGCTGCGGGCGCTGAAGGAGAGCGAGGCCACGGTCATGGTGGGGGTGCCGCGCCTGTACGCCGCCATGCTGGCCGGCATCGAGACGCGGGTGGCGGCGCGCGGCGGCATCGCCGCCGTCCTGATGCGCGTGTTGATGGCCTGGTCGCTTTTTCTCAACCGCCTGGGGCTGGACGCCGGCCGCGTGCTGTTCGGCCACCTGCTGCACGCCAGGCTCGCCCCCAAACTGCGGCTGCTGGCCTGCGGCGGCGCGGCGCTGG
>JAJYUW010000166.1 GCA_021792335.1 Pseudomonadota bacterium | reverse complement strand
CCTTCCCCCTCGCAGGGGGAAGGTTGGGATGGGGGTTAAAATGCTCCAATCTCACGCGAGGCTTTCCACCCCCACCCTAGCCCTCCCCCTGCCCGGGGGAGGGAATGTTGGCACAAATTATTAACTTTCCACACGACTGCCGCAAAGGTCAAACCTATTGCAGTCCCCCGGCATAGCCGGGGGATTTCCCGCATGGGTTAAATCAGCCCTTGGCGAAGACGAACTTCCCGCCCGTGAAGTCGGCCTTGATGGTGTCCTTGGCCGCGAAGTGTCCGGCCAGGATTTCCCGCGCCAGGGCATTTTCCAGGTTGGCCTGGATCGCCCGCTTCAGCGGCCGAGCACCGAACACCGGGTCGAAGCCGACCGTGGCCAGTTCGGTCAGCGCCGCGTTAGACACTTCCAGTTTCATCTCCATGGCAGCCAGGCGCTTGGTCAGATACTGCAACTGGATGCCAGCAATCGACTTGATGTGCTTTTCATCCAGGGCATGGAACACCACCACCTCGTCAATGCGGTTGATGAATTCCGGGCGGAAATAGCTTTTCACCTCCGCCATCACCGCCAGTTTCACCACCTGGTAATCGTCGCCCGACCTCTGCTGGATCATCTGGCTGCCGAGATTGGAAGTCATCACGATCACGGTGTTCTTGAAATCGACCGTGCGGCCCTGGCCGTCCGTCATGCGGCCGTCGTCGAGCACCTGTAGCAGCACGTTGAACACGTCCGGGTGGGCCTTCTCCACCTCGTCGAGCAGGATCACGCTGTAAGGCTTGCGCCGCACCGCCTCGGTCAGATAGCCGCCCTCTTCATAGCCCACGTAGCCGGGGGGCGCGCCGATCAGCCGCGCCACGGAATGCCTTTCCATGAACTCGGACATGTCGATGCGGATCAGATGATCCTCTGAATCGAACAGGAAGCCGGCCAGCGCCTTGCACAGCTCGGTCTTGCCGACACCGGTCGGCCCCAGGAACAGGAACGATCCATAGGGCCGGTTGGGATCGCCCAGCCCGGCGCGCGAGCGGCGGATGGCGTCCGCCACCAGGCGCACAGCCTCGTCCTGGCCAACCACGCGCTGGTGCAGCTTGCCTTCCATTTGCAGCAGCTTGTCGCGCTCGCCTTCCATCATCTTGGAAACCGGAATGCCGGTAGCGCGTGACACCACCTCGGCAATCTCTTCCGCACCCACCTGGGTACGCAGCAGCTGGTGGGCAGGCTTGCTCGCCTCCTCGGCCGTATCGGCGTGCTTCAGCTGCGCCTCCAGCTGCGGGATTTTGCCGTACTGGATTTCCGAAACCTTCTGCCATTCGCCCTTGCGGGTGGCCGCTTCCATTTCCACCTTGAGCCTGTCCAGCTCTTCCTTGATATGCTGGCTGCCCTGAACCTGTGCTTTCTCGGCCTTCCAGATCTCTTCCAGGTCGTTGTATTCGCGCTGCAGCTTGACGATTTCCTCTTCCAGCAGGGCAAGACGCTTCCTGGACGCCTCGTCCTTTTCCTTCTTCACCGCCTCGCGCTCGATCTTGAGCTGGATCAGGCGGCGGTCGAGCTTGTCCATCGATTCCGGCTTGGAGTCGATCTCCATCCTGATCCGCGACGCGGCCTCGTCGATCAGGTCGATCGCCTTGTCGGGCAGGAAGCGGTCGGTGATGTAGCGATGCGAAAGCTCAGCCGCAGCGATGATGGCCGGGTCGGTGATGTCCACGCCGTGGTGCAGCTCGTATTTTTCCTGCAGACCGCGCAGGATGGCGATGGTGTCCTCCACCGAGGGCTCGCCCACCAGCACTTTCTGGAAGCGGCGCTCGAGCGCGGCATCCTTCTCGATGTACTTGCGGTACTCGTCCAGCGTGGTCGCGCCGATGCAGTGCAGCTCGCCGCGCGCCAGCGCGGGCTTGAGCATGTTGCCGGCATCCATCGCGCCTTCCGCCTTGCCCGCGCCGACCATGGTATGCAGCTCGTCGATGAAGAGGATGACGCGGCCCTCTTCCTGGCCAACTTCCTTGAGCACCGCCTTCAGGCGCTCCTCGAATTCGCCGCGGTATTTGGCGCCGGCCAGCAGCCCGGCCATGTCCAGCACCAGCACGCGTTTGCCCTTCAGGGTTTCCGGCACCTCGCCGTTGATGATGCGCTGCGCCAGGCCTTCGACGATGGCGGTCTTGCCCACGCCAGGCTCGCCGATCAGCACCGGGTTGTTCTTGGTGCGCCGCTGCAATACCTGAATCGTGCGTCTGATTTCGTCATCGCGGCCGATCACAGGGTCGAGCTTGCCGAGACGGGCGCGCTCGGTGAGATCCAGGGTGTATTTTTTCAGCGCCTCGCGCTGCCCTTCCGCTTCGGCGTTGTTCACGGCTTCCCCTCCTCTGACGGCATTGATGGCTTGTTCCAGCGCTTCCCGTGCAACCCCGTGCTCCTTCAGCAGGCGCCCGGTCTCGCCCTTGTCCTGGGCGGCAACCAGCAGGAAAATCTCCGAAGCGATGAACTGGTCGCCGCGCTTTTGCGCCTCCTTGTCGGTGAGATTCAGGAGATTGTTCAGGTCACGGGAAATGCCCACCTCGCCGCCATGCCCTTCGACCTTGGGCAGTCGCTCGATCGCCTTGTGCAGGGCGGGTTTTAGCGCGCCAACATTGCCCCCGGCGCGCTGCAGAATCGAAGAAGTGCCGCCGTCGTCCTGGCCAAGCAGGGCCAACAGCAGGTGCTGTGGTTCGATGAACGGGTTGTCCTGGCCGACCGCGAGGCTCTGTGCATCGTTCAAGGCCTGCTGGAACTTGGTGGTGAGTTTGTCGAAACGCATCATCGATCCTTTTCAAGAATAAATAGATATCAAACTCCTATATAGGGAATTACCGGGAAATTTCAAGACCTGATCCTGGCATATCTCAAAAAACCAGACCGGTGAACCCTCACAGAACAATGAGTTTGCGCTACACTTGACACTATGCAACCCAGGTTGAACTCCATGATGATTTTCCGGCTTTTCACTCTCGGCCTGGCGTTATCGCTTTGCATCTCCGGCGCATGGGCCGCGCCCGCCTCCATGCGCATGTCCACGGGCACGGAAATTTCCCTGCGCACCTTTCCCGGCGAAGACAACACCTTGATGCTGGGTTTTCCCTGCGACGAAGGTCTCGGCGCCCAGGAAGCGCGCTCATCCCAGGCACTGGCCGGGCTCGGGCTGGAGGCCTGGCTGCCTGACATGCTGGGCTCGCACGGCCTGCCGGTGGCGCCCAGCAGCATGGAGCAGATTCCGCCGGAAGAAGTCGCTGAAGTCATCGACCAGGCCGTCAAGCTATCCGGCAAGAAGGTGGTGCTGGTCACCACCGGCCGTGGCGCCGTGCCTATCCTCCAGGGTGCGCGTATCTGGCTGGACCGGGCTACACCGCAAGAACGGGCCGCCCTGATTGGCGCCATCCTTTTCAGTCCGGACTTGTATTCCGTCAAGCCCGCGCCGGGCGTGGAAGCCCGCTACCACAAAATCGTCGCGCAAACCTCCATGCCGGTGTTCATCTACCAGGGGCAGCGCTCTCCCGGACGGTGGTGGCTGGAACATCTCAAGGTCGAATTCACCCGTGGCGGCAGCAGGATTTCCAGCAAGGTATTGCCCAACGTGCGCGGCTTTTTCTACGCGGCACAGGATCCCACGGACGAAGAAAAGGCGATGACCGAAAGACTGCCCGAACTGATCCTTGATGCGATCAAACAACTGGAGTCGACCCGATGAAAAGACTGATTTTTTTTATTTCATGCCTGTTCCTGCTCTCCTCCGCACAGGCACTGGACCTGAAACCATGGAAAGGCGGCCCCACCCCGCCGCTGGCGCTGAATGACCTCAACGGGAAACCACACAAACTGGAGGATTACCGCGGCAAAGTGGTGATGGTGCAGTTCTGGGCCACCTACTGCCCCCCTTGCATCAAGGAAATGCCCTCGATGGTACGGCTGGAATCCAGGCTTGCGGGCAAGCCCTTCGTTATTCTTGCCGTCAACATGGGGGAAACGAAGAATGAGATCCTCGACTTCCGGAAAAAAAGTGAACATGGATTTCACCGTCCTCATGGATAACGACGGCGAGACACTGGCCGCATGGAAAGTCTTTGTCGCGTCCTCATCCTTCCTGCTGGATACCCAAGGCAATATCCGTTACACCATGCAGGGCGGCGCGGATTGGGACGCACCTGAATACGTCGCGAAAATATCTGAATTGATGACCCCCAAATGAACCTCTCCAGCCATCTGCTGGATGCCATCCGCCGCAACGTCGAGGCCGCGCTGGCGGAAGACATCGGCGGCGGCGACCTGACCGCCCGACTGATCCCGGCGGAAAACGCCGCAACCGCCAGTGTCATCTGCCGAGAATCCGCTGTGCTCTGTGGCACGGCCTGGTTCGAGGCCTGCTTCCGCAACCTGGACGCCGGCGTTGAAATCAAGTGGCACGCCCGCGACGGCGCAGCCATCGGCGCCGGCCTGACCCTGTGCGAAATCCACGGCAACGCCCGCGCCATGCTCAGCGCCGAGCGTCCGGCGCTGAATTTCCTGCAAACCCTGTCCGCCACCGCCACCGCCACACGGCAGTATGTCGAAGCGGTCAGAGGCACTCACGCCATGATCATGGACACCCGCAAGACCCTGCCCGGCCTGCGTGTTGCGCAGAAATACGCGGTCAAGT
>JAJYUW010000001.1 GCA_021792335.1 Pseudomonadota bacterium | reverse complement strand
CCGGTACAGCAGTATGCCCGCATGGTCGCCGGTGAACGGCCTGCCGGTGCGATTTGCCCCATGCATGCCCGGTGCCAGACCAACGATCAGCAAGCGCGGCGCATCGGCGCCGAATGGCGGCACCGGTCTGGCGAAATAACCGGGGTAATCGCAGCGCACCTGGTCGAGAAACGCCGCCAACCGCGGGCATTGCCTGCATTCATTCATGACATTTTCTTTCATCTTGCCGGCACATCCTGCTTGAGCGCCCGCAAACGCGGGCAAAAGGGGGAAAATAGGGCAAACCCGCCATGGCTGATCGGGTGCACATTTTCAATGTTTATTTTCACAAAACCTGTTTCTACCGCTTGTGTTATGCGCGAAAAGTAATATTATTTGGACACTGTCTTCCATTCCGATAAGCAAACATGTCCGCTGACACCAAACTCCAGGACCGCTTCGGCAGGCGCGTAGAATACCTCCGCCTGTCGGTCACCGATCGGTGCGATCTGCGCTGCACCTATTGTATCCCGGAAGGCTTCAAGAATTTCGAGGAACCCGCGCACTGGCTCAGCTTTGATGAAATCGAGCGCGTGATCGGTGCCTTCGCCCGCATGGGCGTCAGCAAGGTGAGACTGACCGGCGGGGAACCCCTGCTGCGCCGCAAGCTGCCCGAACTCGTGCAGCGCCTGAACGCCCTGAACGGTGTCACGGATTTGTCGCTCAGCACCAACGCCACCCAGCTCGCCAGGCATGCCGCCGAGCTCAAAAAAGCGGGTATCTCCCGGCTCAATATCAGCCTGGACTCCCTCGATCCGGAACGCTTCAGCCAAATCGTGCGGCGTGACTGCCTCGATCAGGTACTGGCTGGACTGATGGCGGCAAAGGAAGCCGGCTTCGCCCCGATCAAGATCAACATGGTCGTCATGAAAGACGTGAATGACAATGAAATCGACGACATGGTGGCGTTTTGCATCGAGCACGATTTCACCCTGCGCATGATCGAGGCGATGCCCATGGGCGAAACCGGGAGAAACGCGCAATTCCTCGATCTTCAACCCGTCAAGGAGCGCCTGCAGCAGCGTTTCGGCCTGATCGACGGCGTCATGGCCGGCGGCGGGCCTGCGCGTTACCTCAAAACGCCGAACGGCGCCTTCACCGTGGGATTCATCACACCGCTATCGCAGCATTTCTGCGATACCTGCAACCGCGTGCGCCTGTCGGTGGACGGCACGCTCTACCTGTGCCTGGGTCAGGACGAAAGTCTGGAACTGCGACCCCTGCTGCGCGCAGGGGCATCGGACATCGAACTGGAAGAAGCGATCCGCGCCGCCATCGAACTTAAGCCCCAGCGCCACGAATTCCGGGAAAACCCCGGCCAGGTGGTGCGCTTCATGTCTCTGACCGGCGGCTGATGCCCTTTCCGCAAGCTCAGTTTGATTTTCATTTAATGTAGTGCTTCATTCTGTTTGGAGCTAATCGCCGCGTGGCATCGGGTGTTGTAGGTCGGGCTTCAGACCGACATGTCGGGCTAAAGCCCGACCTACAAGGCTCAGCGAATAAATTCCAATAATCCTAAAAACCTCAGTTGAACGATGCAAACCCTTCGATACGCCCGCTGCGCGGGCTACTCAGGGCGAACGGTCTCTCACCAAATTGGTGACCACCCCGTTCGTGCTGAGTAGCGCGGTTTCTTGCGCGTATCGAAGCATGAGCGGGGTGCAACTGAGTTTTCTAGGATAATTCAAAAGCACTACAGCCAGATGCGCCCTTCACTCACCGGGCCAACGCCGTCACTTCGTCATCCTCTCCGCCACCCGTGCTGCGCCCATCAGTCCGACCTTGGGGTTGAGCACGACATGGACCGGAATGGCGCCAAGCAGGCCGGCGAAGCGCCCCTTGTCGGAAAATGCACGCAAGAAACTTCCATCCTTCAGCTTCCCCATGATATTGGGCGCGATACCGCCCGCCACATAAACCCCGCCGCGCGCCAACACCTTGAGCGCGAGATTGCCCGCTTCAGCACCGTAAATGCGAACAAACAGGTCAAGCGCCTGCACTGCCAGCCGGTCGCTGTCCTCCAGAGCGAAGCGAGAAATCGCCGCAGACGGGTCGCCCGTCTCCATCGCTACGCGCAGCGCCGATGACACATCAATCGCCTCCCTGTTGTGCAGGAACTCGAAAATATCCACCAGGCCGGGACCGGACACCAGCCGCTCACAGGAGACATGGCCGTATTTCCGGGACAAATAGCGCAGCAGCTCGATTTGCAGCGCATCGGCGGGCGCGAAATCGGCATGGCTCCCTTCGGACGGCAGCGCTTCATAATGGCTTTCCTGCCAGACCATGAAGCCTTCGCCCAGGCCGGTGCCGGCGCCTATCACGGCGCGCACGCCGTGATGCAATGGCTCTCCGGCCTGCAAAGTCGCAAGGTCGTGACTTTCCAGTGCCTCGATGCCGTAGGCAACTGCCTGAAAATCGTTGATCAGCGCGACTTGCGGGATGCCGAACTGGGCACTGATTGCCGTTGCCTCGATCTGCCAAGGCAAATTGGTGATTTTCGCGCTTCCGCCCTCGACCGGCCCGGCCACGCCAAAACAAGCGCCGGCAACGTGATGAGCTGCGCCCTCGCGCAAAAACTCGGCGACGATCTCGTTCAGGCTGGCATAGGCGTGGCTGTCGAAGCGCCGCTCTGCAAGCACTTTGTTCCCGATTTCTGCAAGCTGCAACAGCGTCTTGGTGCCGCCAATGTCGCCGGCGAGGATGATTTTATGGTGAGGCGAATTCATTGCGTATAATGCCATTGTCAGAACTGATTAATCGGCGGGCCTCATGCACACGGCAATTGACCATGCAGTCTCCCAGGCGGGCCAGATCATCCTCGGCAAGGAAAGACAGATCCGGCTCGCGTTCGCCTGCCTGCTGGCGCATGGCCACTTGCTGATCGAGGATATCCCGGGCGTGGGCAAGACCACGCTGGCGCACGTGCTGGCCCAGACGCTGGGCCTCGACTTCCGGCGCATCCAGTTTACCAGTGACCTGCTGCCGGCGGACATACTCGGCGTTTCGGTCTACGACCGCGAAAGCGCCGCCTTCAAGTTTCACCCCGGCCCGATCTTCGCCCAGCTGATTCTTGCCGACGAGGTCAACCGCGCCACCCCGAAAACCCAGAGCGCCCTGCTCGAAGCGATGGAAGAGCACCAGGTGACGGCGGAAGGGGAAACCCGGATGCTGCCCGAACCCTTCTTCGTCATCGCCACGCAAAACCCGATGCACCAGATCGGCACCTTTCCCCTGCCGGAATCGCAGCTCGACCGCTTCCTGATGCGCATCGAGCTGGGTTACCCGGATACCCGCTCGGAGCGCGCCCTGCTGCAGGGGGAAGACCGGCGCAGCCTGATCGCACAGCTTAACCCCTGCATGGAGATCGGGCAACTGGTGGCGCTGCAGCAAAGCGTTCGAGCTGTGCATAGTGCGCCGGCCCTGCTCGACTACATTCAGTCTCTGCTCGAATTCAGCCGCCAGTCGCCGCTCTTCGACTGCGGCCTGTCGCCGCGCGCCGGCCTGGCGCTGTTGCATGCAGCCCAGGCCTGGGCGCTGATGGAAGGCCGGGATTATGCGCAGCCGGAAGACGTACAGGTCGTTCTGCCAGGCGTGGCCAGCCACCGCCTGCGCTTCGCACGCAGCGAATCCGGCATGGAAAGAACCAGCCCGGCCGCCTGTCTGCTGGATGCGGTGGACATTCCCTGACTTGATAAAATTCCGGCTTTTCAACCGCGAGGTATTAAAGCGGATTTTCAACCGCATCGGGGCTGAAACCGGGCCGGTCACGCTCGACCGCCAGCGGGTTTTCATCCTGCCGACGCGCCACGGACTGACGTTCGCCTTTGCTCTGCTGCTGATGCTGGTCGGTTCGATCAATTACAGCCTGAGTCTCGGTTTCGCCCTCACCTTTCTGCTCGGCGGCATGGCCATGGTTTCCATTCTGCATACTTACCGCAACCTGGCCCAGCTCACAGTGCGAGCCGGCAAGGCATCGCCCGTCTTCGCCGGGCAGCAAGCCAGCTTCAGCATCTGCCTGGATAACGGCAGCGGCACCGAGCGCCTCGCCATTGGCCTGACAGGGGAAACGCAGCCGCCCCATTACGTCGACATCCCAGCCGCCATGACGATATGCGCGCGCATCGTACTGCCGGCGCCAAGGCGGGGGATACTGAGACTGGGACGCTTCTCCCTTTTCACCCGCTTTCCGCTCGGCCTGTTCCACGCCTGGTCCAGACTCGAGCTCGACGCCAGTTGCATCGTCTATCCGCAGCCGGACAGCTCAAAGCTGCCGACACCCGCCCTCGCTGATCGCGAAGGCACAAGCACGCGATTGATCGAGGGCAGCGACGATTTCCGCGGGCTGCGCCCTTACCATTCCGGCGATTCACTGCGCCATGTCGACTGGAAGGCTATGGCGCGGGGCCGGGGCATGCTGACCAAGCAATTCGCCGGCGTGGCGCAGCCCGAACTCTGGCTGGCATGGGACGATCTCGCCGGCATGGAAACGGAAGCACGGCTCTCCCGCCTGTGCCGCTGGGTGCTGGATGCCCAGGACGCCGGTTTGAGCTACGGCCTGCGCATCCCCGGCGACACCCTGGAACCGGACAATGGCGAGGCCCACCGGTGCGCATGCCTGGAGGCGCTGGCCTTGTTCGGCATAGGCCGGAACCGTGACCAGACGCATTAAAATCGACAACGCCACCTGGCTGCTGGCCGGACTGGCGCTGGCCATCGCGCCGCACGCCGCGCGCCTGCCCGTCTGGATCACCCTGCTTTGCCTCGGCGTGGGCGCCGCACGACTGTTTTCCGCGCGCCTGCCCGTCCGCGGGCTGCTGGCCGCGATCGCCGCTGCCGCCGCGCTGGGCGTCTACGGCAGCTACCATACCCTGCTCGGGCGCGACGCCGGCGTCGCCCTGCTGGTCGTGATGCTGGCGCTCAAGCTGATGGAAATCAAAAGCCTGCGCGACAGCATGCTGGCGATCTTCATCGCCTATTTCCTGGTCATCACCCACTTTCTCTATTCCCAGTCCATCCCCACCGGCCTGTATCTGCTGCTGACGGTGGCAGTCCTTAGCGCGGCCCTGATCGGGCTCAACTACCCCGGCAAGCCGCTGGATACGCGCAAGCGGCTGCGTCTGACCGCCGTACTGATGGGCCAGGCCGTGCCGGTCATGCTGGTGCTGTTCGTCTTTTTCCCGCGCGTGCCCGGCCCGCTGTGGGGTCTGCCGGGCGATGCCTACGAGGGCTTGACGGGCTTGAGCGACAGCATGACGCCGGGCAGCATCAGCAAGCTGAGCCAATCCGGCGCAGTCGCCTTTCGCGTCGCCTTCGACGGTTCGCCGCCCCAACCCGGGCAACGATACTGGCGCGGCCCGGTGCTGGATTCCTTCGACGGACGGACCTGGTCGGCGGGCGAGAAGCCGGGCTGGAAAGCCGATCCTGTCGGCGTGGCAGGCAAACCGGTCGGCTACACCCTGACGCTCGAACCGCACAACAAACGCTGGCTGCTCGCTCTGGATTTGCCGGCCAGTCTGCCTACCGCCAGCAGCCTGAGCGCGACCTACGAACTGCTGGCCGATGCGCCGGTCAGGCAGCGCCTGCGCTATCACGCGGTTTCCCACACCGCTTACCTGGCCGGTGCGGATATAGGCGCAGCGCAAAGGCGGCGCGCGCTGCGGCTGCCGCCGGGCTACAATCCCAGAGCGCGCGAACTGGCCGTATCCTGGCGGAAAAGCGCACAGGACGACAGCGAAATCGTGCGCCGCGCGCTCGCATTGTTCCGCGATGCATCCTTTTTTTATACCCTGAGACCGCCGCTGCTCGGAGAAAACTCGGTGGACGATTTCCTCTTCAATACCCGCCGCGGCTTCTGCGAACACTATGCGGGCAGCTTCGCCTTCCTCATGCGCGCCGCCGGCGTGCCGGCGCGGGTGGTGACCGGCTATCAGGGCGGAGAGACCAACCCGCTCGGCGCTTACATGATCGTGCGCCAGTCCGATGCGCACGCCTGGACCGAAGTCTGGCTAAAAAACAGGGGCTGGGTGCGGATAGACCCGACTGCTGCAGTTTCCCCGCAACGCGTGGAATCCGGGCTTGCCGCCGCGCTGCCGGAAGGCGAACCGGTGCCGATGCTGGCGCGGCTCGACAGCGCCTGGCTGACGCAATTGAAGCTCGCCTGGGATACGTTCAACAATCGTTGGAACCAGTGGGTGCTGGGTTACGGACAGGAACGGCAGTACGACTTCCTCTCGCGCCTCGGGCTGGAGATGGCATCGTGGAAGGAACTGGCGGTGGGCCTGGCAGTCGGGGTCGGGGCGCTGCTGCTGGCCTTTTCCGTCTTCATGCTGCGGCACCCGAAAACAGGCACGGCCGATCCGGCCGCAGTGCTTTACCGGCGCTTTTGCAGCAAGCTGGCACGCGCCGGAGTCGTGCGCAAGCCGGGTGAAGGTCCGCAGGATTTTTCCCGGCGTGTTGCCGGGCTGCGCCCCGATCTGGCGGCGCGTGTAAACACGATCAGCAAACTTTACGTCGCCCTGCGCTACCAGCCTCACCCGCGTCCGGCCTGGCTGCAGCGCCTCAAGGAACTGGTACGCTCGTTCAAGGCTTAAGTTTCTGCATCCTCGATCTCGACCGGTGTACCGGCAGCCACCCGGTCGAACAGGTCCTGGATATCTTCATTGCGCATCCGTATGCAGCCTTTCGAGCCCGGCACACCCATTGCCACCCCTTCCGGTGTACCGTGGATGTAGATGTAGCGGCGCATGGTGTCGACGCTGCCGAGCCGGTTCCGGCCCGGCTCGCAGCCCGAAAGCCAGAGTATCCGGGTCAGTATCCAGTCGCGCCCCGGATACGCCCCGCCCAGTTCCGGCGTATAAATCTCCCCGGTCGGACGGCGCCTGACAAAAACGGAGTTGACTGCTTGCCCCGCGCCTATTTTCGCCCGGATGATGTGGGAACCGCGCGGCGTGCAATAGCTCCCGCTCTCTTCCCCGACACCGTTCAAGGCGGTGGAAATGGCGTAACGCCTGATCAACGCATCCTGGTCGTCGAACAATTCCAGGGTCTGATCGGTGACGCCTATCCTAATTCGCAAGGGCATTGCCTTTCCCGCGCCGCTGCGCGAAAAACTGACTCAACAGGCCGCCGCATTCGCCGGCAAGAACACCGCCCGTCACTTCGGCATGATAATTCAGCCTGGCATCGGCGGGAAGGTCGATGACGCTGCCGCAAGCGCCGGTTTTAGGGTCGGACGCACCATACACCACCCTGGCGATGCGGGCATGGAAAATCGCACCCAGGCACATGGCGCATGGCTCCAGCGTGACATACAGGGAACAGCCCGGCAGGCGGTAATTCCCGAGGCGCTCGGCGGCAGCGCGCAGAGCCATGATTTCGGCGTGCGCGGTCGGATCGTGGCGCGAAATCGGGGCATTGAAGCCGCGGCCGACGATCTCCCCCTCTTTCACCACCACCGCGCCCACTGGCACTTCCCCGGCATCCCACGCTTCACGCGCGAGTGCCAGGGCGTGCCGCATAAAGAATTCGTCCTGCTCTATTCCCACTCAATTATTTCCAAAGCCCTGAAACCCGCATGGCTGCCGGGTTTGGCTCGTTGAGGGTGCAAAGACACCGTCACCAATACCGTCAACAGAAGAATGCTAGTGTTCATGCGGGTTTCCGGGCGATCATAAAAAACGTCTTGTTGCCTACTATTAACAACTATTGGCTCAGAAGTCAATTTTCGGCAGGCCCAATTATTACACGGCTCGGCGGATCCCGATGACGGTGCCGACCATGCGTCTCGGCGCGGCCCTGAAGGAGTGGGCGGCACTGATCAGGACTTGACGGGCTCGCTCAATACGCCGTCGCCGTCCCGCCAGCGCCGACTTTCCAGGTGTTCTCGAACAGCACCTCTTCCAGCGGCAGGCGCTTGCCCCACCCCGCGTCCTCGAACATAGGGCGCGGATAGAAGGCGGGCACCCGTCCGATGCAGAGGATGGCGACGGGGCGGGCGTCCGCCGGCATGCCCAGCAGCCGGGCCAGCGCCTCCGGTTCGAAGAAGGATACCCAGCCGAGGCCGATGCCTTCGGCGCGCGCCAGGAGCCACATGTTCTGGATCGCGCAGCCGACCGAGGCCACATCCATTTCCGGCAGGCAGCGGCGGCCGACAATATGGCGCTCACGTTCCGGCATCAGCGCGACGACGAGCACCTCGGCGCATTCGCGAATGCCCTCGATTTTCACATGAAGGAACTCCTCGTTGCGGCTGGGCAGGGCTTTGGCGGTGGCGAGCCGCTCTGCCTCGACGAGGGCGTGCATGCGCTCGCGCAAATCGCGGTCGGCGATGCGGATAAAGCGCCATGGCTGCATGAAACCCACCGAGGGCGCGAGGTGGGCGGCTTCGACCAGCCGTTCGATCAGTCCTTCCGGCAGCGGGTCGGGCAGGAAGTGGCGCATGTCGCGCCGTTCGCGGATAGCGCGTTCGATGGCGGCGATGTCTGCATCGGGATAGCGCGCGGTATTGGTATTCATTGCAGGGTCACCTGGAAGCAGGTCTCTACACCCTCGTCCCATCCATCCCAGAGAAAGTCGTTGGCCTTGCCGTCGGCGATCAGGCGTAGCGCGTAGCGCACTTGTTCTTCGTAGAAACCGCAGAAGGCGCCAATCCGATCCATGCCGCCGTTCATTTCATGCGCTTCTGCGGGGCAGGGCGATCCGCAGAAATGGCGGATAGCGCAATGGGCGCAAGGCGCAAACTTGTCGACGTCGCGTCCGGTCACCTTGGCGAAGGCGGGGCTAGCAAGGATATCGCCCACCGAATCGCTGAACAGATTGCCACCTTCGAAGGCAGGCAGGCCGATGAATTCGCTGCACGGAAACAAGCCGCCATCCGGCGCCAGCGCGAAGAAGGCGCGCCCACCACCGCAGGGCGAGATGTCGCACATGAGGCGCCGAGCCGTCGGCGCCAGGATCGCCAGCAGAATGTTGGCGAAGTTGGCGACCACCAGCTTGCGTCCGCTCTCACGGTAAAGTGCATGGCTGCGCTCGAGGGCGGCAATGAAATGGGTCGCCAACACGTCGTCGGCCGGCCTGACCGTGCGTGCACCCGGCATGGTGCAGCGCACGGCGTTGAGCATGCAGGTAGGCACGCCGCGCGCATGGAACAGTTCGACCAGCGGCACCAGTTGGTCGAGGTTCTTCGCCGTGCAGGTGGCAATCACGCTCCAGGCGCGGTAGCCGCGCAGCCGCTCCATGGTATCGAGCACCTTGTTGTGGACACTTTTCCCGCCCCAGGTGCGACGGGTGGCGTCGGTAATCTCGGCCAGCGGGCCATCGAGCGAGAGGCCGATGCTGACCTGGCGTTCGGTGAGAAAATTCAGCGCTTCTTCGTCAAGCAGTGTGGCATTGGTCTGCACGCCGAAGATGTAGTCGTCGCGATAGGCGTCGATGGCTGCGAACAGCGCCTCGCGGTTCATCAGGGGTTCAGCACCGTGGAAAATGACGCGCGGTTTTCGGCCGGCCGGCATTACCGTGACAAAGTAGTCCTTGAGGCGCTCCAATGCGTCGAGCAGGCGCTTGGTCGGCATGTGTTCGCCTGCGCGCCGCATTTCCCGTGGAATGTAGCAATAGGTGCAATCCAGATTGCAGCGCTCGGTCGGATTTACATAGACCGCCGAGGGCTTGAGTTCGAAGCGCAGTCCGTGCAGCTCGCGCGCAAATTCGGCGGCATGGGCGCGGTAGCGGTCGAGCAACGGGCCGCCGGTCAGCGTTTCCGCCAGTCGATCCTTGCGCACCAATGCCCAGAAGGCGGTGGCAGGATCGGTGAGTGCCAGATATTCGGTATGACCGATGTCGAGCGGCAGCAGGGACGGGCCGCTGCCGCTATTGACATGGCGGCCCAAAGCGCAGGCGGTAGCAATATCGCTCATTGTGCCGGCTTCCGATCCATCAGTATGTAGTGTGAAAGACCGACGCCATCGGCATCGCAGCGCTGGCGCGTAGCGATCACGGCCGCCGGCTGCGTGCCGGACGTTGCCGGTTGCCGGGTCTGCTCGGTGCTGGGGGTTGGCGTAACGATTTGCGACATGGTGTTCTCCTCGGTTCCGGAAAAGAAAAAGGTTTCGCCGCCGCGCGACCAAGCGCGACGACGAAACCCTTGCCATTGGTTTCTCGAACGTGACTTCAGCAGGTCTTCTGGCTCTCGGATCGACCGGATCTGCCGCGTCTTCCCGCCAGGATGGTCCGGCAGTGACTGGTCGGCCCTGTGGACGACCCTGCGGCATCCGTCCCCGATTACAGCGGCGGGCCCGCCACGGATTTGCACCGTGTTCCTGGATGCTGATGTCAGCGCGGATTCTCGCCGACAAGACGAGGGGGTGTCAAGCAGCAGAAAGCAACTGCGCAGCGGCTTTCGGGTTGGCGGGAAAATAGAAGTGCATGTAGCTCGCCGTCAGCCGATCGCGGCGGTAGATGGCCTCGCTACCGCGGCCACCGGGCTTGATCGCCTGCACGAGCGGCACCAGAGGGGTGTCGGTGGTCGAATAGTGGAAGGTGTGACCGCTCATGCGGCCTTCGGGCAATTCCGTCGTCAGCATTCCGAGCCCGGCCAGACGCGTCTGCATGCGCACCGAGCCCGGCAGCAGACCGAACATGGCGTGGGCCGCGCCGTCCGTGGTGTGCAGGGTATCGAAGCAGGCCATCATGCCGCCGCATTCGGCGAGCAGCGGCTTGCCGGCCTCGACATGGGCAGCAAGGGCGGCGGCCATGGCACGATTGGCGGAAAGCTGCGAACCGTGCAGCTCGGGGTAGCCGCCTGGCAGCCATACGGCATCGCATTCCGGCAAGACGGCATCGGTCAGCGGCGAAAAAAACGCGAGGTGTGCCCCCATTGCTTCCAGACATTCGAGGTTGGCTGGGTATAGGAAGCAAAAGGCCGCGTCGCGAGCGACGGCGATGGTCTTGCCCGCGAGCAGCGGAGGAAAAGTCGGCGCTGGCGGGACGGCGAATTCAACGGTTGGGGGCAACTCGGCTGCCAGTGTCGCCGCCAACGCATCGGCCACATGGTCAAGGCGCTCGGCGAGATCGCCGATCTCCGCCGCGGGAAACAAACCCAGGTGACGCTCGGGCAACTGTGCGGTCTCATGACGGGCGAGCGACCCATACCAGGCGATGTCTTCGGGGAGAGTGTCACGGCACAACCCAGCGTGATAGTCGCTGCCTACACGGTTGGCCAGCACGGATGAAATGGGCACGCCCTCACCATGCTCCGCGCGATAATGTTTGAGCCCCCAGGCGACCGCGCCGAAACTGGCGGCCATCGCGCTGGCATCGAGAACGAGCAGGATAGGCACGCCTAGGCGGCGGGCAAGCGCCGCTGCCGACGGCTCGCCGTCGTTCAAACCCATCACGCCTTCTATCAGAATCAGGTCGGCCGCCGCCGCCGCGCGTGCCAAACGCCAGCGCGCATCGGCCTCGCCGGCCATGCGAAAGTCGATATTCTCGCAAGGGCGACCACTGGCCAGCGCATGAACCTGCGGATCGAGGAAATCAGGCCCGCACTTGAAGACCCTGACGCGCCGCCCGAGACGGGTATGCAGCCGTGCGAGCGCCGCCGTGACCACGGTCTTGCCCTGGCCCGATGCCGGCGCGGCGACCAGCAGGGCCGGACAACGTGTCGTATTCACCGCTCGATCCCGTGCATGGCCTTCACTCCGGCCTTGAAAGCACGCTTGACCAAGCCCATTTCGGTGACAGTATCGGCCGTGGCCGCTGCAATTCTGTCAGCCACGACCTCCTTCTTTCGTCGCATCCGCGCCGCATGGCGTTCACCGCGTTTGTTGCCGATCTCGCTCATGTTTGCTCTTCTTCGACCTCGACGGATTCGACGGTCAGCGGTTCATCAAGGGCGCACTGTATGTAGTCCTCGGGCAACCTGTATTCGCGCGCCAGTTCGGCCGCGCTTCTGCCGCTGGTCTGAATCTCTGCGATCCAGCCATCGAGGCCGGCGGACAGCGAATGGCCGGCCTGCTCGCCTGTCCTGGTGCTGGCGCCGCCGTCTTCGACCCGGTATTTGTTTGCGTAGCCGCGCGGCGTGACCATCAGGCCATGCTTGATAAAGGTATTGGAATTGCCGATCAGCACGGTGGTCAGCATGCCGATGTCGCACTCGGCCATCTTCTCCAGCGTCGTGAATTCGATGCGCTGCTTGGCGCGATAGGCCGACTTAACGATCGCTACCGGCGTCTGCGGGTCGCGGTGACGCAGGAAGAGATGTTGCGCCTCGACGATCTGCCGCGTGCGGCGGCCGCTCTTGGGGTTGTAGAGGGCGACGACGAAATCGGCCGCGGCGGCTGCGTCGAGGCGGCGGGCGATCGCCGGCCATGGCGTCAGGAGGTCGGAGAGCGAGATCGCACAGAAGTCGTGGGTCAGCGGCGCGCCAACCAGGGCCGCGCAGGTGTTGAGCGCCGAGGCACCCGGCACGATTTCCACCTCGATGCCCGACTCTGGCGTCCAGCCGGCCTGGAACAGCACCTCGAAGGTTGGCCCGGCCATGCCGTAGACCCCGGCGTCGCCGGAGGACACCAGTGCAACCTTGCGACCGGTGCGGGCGCGGTCGAGCGCCTCGATGGCGCGGTCGAGTTCCTCGGTCATCGATTTCTTGATGACTTCCTTGCCATCGAGCAGGTCGGCGACCAGTCGAATGTAAGTCACATAGCCGATCACCGTGTCGGCCTCGGCGATGGCGGCGCGGGCACGCGCTGTCAGGTGGTCGTGGCTGCCCGGGCCGAGGCCGACGAGCATGATTTTTCCGTTCTTGTTCATTGGGGCATCCTCGCGATGGAGACTGTGGCGTTGCGGCCGTCCGGGCCGCGCAGCTTGTATTTTTCGATGACGAGATGGTGCTTGTCGGCGCCGGCTGCGAGCAGCGCGGCGGCTTCCGACACCGACGGGGTGCCGGTGTATTTGCGCACGGTTTCCGACGGATTGGGCACGTCGACCGCCGCCAGTTCGGCGGCCGGGAAATAATGTATGGCCCAGCCGCTTTGTGCCGCGACTTCCGCCAGGCCCGCTTCGTCCGCCTTGAGGTCGATGGAAGCAACCGCCCGCACGTCGGTCGGCGTGCAGCCGCACGCTGCCAGGGCTTCGGCGATGGCCCGGGCGACGGTCGCGGCCGGCGTGCCACGGTCACAGCCAAGGCCGAGGGCGATTTTCATGCGGCGGCTCCGGGACGATAGACGACGCATCGCCCCGCCAGCCGCGCCGCAAGCTGGGTCGGCATTTCACGGTCGCCGATCCATAGCACGGCGGCGAAGCGGTCGATCTCCACGTCTTCCAGCCGCTCAAACAGCGTTACATTGCCCGGCAGCGGCCCCTGGCGACCGTTGGCGTGGTGCGTCCACCAGTCCTTGCTGCCTGCTTCCTGCACCAGCGCCACCGGTTCGTCGTTCACCATCGCGGCGCTGACGCGAACGATCTCGTCGTGCGTGGCCATGCATTGCCAGCCCAGTTCGCGGCCGACCAGGTCGACGGCGATGGTCTGCCGCGCATCCGAAGCGGTGGTGAGCACGGGCGTCGCGCCCAGCGCGGCGGCGAGATGCCCGGCCAGCGCATTAGCGCCGCCGAGGTGGCCCGAGAGCACGGGAATGGCGAATTGGCCGGCTTCGTCGACGACGACGACGGCCGGGTCGCTTTCCTTGTTCTTCAGGTGCGGCGCGATCAGACGAACGATGGCGCCGAGCGAGACGATGGCGACGATGGCGTCGAAACCGGCAAACAGGGCCGGCACCTGGTCGCCTACCTTGCCCGCGTAGCAGTGCGCGGCGCCGGGCGCGGCAACTTCGGCCTCGGCGTGGAATTTCTCCGGCGCGAACAGTCGCGCGCCGGGCAGCGCGGCGGCAACCTTGCCGGCCAGGGCGATGCCATGGCGGGTGATGGCGACGATGGCGATCCTCATGCCACCGCGCTCCCGGCGCTTTCCCTGCGCCGGCGGCAGCCGCGCCGCAGTTCGCCGCGCACGCGCTTCGGGTTCTGCACCAGCATGAGCGACAGGTAATTGACCTGGGTGCCTTTGAGGCCGGCCACATCGCGCACGATACGTTCGTCCGGCGCACCGACCTTCTCGATGAAGCAACTGGTGGCGAGCAGGCCGCGCCGTTCGAGCAGGCCGATGACTTCATCCACCAGCGGCTTCACTTTCATGAGCACCAAGGTGTCGAATTCGTCGAGCAGATGGTCGATGATCTCGATGCCATACGCGGCGGGAATGACGGCCAGCGTTTCGTCTTCCTCGGCCAGCGTGACTTCCGCGGCGGCAGCAGCAGCGGCGAAGGAGGAAACACCGGGAATGGTCTCGACGACGACAGCCGGCGCCAGTTCGCGAACGACGCGCACAAGATGACCGAAGGTGGCAAAAGTGGAAGCATCGCCCTCGACCAGGAAGACGAGGTCGCGCCCTGCGGCGAGCAGTTCAACGGTGCGTGCGGCGGCGCGGGCCCAGGCTTTGGCGAGGACTTCGGCGTTGCGGGTCATCGGGAAGACCAGTTGCTCGGCATCGGCCGGTATCGCCAGCCCGCCGCGCGCGGCGATGGACAACGCGTAGGAGGATTCCTCGGCTTTCTTGACCGGATACAGCCAGCGGGCACCGGATTGCAACGCCGACCAGGCGCGGCGGGTGACCAGTTCGGGGTCGCCGGGGCCGAGAGAGGCGCCGATCAGTTTTCCATAGCGTGTCATGGGGCTTCCTTGCTTGCGGTGACGATCCAGACGGGGTTCTGGGCCGCCATGCGGTGCATGTCGAGAATGGGCTGGCTGCGGCTGGCCTGCAACTGCACCGCGTCCCAGCGTACTTTCAGGTCGGCCTGGATCTCCCTGAGCGCCGCGGTGGCCGTGGCGAGGTTTTCGAGGGTTACGAAGTTCATCGCCAGCCGGCCGTCGGGCTTGAGGCGGCCAAGGACGAGCTTGATCAGCTCGACCAGCTCGCCACCGGAACCACCGATGAAAACGGCGTCCGGATCGAGCCAGGTATCGAGAAAGGCCGGCGCCTTGCCTTCGACCAAGGTGTAGTTGCCGACGCGCAAGCGCGTGGCATTGGCGCGGGCGATGGCCGCGTCGTCCGCGTTTTTCTCGATGGCCCAGACGTGGCCCCGAGGCGCCAGCCGCGCGCATTCGAGGCCGACCGCGCCGGAACCGGCGCCGATGTCCCAGACGACGGCGTCGGACTTCAGGCGCAGCTTGGCGAGCGACAGGGCGCGCGCTTCCTGTTTGGTGATCAGGCCCTTTTCCGGCGAGCGCTGGAAGTATTCGGCGTCATCCAGGCCGAAGGCCGGGAAATGCCCATCGTCCGTGCGCTCGACGAGCACGACGCTCGGTTCGGGAAATGTCGTGTGTGCGGCGTCGGCAGGCGCAAGATCGGTATAGCCGGCCTCGTCCGGCAGTAGCAGGCGGCAGGCGACCGAGAGCTTTGCGTCTTCCCCATAACCGGCGGCAATCAAGGCGCGGGCCAACCGCGCCGGGTTGTTACCCGGGCCGGTGAAAGCGAAGACGCGCCGATTCAGCGCGATGGCGCGCATCAGGGGGTAGAGGCCATGATCCGGCGTCGCGCCGACGACCCATTCGCCGGCATCCTTGCCGTGACAGGAAGCGATGGCGACGTCCTGCCAGCTTTTCTTGAAACGTGCCATGGCGATTTGCATGGTGGATGGCGCAGGGAGCACTTCAACGCGATCGGTACCCAGCTTGCCGATCAGGTAGCCGGCGATACCGTAGCAGAGCGGATCACCCGTCGCCAGCACGGCGACGCGGCAGCCGGCCGCCAGCGCCGCTTCGACCCAGGCCGGGGATTGTGTCAGCGCGCCGTCCATGTCGCGCACTTCCGCGCCGGCAGCCAGATACGGGCGCACCAGCGCCAGCGCGCGGTCGACGCCAACGACCAAGCTGGCGGCGGCAAGGCGTTCGTGGGCGGCAACGGACAGTCCGGCCCAGCCGTCGTCGAGGATGCCGACGATAGTGCAAACGGGATCACAGGGCTTCATCTTCATCCACGCGACAGATGAACCGGCCTTCGAAATCGCAGACCAGCACGGTGAGGCGGTAAGGGCCGGGGTAGCTGCCCTTCAGGCTGCGGATGGCCCGCTTGGCAAGTTGGCGATGAAACCATTCCGACAGACCCAGGCCGGCGAGCCGTTCGGCGGCGAAGCGGGCAGTCTCGGCGGCGCGGATTTCCTCGACCAGGTCGGGCGGCGCGCCGACTTCGCGCGCGGCCTCGGCCAGGATGTCGCGGTCGACTTCGGCCTTCCAGGCATGGGTGACGGCGAGGCCCTGGCACATCTTGGTCAGCTTGCCGACCATGGCGCCGACATGGACATGGGACAGCTTGCGCTTGACGGCGGTGGTGAAGGCGGCCTTGACGAAATCGCCCATCTGCACGAAACAGGATCCGTCCAGTTCGGGCAGTTGCCGCATGGCGAACTTTTCGGTGCGACCGCCGGTGGTGAAGACCACGGCGGTCTGTCCCTGTCTTGCCGCGATATCGACGGCCTGCACGACGCTGGCGCGGAAGGCTGCCGTCGAATAGGGCCTGACGATACCTGTGGTGCCGAGGATGGAGATGCCGCTGAGAATGCCTAGACGGGCGTTCAGCGTCTTTTTGGCCATTTCCTCGCCACCGGGCACGGAAAGAGTCACCTCCAGGCCATCGCTCGCGAGCATCTCTTCAGCCACGGCACGCACGTTTTCGCGGATATTGCGTTGGGGCACCGGGTTGATCGCCGGGCCGCCGACAGGAAGCCCCAATCCCTCTTTGGTCACGACGCCGACGCCGGCCCCGCCTTTCAGCGCAATCTCGCCGATTTTGTGCGGCAACTGCCGCACGTCGGCGGTCAAGTGGGCGCCGTGCGTGGCGTCCGGGTCGTCGCCGGCGTCTTTGACGACGGCGGCATGGGCGACGCGCGCCTGCCCCTCGCCCTCGACGCGGCCCTCGATCACGGCGAAGCTCACGTCCTTGCCGTTCGGCAACCGGCAGACGACGCTGGCCGGCACTGCGCCGGTCATGAGGCCGAGCGTCGCGGCGCGTGCCGCAGCCGCCGAGCAGGCGCCAGTCGTAAAACCGGTGCGGTTGCCGCGCTGGCGCCTTGCGTCGCCCTTGCGAACCTTTTCCGGCTTGGCATCGTCACTCATGCCACCCGCTTCTTCTGTTCTGCTTCGGCCAGGGACAGCAAGGCATGGATGGCGGCAACCACCAGCGTCGATCCGCCCTTGCGTCCCTTGATGGCGATCCACGGCACGTCGTCCATGCTCATCAGCAGCTCTTTAGATTCGGCCGCCGCAACGAAGCCGACCGGCATGCCGACGACCAGCGCCGGACGCACACCTTCTTCACGGATCAGGCGCACCAGTTCGATCAGCGCGGTCGGCGCGTTGCCGATGCCGACGATGGCGCCGTCGAGCTTGCCCAGCCTGCGCGCTTTGCGCATCGCCTGCACGGCGCGCGTGCTGTTTTCCGCCTTGGCCTGCGCGATGACATCCGCATCGGAAATGTAGTGGTGTGTCGTCAGGCCGAAATGCTTCAGGCGTGGCGCGGAAAGGCCGACGCAGATCATCTCGACATCGGCGACGATGGGCGTATTGCCCTTGAGCACCGCCGCGAGGCCGGCACGCATCACCTCTGGGTGGAACGCGGTCAGGCCGTTGAACTCGAAGTCGGCGTTGGCGTGGATCATGCGGCGCACCAGCGGCCACTGCGCGTCGGTGTAGCCGTGCGGGCCGGCTTCGGTGTCGATGATGGCGAAGGAATCGTGTTCGATGGCACGGCCGGCGGCGGTCAACTGTTCGGTAACGGTATTGATGTTCATGGCATCTCCGGGGATTTAACCGTGACGATGGTCATGGGAATGGTCATGGCCGTGCCCATGGCCGCAGGCGCCGGTGGCGGTATGGCCGTGGTCGTGCAAGTGCTCGTCTTCCGCGTCCGCGCGGTATTTGCAGCCGTCGCATTCGAGCATGCGCCCTTCGGGCAGTTCGTCGCCGTCCACCTTGGCGTCCAGCAGATCGAAGATACCCTTATCGAAACCGAAATGCGTCCCGAGCGCGAAGGCGACCTGCGGGTACTGCTGCCGCAGGCGGTCGACCTGAGCCTTGATGCGTTCAATCAGCACGCCGGTGAAGAGATACACCGGCACGATGCAAACCTGCATCATGCCCAGCCTGACCTGGCGTTGGACAACGGTTTCCAGGCGCGGCCAGGTCACGCCGGTGAAGGCAAGATCGACCAGCTCGTGTTCGTTGGCCTCGAAGATCCAGCGCGCCATCTTGGCCAGTTCGCCATTGGCGCCGGCATCGGACGAGCCGCGCCCGAGCAGGATGACGCCGGTGGTTTGCGGATCGGGCATGGCCAATTGCTTCATCAGCCGGTCGAGTTGGCACTGTAATACGGCGAAGATCTCGTGGCCCATGCCGAGGTGGCGGGTGACGCCAAAGTCGACCCCGGGATGGCGCTCGCGCGCCCGGTTCAGCGCGGCCGGCAACTCCATCTTGACGTGGCCGGCGGCGTTCAGGATGAAAGGGATTACCAGCACGCGCCGGGCGCCCTTGGCGGCGCGGTCGAGCCCGTCGTCCAGCAGCACCTCGGCGTGCTCGATGAAGCAGACCTCGATGCGCCGTTCGGGATGACGCTCGCGCCACTGGGCGGCGAAGGACAAGGTCTCGTTGTTGCCGTCGCGGTTGCGCGAACCGTGGCCGACGAGAAGGATGGTGGCGTCGTCAGTCATGAATAGTCTCCGTTGCCTTGCGGAAGCGATGCGAAAAGGCAGGGTCGTAGAGCTTGGAACGGATCAGGTCGGGCCAGTCGGCGGCGCCCAGTGCGGGACTCGCGACGATCATCGCCTGGCTGGCGATTTTCTCGGCCTGGCATTTCCGCTTGATGTCGGCCAGCGTGCCGCACACGATCTTTTCCTCGCTGGGCCAGCTGGCCTTTTGCACCACCAGGATCGGCGCGTCCTCGGCCCAGCCGGAGGCGCGCAGCGCATCCTGCACCTTGTGCAGCAGCGTGATCGATAAGAATATGCACAGCGTCGTCTTGTGCGCGGCCAGTGCTGCAAGGTCTTCGCCGGGCGGCATCGGCGTGCGGCCGGCAACGCGGGTGAAGATGACGGTTTGCGTCACTTCCGGCAGCGTCAACGTCTCGCCGGCGGCGGCCATCGCCGCCATCGCCGACGATACGCCCGGCACGACGGCCCATGCGATGCCGGCGGCGGTGAGCGGCCGGGTCATCTCGATCAGCGCGCCGTAGAGACTGGGGTCACCGGTTTGCAGGCGCACCACCGTCGCGTGTCGGCCGGCCCGTTCGATCAGCCAGTCGGTCATTTCCTCCAATGTCATGTCCTTAGAGTCGCGAATTTCGCAGCCCGCCGGTGCAAACATGGTCGCTGCCCGGTCGACCAGCGAGCCGGCGTAGAGGATGGCGCCGGCGGCTTCGAGCAGATTGCGCCCCTTGACGGTGATCAGGTCGGGATCGCCCGGCCCGGCCCCGACGAACCAGACACGGCCCGGCGTCGTCACGCCCGGGCCGGCCCCGGTCTTGGACTCAGGCCGCATGTGTCTCGTACAGCCGCTTCTCGACGAGAGCGGAATGCCTGAGCGCATGCAGCGACTTCGCGGCGGCCAGCACGGCCAGGTCGATCAGGGGCTCGACGAGGATTACCCCCAGGTAAGCAATTCCGAACGAAGCAATTTTGGCGAGATTTCCGGCGCCGAATCCCTGCCCATAGATCGCCCAGAACGCCACCCAGGCGACGATGCCGCCCTGATAGGCCGCCGAAAGTTTGAGGGTCTGGCCATAGGTGAGATCGACGTAGGCGGTATGCGCCGGAACGATCTTCTTCGCCAGCATATGCATGACGAACAGTGGCGCCAGCAAGGTGGTGAGGTTCATTCCGTATTGCGGCAGGTCGGCGGGCACGAAAAACAAGCCTTGGGCCAGCAGGCCGACTGCCAGGCCGATGGCGGCCGGCGCCAGGCCGAAGAGCAGGTATAGCGTGGTGCCCAGGATCAGGTGCACCTCCGAGACGCCAACCGGGTAGTGCCAGAACACCTCGAAGAAACAGAAGACCAGCAAGGTTGCCAGTGTGCTGCGCAACAGCAGGGCACCGACGCCGTTCTCGCGAATCGCGTCGGCGGCCGCTTTGACCGCGACGCCTGCCGCGAGCGCGGCCGTGCCATGACTGAGGATGATTTTTGCGCCGTCGACGACGCCCGGTTCGATATGCATGTTGAACTCCTTGGCAAGGGTACACATCGTTGGACCCATGAAGCTCAAGGATTTCCGGCGGAACCGCGGAACGGCGCGCCAGCCTCGCCCTCACCCCGGGGTTCAACGCCTGAATGTTCGGGCCGGTCTTCTGGCTTGCCGTCGGTCTTCTCCGCGCCTTCCCATGCGATGCACAGTGGCGGATGCGGAGTCGTCAGGCTTACAGCAGCGGGGGCTGCGCCGGAATGGCTGGTTGTCCAGCGTCACCGGCTTCCCGTTTCACCTGCCCCGGGAAAATGGGGCAAGGCACCCAAAACGTGGTGAGTATAAGCTGAAACAGCTTAACAGTGCATCATCTAATTAATGCACTGTTGCCATCCAGCGTAACAAGATCGCTATGACCGCAAATAATCAGCGAGCGTTGATCCGTCCCATCAGCAGTCATGGGCGCTGCCCCCGCAAGGTGTTCGCCAACATTGAAAGCACATCGGCAATTCGTCCCGCCGTTTCCGGTGGCGGCAATGGCACTTTGAGGCTTTGCACTCCGGTGCCGGGGTCTCGCTCGATCCATGGGTGCGCCGGAGCAGCGGGATTGCTGGCCGCTCCGAGGGCAGAAACCAACTGAGCGCCAACCAGCACCAATGCTTGCCAAGGATCAGCTTCGTTGCGCGGGGTCTGTTCCGACACATCTCGCCCCTCATGCTCTGGGATCGCCATCTCGCCAACGCCGACTTTTGCTTCCGTATTCTCTTCCGGCACGGATGTGGCTTCGGTCACGGTCGTCACGCCTGCCGCTTCTTCGGCAGGTGTCATGGCCTCACCTTCACCCATGCGGCCGGTGACGTTCTCGACGTCCTTCATGAAGCGGTTGAGACGCGAACCACCCAGCGATATTTCCCCCGTGCCGCCGTCGAGAATTCCCGCCGACAACGAGCGCTTGAAGGCCAGCACCGAGAGCATGCCCTCCTCTATCGTACCCTTGGCGACGAAATTGACGATCCGTACCGGCCGTTTCTGGCCCATGCGATGGATGCGGGCGATGCGTTGTTCGAGCAGCGCCGGGTTCCAGGGCAGATCCATGTTCACCAAGGTCGAGGCGTGTTGCAAATTCAAGCCCGTCGCGCCGGCATCCGTGGAAAGGAACACCCGGCAATCGGGATCGTTGCGAAAACGATCCACCAGCGCCGGTCTTTTTTCCGAGGGTACGCCGCCGTGGAAACTGATGTAGCCGATCCCGCGCGCCTCCAGACGCCGGATCACGATATCGTGTGTCCGCGTCCATTGGCTGAACACCACGGCTTTGGCGTCCGCTTGCTCGAACAGCTCGTCAAATAGCGCCGCCAGTTCGTCCGCCTTGACGCCGTGATCGCTCTCCTGATCGAGCAGATAGGTGCTGTTGCAGGCCATGCGCATGTTCTGCAAGGCGCAGGTCAGTCGTCGCTGGTCCTTGTCCGAAAGGAATTTCATCTTCCGCCAGCGTTGGACGATCTTGGTCACGATCTCCGCGTTTTCCTGGTGGTAAGTCATCTGCAATTCAGTCATCGGCACCAGCAGATTCTGGTCAGTGCGTTCCGGCAACTGCATGAGAACTTCGGATTTACGGCGGCGGATCATGACCGGCGCCAGTGTCTGGCCGATCTTTTCCAGCCCGGTGTAGCCGGTGACCCGACCGCTCTCGTCCTTGACCTGATGCTCGTGCAGCAACTTCCAGGTGGGCCCCAGACGATGTTGATCGACAAACTGGACGATGGAGATCAACTCCTCCAGCTTGTTTTCCAACGGCGTGCCGGTGAGCACCACGGAGTAGGGGCTGTCGATACGCTTCAGGGCGCGGGCGGCGATGGTGTTCCAGTTCTTCACCCGCTGCGCCTCATCGACGATCACCAGTTCCGGCGCCCAAGCGGCGATCAAATCAAGGTCGGGCTGGAGCTTCTCGTAGTTGGTGATCTTGCAGAAGTCGTCCAGCGCATACTCTTTCTGCCGCTTCGCACGTCCGCCAGCGATCGCGCGCGAATCGCGCCCGGAAAAGCGTGCGATTTCGCTTTGCCACTGGTATTTGAGCGAAGTCGGACAGATCACCAGCACTTTTGAAACACCGAAATGCCGAGCCAAAATCTCGGCGGCGGCAATGCCCTGAATGGTTTTGCCCAGGCCCATTTCGTCGCCGATAAGCGCCCTGCCCGCGCGCACGGCGAACAAGGCGCCTTCCAACTGGTACGGATAGAGCGGCACTTTGAGCAGTTTCTTCAGCGACGGATCGGCCACCCCTCGCGGGAACAAGCCATCGAGTGCAAGCGACCGGCGTTCCGCATCACGTCGCCCGGCAAGAAAATCGAGCGCATCGTCGTAGGCACGCAATTCATGGCCACTCTTGGCCACGGCGGCGGCGAAGCGCTCCAGCCCGTCGAACTTTTCCGGCGGCAATATCCAGCCGCGCGAAGCGTCGAACAGCAGCCGGGCCGCCTTCGATACGGCGGGCGGACAATCCGTCCCGGCGCGGAAATGGATCGCGCGTCCACCGTCGTTGCGCAGGTACAGTTCGGAGAACGGCGGATGGTAGCCACGCGCGAAGGCCGCCTTGGCGCCGCGTTTCTTTTCCAACTGCGCGAGAACGAATTCGATGTGTTTGCAGGTGCCCAGTTCGTTGGTGGCGTAATCCGGGCAGGCGCAATAGTTGTCGCCCGGCAGTTTGCCGCGTATCGCCACGCGATAAGCACTCTTCGTCTGCGGGTTGCTGACGCGAAACTCGGAAAAGAACGGTTCCGTGCCGATATTTTCCAGCCCGAACGCCTGCTCACGACCGAATTGACGGCGCAATATGCGCTGCCATTCAACCGGAGAAATTTCCGCCGGAGCGTGAGTACGGGATAGTTTTTGTTCCTTTGGTGGCTTGGTTGTCTTGGTGCCACGTGACTTTGGCGATTTGTTGTTCATGAATGCAAACCCTCTTTAGCAAAGTTTTCCCTTAGTGGTGTCGATCTGATATCCCATGGCACGATAGCCGCGCTGCCTCTTGTCCCACATGCGTTCGAGCGCCAGGTTGCCGGTATCAACGTAGTCATAGATCAGCACGTCCGTTTTGCTGGCGTGCTCTCGATGCAGGCGTCCAGCGTATTGCTGCAAGGTGCCTTTCCACGAAATCGGCATCGCCAGCATCAGCGTATCGAGCGGCGGATGGTCGAAACCTTCGCCGACAAGCCGACCGGTGGCAAGCAACACGCGCCGAAACAGGGCAATTTTGTCATCGGCGCTGAGCCGCGAGGACTCCAGCCCCAGCGGGGACGGCTGATCCACCTCTGCTTCTGGCACCAGGCGCCATTTGATGCCATTGGCCTCCAGAAGAGCAAGCAGGCGCGCATTCTCTTTTTGCAGCGCTGCCCATGCATCCAGTTCAGTCATTGGCTTCGCGCTGATTCCTTCGCTCAACGGGTCTCACCGTCTGCTCGACGGCCAAACGAACTATGAGGTCGGCAAACGGTTCGATGTTGCCATAAGTGCTGGCCTGCTCCAGCGCGGCCAGATATTCGCTTCGGCTCTCTACGGTGACGATGGTCCAGACATAGCCCCCCGTCACCAACAGATAATTCATTAGAAATCTGCCCAGACGGCCGTTGCCGTCCGTGTAGGGATGGATGAAGACGAAGAAGAAATGCCCCAGTACAGCACGAACACCGGCGTGCTCCTCGCTGGAGATCAATTCGAGCAACACAGGCATGCAGTCGCGCACCGCCGCCGGGGCCAGCGGAACATGCAAGGCATTGCGGATGAATACTTGGCTGTTACGATAGCCGGCAAGATCGGCGGGTTTGAGAATACCGGCCGTAACGCTAGCCGAAAACAGCGCCAGATGCCACTGAGCAAAGTTTTTCTTCAGAGACTCTCCGGGATGCAGACCTCTCGTCAGCGCCTCCCGAATCAGTTGGATCACACGTTTGTGGGCCTCGAAATACCCTTTGGCCGCCATCGCATCCCGGGCAGTCTGGTCCTGAGTGTTTGCCAAAGGATTCCAGTCACCCTCCTTGACCCGTTGAATGAGTGCATCGGTGACGCGGTAGCCTTCAATCGAGAGGGAGTGATAGGCATCCGCCGCATACCGTGCTTCGATGTCCTGAATGAGTCGCTGGACATCGGCAAATTCGTGGCGCGGCACCGCATCGAATCGGGCGATGACCGTTTTGCGCATGCTCATCCACATAGCCCGGATACGCTGCACGTAGGGGGATTCGTTGCGGTTTTCCTCGATCTCGACCGGTTGCTCGTCAAATGGATTCTTCGGGAAAACCTTGTAGTCCGCTGCCCGCATTGCAGCCACCAGTTGTTGAGCATCATCCGCCCTGCCGACAGCCATCAGGCCACCCGCCAGGCGACCGGCCACGACACTGTTTCCACCTTCGAGCAACAAGCGCGTGAGCACGGTGACATCCAGACGCCGAAAAACGATCTGCGCCGCCAGAGGGTACCGAGTGCAAAAACCTGGCCCAGCCTTGATCAGGGCTTCTTCGAGCGGCAGCAAACGCAGTCCATTTTCAGTCTCATTGGTTGAGTGCGACAGAGCATCCGCGCGCACACGATAGAGGAAAACGGAACAGCCATGCGGTAGATTGACGACCTGATTGTTGGCTTGCGGTGCATGGAGTTGAATCTGTTTGCTTACCCCGGTGTCCCCGCTATGCTTGAGCAGCGACAACTCTGGCGTAACCTGCCATTGCGCCCCGAATCTGGCATTGGCGTAGGCCGCAACAAAGGACTCCATGTGGGCGTACCACGTCGTGGAATCACCGGCTTCCTCGGTCGGATTACTTGAGAGGTACCAACCTCCAATGACCTGCCGCAAGAAACCGGCTCTGACCAGCCGTTCGCGATGCGTCCGAGTCAGTTCGGGATGGGCCGCCACTTCAATGGCGAAGATACCGCGATCCTGAATGTTCTTCAGGACGTTGAAAGAAGCCGCCAGCTTTTCGTTAGGAGTGGCCATTGATTTGAATACTGGCCGACACCATCGGCCATTAAACTAGAACAATGTTTTATTGTAACTCTACTATTTAGAGACATCAATTCTCTAATCTACCGTTTTTTAATCCAGATGTTTTGGCGAGCGATACAGATGCCACCAGCGGTGGTTCCTGACGATTTCCCTTGCCCTGATACCGTCAATCCGAAAAATTCGGTTGACGGTATCAGGTTTGGCGCTCGTTGACCTTTCCTCAATACCGTCACCAGACGAATGCTGGGCCAAATTCTTCCGAAAAATCAATATGCCGTTTTGCTATAGACGATTGATTTTTCGAGTGTTATCAATAGCCTCTAATAGACGTCAATAGTCCCTGTCACTCCCATTCAATTGTTTCCAATGGCTGGAAACCAGCGTGGGCATTGGCTATATTGAAATCCAGCATCGACATTTACCGTCACTTTTACCGTCAATTAATGAGCGCTTTTGCTGGCGTGGGAGATGGACTCGGTTTGCGCGGCGACTACTCCAGCCCATCAATCGTCAACAATCGCCGTCAATTGCGGAAGTCCTTCGCTTAAAAAATTATATCAAATCGCAATCCAGCTACGATTGAAGAGATTAAATAAAACTTGCCAGCATCTTCTCGAACACATATCTCTCTTCCCAAGAAGTTCAGAGCAACGAGCGCAACTTGTCAGACTGCAGAACGTTCTTCCATTGGTCGGGCGGCAACTTTCGATTGCTCGCCCCCGTGCGCACATAGAGATGCTGATCCTGCTGTAGCGAGATTGGCTTGATTGGCGCAGGTGGAACTTCGATAACAACTACAAGGGCGTCGCTTATCACCGTGTGCGCCAAATGCAGCTCCACTTCTCCATGCACGACTTCCTTAATTTTGTTCTTGAGTGCGCCAAGATACCGATTGATAACGGAGTCATCGACGGCACTCTCGGCCCACTTCTGCAGGTACTGGTCGACACCAGTGATGGTGCAGTCGTCGTCAACGCCAAGGTAAATATGCCCACCCTCGGTGTTTGCAAATGCGACAACGGTCGTGATCACCTCGCGCAACTTGGTTTTCTGACTGCCTGAACTGAGTTTCTGCTCTGGCGCAACAAATGGCTTGAACTCGACGTGCAACCCTTCCCCGTCGCGGCAGGCTCCACGGACTTGATCTTCCAAGGCACGCTTGACTGAACCAAGCGTATTTCTGTTCGGTGTGAGCCGTGAAAATCGATCTTCCCGGTGGAAGTCGTAGACAGTTTCTTCGCGGTCGATCAGGTAATACTCAAGACGGTCCGCATCTCCCGGCACTACGAGCGCAGCCTTTGCGTCGCTGACGTCCGTGTCGAAGTGGTGTATCGATTTTTCTTCCCAGTAAGCGCCCTTGATCAGGAGGGACAATATGTCAACTTCGGCGCCCCCCACAGTAATGTCGAGCGTTCCTTTCTCCGAGAAGATGGCGCTGGCAATAAACGCCCGCGTTTCCGGTAGTAGGAAAATGATCTGATCGTTTCTCGCATCGCTATGCCCGTGATACACGGGGAACGGCAACCAGTCGCGCGCGGCATCATCGATTTCAGGATAGTAGGGCTGGTCGGCTGCCAATAATGCGCTAACCGATGCCCTTGTGCCATGCTGCGCGAATCCCAGACTGATTACATAGCCTGCGCGGGCCATATAGTCATTGTTCACCGGCAGGAGTTCAGTGGTCCACTGCGAATTCTGGCCGCGCTGAAGATCGATATCACCGTATTGGGCATGGCCCTCTTGGAGTTCACTCACGAAGCGCAGACATTCTTCTCCGGTAAGAAACTCTTCGCAAAGGACGGCTTGCCGGTAGCGCCGTGAGGCAACTGATTGAGGAGTGCTCTCATCAAGTAGAAATCCTTCAACCGTGCAACAAACCAGTTCCCAATGGCCATTTCCGTTTGTCAGCACTGCGCGCCGCCGGAAGCGGCGAACATCACGACTGGCCTGAAGCCGTTCGATGAGTTTGCTGGGTGGCTTATCTGTGAATTCACGCACCATATTTCTCCATGCCAGCTGTCTAAACTGCGCTAAAATCCCCAAGTCATATGCAACAAAGTCGCATCGCTTATCTGTTTTTGCATATGACTTGAGCGAGGAGTACTCTTCCGCATCATCGTCAACTATCGGCAGCAGCAGCTAAGACATTCGGGCCATCGAAACCCCTCTGCAGCGGCACAAGGGTAGCAACGCTCCCGTCCGCTGAAACCTTGAGTTAAGCGCCGCGCTGACACTTCATCTTCGCAGGTGATCACGCTAATGCAATCCCTCTTCGCTGTTCTGGGCTACAAGTGCGCTCAGGTTGGTATGCAGCACATGTTCGGCTTCGGACTCTGATACGTTCCAAAGCGATGCTAGTCCAGTCGTTGCCCTCTGCGCATCCCATGGCATCGCGCTCCGCCCTTCGATCTGAGCAAAGGGCCCGTCTGTTTCGGTAAGAACACGATCGTGCGGCATGTGGCGAACCAGGCCCCGGGATTTTTCCGCGAGAAGCATCGTCGGACCGACGCTGAACCAACAACCAAGCGCAACTGCACGCTCCAGATCACGCTTGCTACCAGAGAACCAATGCAGGATTGGCGTACCGGCGCCCGGAAATGCTTCCAGGCGTTCCAGCACTGCTGTCGACGCCCGACGACTGTGTATCGTCATGATGCGTCCGCCGGCGCGACTGCATGCGCCCAAGATGTGATCGAACACGACTATCTGCTCCTGCCAATATCGCTTGAACTCAGGAGCGCCATCGAGGCCGATTTCACCGACGTATGAGGCCTCGGACAAGTAATCATCAAACATTCCAAGCTCGCTCTTACGCTGGTGCGCAATCTGAGGGTGAAGTCCCAGCGCAGTCCGAATGCGTGAGCCATCCGCCACCAGCGCCGAAGTGCCTCTCCAAGCACTCGGTGTGGTCGTGACTGACAACACGTACATGCCACGAGCAGTGCACTCCCTTACCACGGCAGTTGGGTCCGGATACAAATCAAGGTGTGCATGGAAGTCGATCATCGAACACCAAGTCCGAGCAAAAGCGCTTCCATCTCATTCAACCCTCGTTCGACCGTCAGTGCCAGTTCTTGCTTATCCATAACAAGTCCCGAACTCAGCGTCGAACCGAGCCAGCGTGCAGTACCCAACTCACGACGTTCGGCGATTCCGATTAAGGCCGAGCGAACGTCATCAAAGCCAGCGTGCTCATCGTCATCTATTGCCAGGTCGTCGTACACATAGTACGTCGAGTCTGTTCCCTGCCAGTTATGAAAAGCCGCGCGCCGAACAAGACAAGGTACGCAGCGTCCGCAGTGCTTGTAGCCAAACTTCTTGAATCGACCACAGCTGGTTGTCTGGAACGCATGTGCTTCGAGCAGCTTCTGATCCGCACATTCACGCAGCATCTCCCCTTTCGTTTTGAAGCGATAAGGGTTGACGATTTTTACGCGCAGTCCGGCCGCATCCAGTACTTGTTGCAGCAGCGAAAGCACAGCCGGATGTGTCGTGCGCGTGCTGAGACTGCCAAGCCTTCCCCCGGTCAGTGGCGGATTGATTGCGATGAAACCGTTCTCGCATACGTATAGGGGAACTTGATCACCCGCGTGATAGCGAGCCAGCGTTGTTGCCATGAATACGCCATATGCGAGAAACACAATCGAACGCGCGCGCTGGGATGGCGGATTTTCGGAGTCCGGTACATCGGCGTTGTGATTGACTTGAAAGTGCCGAAGCCCACCCCCGATCTCCGCAGCAAAGGCCACTTGATTCTTGCCGTCCCCTCGCACCATCTGGCTTACAGCTAGAGGCTTCTTTCCAGCCGCCGCAAGATCGATGGCCCCAATGTAACTATCAAGGCCGCCTGACAACAAGACAACACAATCCTCCATAGGGTGTATTGCTTGGGGATCAGGTTGCGGAAGAATGCCTCCCTCCACGAAACGCAGCGTCCATCGATCCGTGCTGAGAAACGCCAGCAGCTGTTGCAGCGTACCCGCATTAGCATTCCAAAATTGCACGTCGACTACTGACACTGTCAGCTCGAACTCTCGGGTCCATCCGTCAGGGCTGCGCTCGCGGTGTCCAGCGAGATCGGCCGACACCACAGCCAAAGCCAATGACAACAGATCCCATGCTCGCGCCGCAGGAACTATCTTCTCCCGGGCGATAGCGTGCTTCAGGGCTCCGCCTGCAGACCCACGCATAGGGTCGCTAGCGTTTCCATACAGCACAACGTCGAGCTCACTCGGTGTGCCGGCGAAATTGAAATCGGAAAGTGCGCAGGCAATTTTCATTCGGCATACCCTTCGAAAACTTGGAAGGTCTCACGGAGCGCGTTCTGCACGATCTGGGTAATCTTCCCGGCAGCCAGCCCTTGGCCCGCCTCTCGAAGCTTTCTGAAAGACGCCGCAACGGTCTCTCGAACATACTCACGAACCTCTTTCAGGCGGCCCAGTCCGGTGATGGCATTGGGGGATTTTTCTTGTATTGTCTTGCCGAGATCCAAGTCAATGCGCCGATACACATCGCTGGCGACGAAGCGTTCTATCGCCAAGTCACGCTGTTCCTGCTGAAGGTCTCGCAGATCGGCATCGGGGTACTGCTTTAACACATCGGACAACGCGTCCTTGATAGAAGTCCGACTCGCTTCGGTATCTTGCGTGCCATCGACCGGTCGCACTGCCTCAACAACTGCATCCATCACCTCATCAGCTGACCGGCCGGCAATAAGCGCGGGATCGAGCGGGCTTCCTGGCGCGGCATACGGATTACCTGGCCCGCCGGAAAGTGCCGAATACAGAGCTTGCGCAGTCTGAGCCGTCCCACCCATGCGCCGGGTCGCTGTCGCACTTCCTCCATACCCCTTTTTGACGTACTGCCCAAGGCCGCGACGCATGCTTGCACCATCGCCGCTGCGGGCATAGTCCCCGAAATTTCTATTGGCCCCAAGAAATCGACCCCTGGGCGCTACTGGAATCGGTTGGCGAGGCTCAGGGCTCGGGGGGGTCTGCTCCGATGCTTCCCCTTGCTCCGGCACTGCGCCAGGCGGCGCGCCTTCAGCAGGAAGCGCCGGAAGCGGGATATCCGGAACCCACGGAGGAACCATTGGCACCCCCGAGGGAGAACCGCTACTTGACTGGGACGTTCCCATTTCCTCTCCTGGCTTTTATCGCGTTCTTCACCGGCTTAGTGATGTCGTCGTCATCACTCCAAGCGTCGAATACATTCTTCGACCACAGTTCATCCCCGATCTTGGGGACGATGCTCGCCTTGATTTGCACCGCCGGACGCTCTCTCAAGAAGCCTGCCAAGCGCTGACCCTGTGGGGCATCCGCAACCGCTACCGCCATGCAGGCATCCAAGATCGGAGGCGTTCCCCACTCCTGCTCTTGCCGAGCACGACCAAGCAAACGATCCATGATCACGGACATTTCGGATCGCGGCAGCGCCACAAGTCGATCCTTGATGCTGTTGGCCATATCGGGATGTTCCAAAAGCCCTTCCAAGAGATCGGCAGCTTCCGCTGATAGTCGATCCTCCGGGGTGATCAGGGGCGCGTGCTCACGGCTGACATAGAGGGCGCCCCGCAGGTCACGCCCCCCGAGTTGCGGCGGCAGGCGCAGCCATTCGGTGATGAACGAGTCATCCCATGGTGCCTTGTGTTGAACCGCCTCCCCAGCGATGGCCTTTTGCTCCCATTCGACGAGGAATGCTGGCTTTCCGTCGGCGCTCTCAGTGACGGATTTGATCAGCTCTACATATGCCTTGGGGTCACCACACCGCTCGAAAAGGAGCACCTTGGCGAGTTCGGATTCATCCACCCCGACACCTTGGGCGCGAGACATCGACATGCGAATCGACAACGCATTGAGGAAGCGCTTGATCAGCCGGGGATTGCCTGCGATGCCGGTGGCGCTAGTCATCAACGGTGCAAGCCGATCCGCAGCGTCGAGGCGTGCGATCAATTCATCCGGCAGCTTGTCGTTCAAACCTCTGAGGAACTTGAGATCGACGCGTTTACCTTGCCAGGTTCGACTCAACTGCGAGCACACCCCCGCCCGAAGCCGTTCCTTTTCTTTGGGATCAAGGCTGCTGTTCTCGACGAACAGCATCATCATGTACGCGCGGACCTCTTGCGTCCCCAACGGCGGGACGCGAATCGGCACTTGAATGAGCTTGTCGAAGTAGTTGATGACAAGCTCGTCGTCGACGCCCTGGAAGTGCCGCTTGACTGCGTGCTTGATCATCTGATCGTCGGCAGCGATGACGAACGCCGTGTGCTCCAGGAACAGAAGGAGGCGAATCGCTTCCAGCGTGGAGATCGTGGTTTCCGGAAGGCACCGATCCAGATCGTCGATCAGCACCACCAATGTGACGCCCATCTCTTTCAGCACATCTTCGAAACTCTTGCGAAGAGCTTCAATTTCCTTTGGAGGCGAGGTGGTTTTTTTTGGCTTGATCAAGCCTGCCGCCGACTCGCTGGCTTTCCCTGCGGCGGACTTGGCTGCGTCGATGGATTCTTGATCGACTTGACCCGCGACCACGCTCTTGCCAAATCCCCAAAGTTCCCCGAGCAGGCCCGTCGGTGGCAACCCCAATGCAAGCGAGACCGCAGAACTGGCCGATAGCTTGATCGCGCGAAACCAGTTAACCCGTTCGAGCAGGTCCTTTGCTTTGTCTATCCCGGTCTTTCGTTCCTCGGCTTCCTTTGCCAACGTCGAAGCGACCACTTCGATCAATGCGGCGCGTGCGTCGTCATATCCTTGATAGAGCCACGCATTGAACTCGACGAAGATGAAACTGCTCGGCTCCTCCGCATCACCCGTACCAGGAGCTTGCCCCTTCTCAGTGGGCCGGGCCGACAGTTCAGTGCGGATCAGCTTGATCATCGAAGACTTGCCGACACCCCACGCGCCGGAGACACCAATAGAGATAGGCCGTGATTGAGCCTGTTCGATGATCTCAGCGACAGTTTTAGCAATGCCGCCAAAATTCAGAAAATCCTGCGCAGTCTCGTTGTCTGTCCACATCGTCGTGTCCTCCTCCCTATTTCGAAATGGCGCGTTGACTCACACCCGCGAGCACGGATAGGCAGGCTTGATGTAGGTGTGGAGAAACTTGCCCTTCGAGTCCGATGCCATGAGCTGCTGATAGATCGGTTCGGGAACGTTGTAATACTGATAGAGCCCACCGCTCTTGAACTCGACTTCGAGCGTGCTGCTCGTCGGCTCGTAGCCAATGGATAGCACTGTCGATGAATCCACCATTTCTCGTTCCATGCTTTCTATCTCCTCTTTTGAAACCGGGGTGCGCAACACGCGCAATGTGGTCCAGGTAGGGTTTTGTGCGCGCCAGGACGCCGCAACACGTTCGTAGCTTTCCGTCAGACGAGCACCCTGCCAGCGCTTGGCGACAGCAGGGTCTTCGCTATTCGGTCGATGCTTCTCGTCCGGCAGGGTGATACGACAACGGATAGGAAGGCGCGCCGCCTCGCCGGTGATGATGGCCTCTCCAACGCGCAGCACAGGCAGACTGTCAACCACGCCCGCCAGGTTGTCCGGCAACGATGCCTGAACCTTCGCGCGATCCGATGAGTTCGAGAGACGCAGCGCGATGAACGTGCCGCACTGAGAGAGAATGGTTTCGTCGACTTCAGACGGACGCTGGCTGACGACCATTGCACCGATACCGAACTTGCGCCCTTCCTTCACGATCCGTTGAACCATGGCGCGCGCTGGCCCATCGGCGTCTTTGGAGAGATAGCGGTGCGCTTCCTCCATCACCACAAGCAAAGGCCTTGCGATACCACCCTCGCTCTTCTCCCTGCCCCAAAAGAGCCCCTCATAGATGATCTTGAGAATTGCACCGATCAGACGGGCGACCACGGTGCTGGGAATCCCGGATAGATCGAGGATCGTGATGGGCTTGTCATGCCCCAGCCACGCCTGCAGCAGTTCTGGCAAGTCCTTCGCGGCTTTGCCACTGAGGTCGGGTTCCCATTCACCAGGATGCAATAGGAAATCGTATTGGCGGTCCAGCAAGCGGGATCGCATCTGATCCAAAGGACGGCGGATGCCCAGCACGCCGATCTGATTGATGAAAGGCGCTGAGGACCCGGCCCCATGAGGTTTATAGCGCGGCGCTTTCAGCGTCGCTGCATCACCGGCTTCATCCAACGCCGGCTGCGTTCGCGGTTGGTCAGCCCATGTCTTGATTTCCGGTTCCAGCAATTCGAACCAGAGCTTTTTTAGACTGAACGGAACGGGACTGTCGGCCGTCATCGAGTTGAGGTCCAGACCGGCAACCGACGTGTCGTTCACCAGCTTGGTCTTGTAGTCAAAGATGCGATCAAGAATCTGTGACAGCGGCTTGTCGTCGAGCTTACCCATCAAGAAGGCGAGGAGATCGGCCGGGTCAAGCGCCCAAAACGGGATGTGCAATGGCTGTTCATCAGCACTCGGATTGACGCGAAACACGGTTGATACCGAGCGCAGCGCGCGACCATACTCGCCATGAATATCCAGCAGCAAAATCCGCGCACTCGGAAACCCGGTGCCGCCCTCTGCCCTTCCGCCCAACGCGATCGATCGCAGCAAGCTGGCGACGGTCGTGGATTTGCCCGCTCCCGTCGAACCCAGCACGGCGCTGTGACGGGTAATGAGTTTGTCGAGATCGATGCGGACGGGGATGCCCTCAGCACTCGCGAGCCGTCCGATCATCACTTGGCCGCCATCTTGCGTGCCGTAGATGACCGCGAGATCTTCTTCGGTCACGAGATGGACTTCGTCCTTGACGTTCGGGTACTGGCTGATGCCACGCTCGAATGAGGCGCCGACGATCTCTCCCACGAGCTGGATCGTCATCCAGCGGTCGCCACGATCATTCGGTTCGCGCGCCGCTTCCGGTGCCGCATTCGCGCCGACTTCGGCGACGATGCCGTACAGGTCGTGGTAGCCCTGCGGGATGCGCACGAAGCTGCCAACTTGGCCGATTCGGTAGCTTTTCCCACCAATGATTGCGATGCCGGATGCCACGCTCGGCGACTGACGCACACTGACCGCAGCGCCGGTCACGGCACCAACATGGCCAAGCAGTGTCGGCTTCGAATTCATGCGGCACCGTCAACGGGTGCGGTCGCAGGCAACGCGACAGCAGCGTCCGGCGGTGTCAGCGCGACAGCAACCGCTGCATCCACATCCAGTGCAGCAGAGGGAAAGTGCTGGGCGGCGCGTGATGACGCGAAGAACCGCGCGAGCCGGTCGAATCGGCCCAACTGGAATTGCGCGGTGCCGCTCTTTTCATCGATGCCCCAGTAGGTTGCCCGAATGGCGCCCCAGTCGCGCGTGGGCAGATCACCCGGCATCCAAGGCGCCGCGATACCATTGATCATGGCCTTGTCCGGGGAATACAAGCTCATATTGGCGCGACGCCCCGCGATGTCGCGGGCATGGATTTCTTGTTCGAGCGGTTTGAACTGGAACGCGAACACGCTGGCCGACGGATTGGCGGCCAGGCATTCATCGATCCGCGCTGAAATGTGCGCGTCAGCGAAGGAAAACCCGGTCGCGATCAGCAGCGTGTCTGGCGTCATCAGGAATGCACGCAGCCTGTCGAAGAGCGCGGCGTATGGTGCCTTTTGCGTCTGGTCGTACTTGAGGTGTTCCGGAAACACCAGATGCGTCGCATTGGCTTGGCCCGTGCGCACCACCTCGCCTTGCGCATTGGCGGCCCAGCCGAGCGAGCCATGCAGCTTCCACAAGCGCGTCCAGCGCGCCGGCAGGTCATTGCTCGCCACCGAAGAGGGATCGAAGAAAGGCTCGCTGGCGCCGCTGAAGCCGTCGAAAAACGGAACGCGTGTACGCTCCAGCGCTTGCTCGAACAGCAGGTCGTAGTTGGTGGTGAAAATTTCCACCGGGTGTTCGCGTCCCGTACCACTGATCCACGTCACGAACTCGGTGTACGGCGAAGGACCGTCATGAAGGGGTTTGTTGACGATGGTGCCGATCTGCTCGCAGATCGCCTCACTCAGCTTCTTGTACCCCTCCCCGTCGAGGTCATGGACCTTCGTCTTGCCAATGACGCCGGCCAAGCTGCGCACCCGCGACAGGATCGTTTCGATGTTCGGGGTTTCGAGTTCGACCCGTACGGCGTCCAGGGGCTTGCCGTAGTCGGCTTTCAGCGCTTCCATCACCATGTCGGTGAGGCCTGCTACAGCAGGGATCAGCGGCTTGTCGCTGCCGGGAGGGAAGATGCCGGCCGGCGCGCCCGCCCCGACCAGAAGGCCGATCCGCTTGCGTCCCTGGGCAATGATCTGCCGCAGACTGGCCATGTACTGGTCTGGATTGTGGACACTGACGGTCATCGAGCACTCCCTTTTTTGGTGCAGCCTATGGCGATTTTTACCTTTGAATTTTAATTATTACATTTTACGTTCATTTTGTCTCCTAAAGGGAGACAAACTTGCCGCTGAGTATCGTTGATGTTATATTTACCGCGCAGTGCGTTTCTTTTTGAGGTGCATATTGAGCGCAAAATATCATTTACAAACGAAGACGCTAGGCCCGCGCGCAGCGCAGCTCTTCACTGAGCTGAATGAACTACGCCGGTCTACGTTCACCTTGGCGGATGTGGAATCGATCACTGGCCTATCGGCTGCGGCGGCCCGCAATCTCGTGCACAAGGCCCAGCAGCGAGGCTTGGTCACGCGACTGAAGCCTGGCCTGTACAACCTCGTGCCATTCGAACTCGGCCGGGCCACTGAGCACATCGACAGCCCGTATCTGATCGCGTGTGAACTCGCCGGTGCAGCGCCCTATTTTTTGTCGCACGGCACCGCGCTTGAGTTGCATCGCATGGTGACGCAGCCGACCTTCACCGTCTATGTGTCGTGCACACGGCGCATCCGTCCGCAGACGGTGGGCGGCTATGACTTTCGGTTTGTCCACATTAAGGCGGAGCAAGAATTCGGGATCATGAAGCACTGGATCGACAAGGAGCGCTTCGTGATGATCAGCGACATGGAGCGCACGATCATCGACGGTCTGCGCCACCCGGCATTTACCGGTGGCATCACCGAAGTCGCCAAGGGCTTGTGGATGAAGCGGGACGTACTGAAAGTCGAACGACTGGTGGACTACGCACGACGCCTCGGCGTCGGCGCCGTCGTGCGCCGCCTCGGCTACCTGCTGGAACACTATGGCCTGGCCGATGCGTCGGCGCTGGAACCATTGCGCGGCATGCTGACGGCAACTTATCAGCGCCTTGATCCACTGCTCCCCGCCGAGGGGGCATTCCTCTCACGTTGGCGGCTCCAGCTCAACGTGACTCCCGAAGAACTGGATGCCGTGAGGCTTGGCTGATGATTCCTCAACGCAACATTTCCCTGATCTCGAACACGTTGGTGACCGCTGGCGGGCGGCGCATCCCCGAGGCCGTCATCGAACGCGATTACGTGCTGGCCTGGTTCCTGACCGGTTTGGCCGGTCATCCGTTACGCGACGTGCTGGCCTTCAAAGGTGGCACGGCCTTACGACGCTGCTGGTTCGAGGACTATCGGTTTTCGGAAGACCTGGACTTCACGCTGACCCGTCCGATCACCCTTGAAGATATCCTTGCTGGGTTGGGCGAAATTTTTGCGGCGGTTGAGGCCGCCTGCGGCTTGCGAATCGCTTTCGACCGCGAAGACCGCCACGGCCACCAGAACAGTCACACGTTTTATCTACGCTACCAGGGGCCGCTGCCCGCCGCGAACGACGTGAAGGTTGACATCACAATCAACGAAGTCCTGTGCTTCCCGCTGCAAGATCGCCCGATTCATCGCACCTACGACAGCTTTGACGACCTACCCGCAGGACCGACTGTGAAGGTCTACGCCATCGAGGAGATCGTGGCTGAAAAGCTGCTGGCCTTGAGTGATCGGGCGCGCAACGAGCCGCGAGACTTGTATGACCTCTGGTATTTGTTCGACGCGACCGACCTGCGCATTGCCGAGCTTCGCGCGGAACTCGATGCCAAGCTAGCATTGCGACAACGTACCGTGGCCGGCATGGAGCAGGCTATTGCGGCCAAGGAAGACCGGCTGCGTCGACTCTGGACCAACCGCCTAGCACACCAGATGAGCCAGCTGCCATCTTACGACGACGTGTTCCGCGAAGTGTTGCGTGTGGTTCGGGCCGCTGACTTGCCTGGGCCTTGACATGATGGCCACCAGAGTTCATTTCGACCATGGATGAAGCCGTCGTCGTCTTCTCCCGCAAGGGCCTCTTCCAGATACGAATCACCGCGCGCGAGGTCCGCAGCCGCGAGCACGCGCGCAAACTGTGGCCCCTGGTAGCTCCGGGTGCGATCCAGCAGATGGTGACTTGGGTGAGCCCCTCGTTCGAGGACGGCAAGCTGCGTCGGCGCTCGCATTTCCGGCAACTGCCCGCCGAGAAGACTTACAACCTCAAGGCGCAATTCCAAGAGGAAGAGACCAGCCGGCAGCGCGTCGTGCGTGAGAGTCCCGAACACCGCCGCGCGAAAGAGTTGATCGCCGCCGAGCTGGCGCGCCGACTTGCGGCCGGTCTTGCGATGCCGTGGGCGTTCAAGGACGCCGATGCATCGGACTATCCCCTGGAGGGCAATCTACTGCTCGGCGCCGATCAGGTGGTGACCGAACACCCTCTGGATACGCCTTTCGGCAGTCGGTTTCGCCTCGATATCGCGGTGCTCGGTCCACCGATCCAGACCGAGCCCATGGTGCTCGGTGGCGTTGAAATCGAACTCGGACACGCTTTCGACGGACGCAAGGCCCTGATCGGCAAGTCACTGGGATTTGCACTCATTTCCATCGACATCACCGAGATGACGATGGACGACATCAATGCGCAGTGGGCCGAGCAGGCATTGACCGCCACGACGCGCAACCATGAGCAGGGCCGCAGGCAAACCTATGTCTACCTACACGATCTGCTGTATCCGCTCTATGCCCAGTTGCCGACGTTTCTGGATAGCGAACAGCGGCACCAGTACCTGGTGTTCTCGGACGATGCCACTTTGCGCCGGCTAGTGAGTTGGATGAACTTGCTGGCAAAAACGCTGGACTACCCGACCGGCGCGATAGCTGTCGCCATCGTCAATGGCAAGAGCGAACAGTCGCGCAAGATGCTGGAGCAGGCGGGCCAGGTGGTCGGCCCCGATTGGGAACAGTTCAACAACCATCAATGCCTGCGCCTGACTGTCCCGCGCCCTAAGGGCCCTGCGGACCTGCAGGCCCATCGCTTTCACATGACGATGGCACGACTACTGTTGTCGCACGCCGATGCGTTGGTGGGATACAAATACCGCAATGGCGTGGACAACAACCATCCCGAGGATGATGTCTGGGTCGCGCATCGCTGGATTGCCGACCAGGACATTCACACGCAGCACCGCATATTGCCAAAACGCCTAGCCGAGCCAATCAATCGCTTGATAAAGGTGGTTTCCGACCTGCAGCGCGGCCATGACAGCGGCGGTGCTTCTATTGCGGGGATTGGTTAACCGATGCCTGCCTCTCACGACCGAACATGGCTCGACGCGCTACGGCAGCACGTACATACAAAGCCTTGCGTGATCCTTCGCCTGGACGAGAGCGACAGCGGTCAGCTCCATACTTCGCGGCGTGGACTGAACGAGTTCACGCTGGCACGCGCACATGATCTGTGTGCCGACATCAAGACGCCCACGATTTGCCTGATTTTCGGCAAGCTCTCCGAATGGGCGGACCCTGACAAAATTGAGGTCGGTTGGCAATAGTGGAGTCCAACGAGTTAAGCGGCGAGTTGTTTTGCATAGTATCGCTGCGTGAAGGCGGCGGGTGACAGGTAGCCGAGGCGAGCCTGTTTCCGTTGCCGGTTGTAGAAGATCTCGATGTACTCGGTGATCTCCTGTGTTGCCTGCGCTCGGGTACGGTAGCGCCGGTGGTGCACCAATTCATTCTTGAGCGTTCCCCAGAAACTTTCCATCGGGGCGTTATCCCAGCAATCTCCCTTGCGGCTCATGGATGCGGTCATGCCAAATTGCTTCAGCAGTTTCTGGTAATCATGTGCGCAGTACTGGCTGCCCCGATCCGAGTGGAGAATCAACCCCTTGGCCGGGCGTTTGGCGGAAACGCCACGGAACAGCGCCTGCATGACCAGGTTTTTCGTCATCCGCTCGCTCATGGCGTAGCCGACCAGTTCGCCATTAAACAAATCCTTCAGCCCAGCCAGGTACAGCCAGCCTTCGTCAGTCGAAATGTAGGTGATGTCACTTACCCACGCCCGGTTGGGCGCCGCCACGGCAAAATTACGGTCCAGCAGGTTCGGCGCCACCGGCAGGTTGTGTTTGGAATCGGTGGTCACTTTGAACTTTCTCTTCTGCTTGCAGCGCAGTCCCAGCATCCTGCGGATACGCTTGATGCGATCCACGCCCACTCGGATACCGTGGTCGGCTAGGTCGCTTTGCAGCCGCTCCGGGCCGCAGGTTTCACGGGTGCGCTGGTGCGCCGCTCGAATCTCGATTTCCAGACGGGCATTCTCTTGTGCACGGGGCGACAAGGGGCGATCCCGCCAAGCGTAAAAACCACTCTCTGAAACCTCAAAAACACGGCACATCACCGCTACCGGATATTGCTGTCGCCATTCGTCTATTCGACCGTACTTCACCGCGACTTCCTCGCAAAGTAGGCCGCCGCTTTTTTTAGCAAGTCGCGCTCCATCCTGACTTCCGCCAACTCGCGCTTGACCCGCGCCAGCTCCAGTTCCAGATCGGTCAGCGGCTTCTGGTTCTTGCCCACTTCGCCCAGCTTGCCCCGGCGCGCCGCATAAACCCAGTTCTTCAGCGTCCCGCCCGGCAATGACAACCGTTTTGCCACTTCAGGTATCGTTAGCCCTTCAACCTCATGCAGGCGCACTGCCTGCTCCCGAAATTCTTGCGTGTAAACCCCTCTTGGCATCCGTTCCATCTTCGTCCTCCGTTTCGTCATTTTACAGAAACGTTGGACTCCATTTTTTCCAGCTTACCTCAGTGCGGCGCAGGTCATGCACGCTGAAGCTTTCGATGGGTAGGCCCTTCGCTTTCGACCGCTCGACGACTATCTGCGCGACGCGATTCAGCGTGGCATTCGACATGCACTTGTCGCCGTCATAGCGCGAGGGCAGCAGGTACTTCGAGCCACCGGCACAGGTGCGCAGCGCGATCATGATGTCGAGCGCCTGCTGCGATAGGTAGATGTTGTGGGCCTTGGCGGCCTTCATGCGCGCTTTCGGGATGGTCCACAGCGCGTTCTCGAAGTCGATCTCGTCCCACGTCGCATGGATGAGTTCGCCCTTGCGCACCAGCGTGAGCAGGATCAGCCGCAGCGCCAGTTTGATGGTCGGGTACGAAGCCACGTATTCCAACTCCTTGTGCAGGACGCGTATCTCCGTAGGCGACAGCGCCCGATCCCTCGGCACGAAGGTGGCGATCGACGATGGCCCCACGTCGTCAGCGGGGTTGGCCACTTTCTCGCCGTGCAAGATCGCAAAACCGTAGATTTGCTTGATGATGTCGCGGACGTGGATCGCCGTTGCTGGCGCCCCCCTGCCCTTGACCTTGTTGCACAGGTCACGCAGATCGTCGGGGCTGATCTCGCTCAGCAGGCGGCTTTTGAATACCGGCAGGATGTCCCGGTCAAGGATGCTCTTGCGCATCGACCGGGTGCTGTCGGCCATCCTGGCATCCTCATACCACTTGTCGGTAAATTCCTGGAAGGTTTTGGCCTCGGACAGGCGCCGTTTCTCGCGCTGCTTTTCCTGCGCCGGCGACTGGCCTTCCGAAACGGCCCGCTTCGCGTCGATGCATTTTTCGCGCGCCCGAGCCAGCGACAGACCGCCCGGCCCGTAGCGCCCAATCGTCAGCGTCTCGCGCCTGCCGTTGATCCTGTAGTCATAGCGGAATGTGACGGTGCCCGCCGACGAGACCGTGACGTACATGCCATCCCGGTCCGTCACCTTGTAAGGCGTGTCCTTGGGCTTAAGGCTCTTCAGTGCGGTGTCGGTCAGCATCGGTGCTTCCTCCTGAGAACGGTAATTTTACCGTCAACGGTCAGAAAAACACATGATGCTCTGAAACTACTATTAATACTAGCTTTTCACGCTATTTTTTACCGTCATCACCGAAATTAGTCAGACGGTAAAAAATTTTTGATGATTGGCCTGGCTTCCCTTACCGACAGGATTACCGACAAAAATTTTTGCTTGTCGTCGATAGATGCCGATAGATATAGGCATATAAATAATTATAAATCAATAAGTTAAGTTACTTTTCCGATAGTCCGAGAAAGCTGCCGAAAGACCTAAAATTATTCCCACTCAATCATCAATAGACATTGCATCATATTGATTATGAAATAATATTTATCTGCAAAAAAGTGCGATACCATCATTTATACCATCCGCAAAATTTGCTGTACCTTGCTATTATCAATCGCTATCGCTCAACAAGAATTTGCCATCAACGAGATAACTTGTTCGTACGCACTGAAAATTCCAGATGAATAACCTACTTTGTGAATCACCCCCGATTCACTATAGCGCCAAAGATATTGCCAATGGAAGGAGATTTTGCGACCAGTTGATTCACTTGGTCGAAAATCTCGCGCCTTTCGTCTGAGCTGTATCCTTTTTTCCGCAGATCCGTCTTGAATGAGCGATCAATCTGCAGAGCACCGTGTGCGTAGTGAAGGCTATAAGTTTTCCCATCGAACAGCAGCATATCCCCTTCTGGAGACAAGGACGGGGCAGATCGCTTAACACGTTTTGCAGCGATTCCCGCGCGAGCAGCTTTGCGTTGGCGGCGTAGCATAGCGGAGTCGCGTACTTCCTGTTGCATGCGCTGTTCGTATTCCCTAAGCGCTTTTTCGCACAGTTCAGACCGCCAGACATCCTCAACATTATCGTCGGCAGTCTTACATATGCTCCTGAGTTCGAGCGCCTTATATACTTCCATGGAATACACTCATCTGAAAATTTCCTTGGCGTCCTGCTTTAAAGCTTTCATAACAGTACACTTCACTTCCCCGCTGCAAGGATAACGCGCTCACGCAACTCCTTGCCGGTTTTGAAATGCGGCATATATTTGGCAGGCACTTTCACTTTTTCGCCGGTCTTGGGATTTCGCCCCAGACGTGGAGGCCGGTAATTCAGGCCAAAACTACCGAAACCACGAATCTCGATACGCCCTCCGCGCGACAGCGTATCTGACATAGAATCCAGAATCACTTTAACGGCAAGGTCAACATCCTTGATGAGTAGTTGAGGATGCAGTTCGGCCAAGCGATTGATGAGGTCTGATCGGTTCATGCTTCAGCCCTCAATGTAAAATTGTCGGTGGTTCATCGTCTTCCTTCTTTGGCAGCAGGTGCATAAATCTGCCTTGCGCTTCCGTGAAATAGCGGAACTCGACTACCCCAATCGTCCGTTTTTTCTTGGAGATTCCCATGGGCTTGATCGGCGGTTGTGAGGCCCACATCCCACGCCTCGTTTCCAGCGAAAACACGCACACATCTATCGCGTAGGGCGAGGAGCCTATGCTTCCGAACTTGTCGAGGATCGCATCCATTTGACGTATCTTGTCTGGCCGAAGCGCCCATGCTTCCATAATCACGAATACGAAATCCGCATCCAATACCAACGCCGCCGACTGGATCAACCGCGCAGACTGGTCTTTGTCCTCACCGCTTCCCGGCTGAATCATCACTGGAATGATTTCCTTGGTAGTCAGGTTGCCAACAAAGGCGAACGGCTGGAGTTTTTCGCCGGCCTCCAGAAGACTCCGCGCTTTGTCGATTTGCGAACTGATGATGTCCATGTACGCTTGCGGTGGAGTGCTGATGGGTGCCTCAATCATTTTTTCCTCGAAACTTGCCACTGACCAACCCGTCACTACACATCAGGAAAATTTGGCTAATCGCTCCGCTACCGACGGATCAAATTCCCGCTTCGTCAGTAGCTCAGCGATTGTAGACTGCCGGGTCTTGAGCGCATCTGCAACAAAGCCTCTTCGATCTTCGATGACGGGAAGCACTTTCTCTCGCAGGAAATCCCGTTCGACAGGCAACAGACGTTCATCTCCGATCACCTTGGAGATCGCTTCCGGCAGGTCCTCGCTCATACGCGACAAGACACCGCGAACGAGTCGGGGCGCCACTCCGGCCTCGTAGGCCATCGCATCCCAATGCGCCCCTTCCACCCAACCGGGCTTGTTCTCTCCGGCGATGGACATGGCCATGGTCTGTCTCGGCAGATATGCCTCTACGCATAGCATGTCGTAGAACGGCGCTACCGCAGCTTTTTGGCCGCGCATCAGGAAGGCGATGTTCTTCGCGTGTGCATCCAGATTGCCGATCAAATAGTTGAAGGCAATCCACTGTACAACGGCATTGGCAGCCACGACTGGACGATCCATGAAGGTGCCTCGAAGCACCCCAAACAAGTGATGCAAACCCAAGCCACCTTCGCTCTCATATTTCTTTGACGGCGCCACACCCATTGCCTGGCACAGGTCTATCTGGTGGAGCCGTCTGAAGACTTTGTCAGCACCCTTTTCCATTGGCTCACGGTCAAACCGCTCGATGACATAAAGCGGTTCGGGGAGGTGCAGCAATCCAACCGCAGGCACTGGAACCTTCAGTTCATGAGCCAGACGCATGCAGAAAAATTCATTGGCGGGACAATATGGAAAGTCCGCGCTGGCATTTTCCGGCTTGACGATATGGGTAGATGGTGCCAAACCTTCGGGAAGAAACATCGCGCCACTGGCGTCAATGCGCAGTCCCAGTTTTTCCTGGGCACCCGCCAAGGACATGCGGATTTCGTCCCATGATGCCATCAAGGGAAGATTACGCGCTCTGGAAGCCTTGATCTTTTCCTGTAGCGCCTCTTGTGAAAGTGGCACCAAGATTTCCTTTGTCGCTGCAGCGAGTCCCTCGGGAATCAGCGAAAGCGCCCCGGCGGTGTCTTGTCCATGTCTGATCAGAAGCGCCCACGTATCGCGAGGATCTATCCTGTCCCGAGTAGCGATCAGGTCTCGCAGCCTGCCTTCGGGCAACAGGTTCTCGAAGAACCACTCGACCGGCTTGTCGTTCGCGGTGTCTTCATATTTTTTGGTGGAAACCGGAAAGTTGGGCGAAAGTGAATAATCCTCCCACTCGGTTGCGTAGACGAATTTCCACTGCCCTTTCTTGACCTCCAGAGTTCCGACCGGAATCCCATTGGCCGAGACAATCAAACCACTCATGCCGTTTCACCCGGTAGTTTCAGACTGACATCAATGCCGAAACGGTTGCAGACGGACAAAACTTTCCCGATCTGGGCGGTAGCTTTTCCTTGCTCCAAGCCGTTGAGGAAAGGCAAGCTGACATTGCACAGCGCCGCAGCGTCGCGTTGGGTCAGTCCGGATTCCTTGCGAACCGCACGAAGTATTTTCCCCAACTCTGCGACAGAAGAGACAGCAACCTCTCTGTGTGCCATAAGACCCCCAAAAGATAAACGAGCGTTGAATTTTGCCTTGCATTGCCCTTAAATGCAAGAAAAACTAAACGCTCGTTGATTATTCCAGCCAGGTATCTCCCGTGGCTGCTTATTTCTTCTTGGCCTTACCCTTGCTGGCAACCGCCTGCTTGAAGGTGGCACCGGCAGAAAACTTGGGGACCGTCGTCGCCGCAATCTTGAGTTTCTCGCCGGTTCTCGGGTTCTTGCCTTCGCGTGCTGCGCGCGCTGCCGACTTGAACGTGCCGAAGCCAACCAGAGCTACCGAATCGCCCTTGGCAACAGCCGTCACAATCTCGTTAACCAGCACATCCAAGGCACGGCCAGCGGCAGCCTTGGACAGATCGGCTTTGGTAGCCAGCACTTCAATCAGTTCGGATTTGTTCATTGAATTTCTCCCCGGTTGGTTGTTTATAGAAAAGTGAATCTTATCTCATTTTTGAATGGGCGAATTACGCGAAAGCGCTCGTGATGCCGCGTCGAGATCAACCCCCTCGGTCGGCGGCTGCCCGTCACGGCACAGATTGAGTTCGTAGCGGATCGCAAACGGAATCAGCTTCCCATCCTGTGTCGGTACCGCATCTTGCAGCAAGGTTGCTTGCAGGCGCGCGCAGCCTGCTGCTGCAAATTTCTTCACCGTCCTGACCTGCACTATCACGGGGGCAGATGAGCGGGTTTGCTCCTTGAAGAATTCAGCCATGGGGCCGCTCAATTCACCATCGGACTGACCATTAGGTGCATCAATCGCCGCGATCAGATACTGCTTCAAATCCGCCGCAAGAATATCCTTGCTCCCGAGAAGAGCGAAAAAACAGAGCGCCATGATGAGTATGTTCAAAAGTCGATTCATTGGTTGTAGTAGTTATTGACGCGTTGCTGGACTGTGCTCTGGACGTTCTGCCCGAAAGACGAAGCACTGGGCACTCGCACGCTGGCGGTGATTTCCTGAACGAACTCGCTCATATCAATGCGGGAGAAATCGAGCCGTTGAAATTCTTCCGGGGTGAATCCGGAACAGTCCGGCCCTTCGGCGCTACCCCAGCCTTTGCCGACTTGCCCCCTGCCCTGCTCGTTGATAATCCGGGCCAGACGCGAGTTGAAGCAGCAATACGATTCGGTCTCCTCGATGCATGTACCAAGAATGGGCACCCGTGAAGAGCAGAAGGATCCGATGTGGACGCACAGATTGGCATCCCGGTGCATCGCCAGAAGTTGTTCTGATTGCTCGCACGACAGAAGATCAGCGAGTAGTTGCAATGCCACGGCAGCCGCCAGTGAATACGGATCAAAGTACAGGTTGAAACTGCCCAGCGACCCGAGTGAATAGACGGGGCCGCCAAGCAACCCGCTGCTCACTACTCCAGTGGAGAACGTCATTCCATAAAAGCTGAACGACGGCGTAAAGTTTGTAGGCGTGAAGAGCACATCCGATGAAATCATGGCTTGTGCCCCAGCTTCGACGTAGCCGGAAAACTGGGGGTACATGAAGTCGAACATGTACTTGCTGCCCGCATTGATCGCCAGTTGTCCACCAGCAAAGGCTCCCTGGATCATGGTGGACATCAGCACGTTGTTGCTCCTGGCCGCGCCTCCCCCTCCCTTCTTGCAACAGTTCACCAAACCGAAGAGTTTTTTGCGACACTGTTCTCCGGCACCTTTGAACAAGCGTTGATCCGCGCCATACACCCCGGCTTCCCGTGCTGCTTCCATAGAAGCGATGCTCTTGCCGAAGTCCTGATCGGGCGGGCTGCTGGTATCGAAGCAACCTATGCCACCCTGACAAAATGAGCTCTGATCGCAAACCGTGTGCTGTGTCTGGACTGCTGGCGAGGTCTGGCACGAATAGGTTCGCTCGCTCATGTCGCACACACCCGATGGCAGCGTGTTGATGCATTGGGTAGAAACTTGAGTACACCCACGGTCAATCAGCGCCTGGCAATCATTGGTCAGCGTGGTTGAGGCGCAAGTGTAATCTTCCGACCAAGCCCAGCAGGAATCGCCCGAGCTTTGCGCTCCGGCCGGCAATGGAGAAACCGTACTCAGGCACACCTGCAAACCATTGATGGTCTTGCATGGCGTGCTATCGGTGCAGGTATGCGCTGCCTGGACGCAGTTGGTGCTTTGCGCAAATGAAGTGCATCCGCTGGTGTCTATGGTGTTGGAAACGATGGTGTAGGACGTGTTCAACTCCACCACCGTCGGCGGACTCGTCGAGGCCGTCACGTTGGTGCATTGGTACTGTCGCGTGTATTGATTACAGGAATCGTTAAAGGCCGTGCTATCGCAGGTTGAACTGTCCAGCGCACAACCCTGGGTCGCCTTGATCGCCGCGCAGTAATCAACATGGTTGACGGTAATGCAGGAATAGTCATCCTGATAGCTCCAACAGCTTGCCGTCGAATTCAGCCCACCAGTCGGAGGCGTTACCCCGGCGAGACAGACTGTGGCTCCGCTGGTATCCACCTTGCACGGCGTCGAATCTACACAAGCATGAGCCGCCAGTCGGCACTGTGAGTTTTGAGAATAGCTGCTGCACTGGCTGGTGTTGCTGGAATCGGTGACCAGCGTGTAGGTGTTGCTCAACTGGATGGTATTTGTCGGCGTTCCCTGATTGGTGCCGCACTGAAAAGTTTTTGTGTAGGTATTGCAGGTGCCGTTGAATGCGGTATCGCTACAGGTCGAACCTATTTGTCCGCACCCTGCCGCAGTCAAGGCGGAACAGTAATCAATGGCGTTGGGTTTGATGCAGGTATAGTTGTCCTGAAATTCCCAGCAACCGCCAACATCGGCCAGCGTCACCGTGACACCGGAAATCGTTTTGCTGGCTGTGGTATCAACGCATGTAGAACTCGCCAACTGGCAGTCACCGGCGATTGCCCGGCTGCAAAGCACCATGGCGAACAAGATCACAAAAGATAGCGCCTTCATGACTACTGCGCCCGCTGTTGCAAGGTGACGCACTCGTTGGACGTCCATGTGCTTACAGTCTTCGACATCGGCAGTTGCAGCGGCGCCCCCGTACCGGTACCGCCGGAAGAATTGCAACCGGAACTCACGTTGCGCATCGAAGGAATACAGGTTGTCGCGCTGCAACTTACGCTGAAATAGACATAGAGATTGCAACCAAAACCCAGATTGCTGACGTAGTAGTCGGTGACAGATTGGCCGGGTGCGACCGCCACAGGAAAGCGGCCATAGCTGCCATTCCATGGATAACCTATCGTGTTGTAGTCGAATCGGTTTACGCCATCGGAAGAACGGTATGGCTCAACCTCATATGAGACGCCATTTGCACCGCAAAAGATGTTCATCGCCATATAAGGATCGAGACATCTTGGGCAATCAACATAAGCGGCTCGACCGAGCCATGCACCGGGCGTGCATTGACCAAACCCAACAGTGGCAGAAACACCGCGCCGGCAACTCAAAGTTTCATAACCTTGCACCGTCTGATTGCATTGGTAGTTGTAGCTCGTATTGACGGCGATCTGCTGCCCGATGAAGCAGGATGCGTTGCTCAAGGTTTGCATCTGCTCGACACATTGGTACAGGTGATTCTGGTCAACCGTAATTTGGCGCGTGGTCGAACAAAAGTTGCTGGTAACCTCGTGGTAGTCGTTGCAGGTTTCCGTAGCAAAGGTCGCCGGTTGGGTATCCGTCACCACCCTGCACTGCTCGGTGCTGGTGCCAGCCGTTATCCCGGTAAAGGTCATGGTCGGGTTGCGGGCGATAGCGTTGGCATTAGTGATCAACGGATCGTTCGCGCGGTCAATCGAGAACGGCGGACGCACCGAAGGATTGCGTGCCACGAAATTGACGGCATCACACTCCTGTTGAAGGTACGGGTCAGCATTGGAAGGTAAGGTGGAGCAATCGGTAATCTTGGCAGTGCCAGGACCGGTGAGCTGCCCCTGCCCGTTCTGGAAATATTGGGATTGTGTGGAGTTCTGTCCGTAACCAGGCACAACCGATGCGCCAGTTCCATTGCCTACCCCCTGAAAAGCATTGTTGATTGCCCCGGAACCCAGCGATCCCCCATCAATGAACGCGGTGCCGGGATCATACGTCTGCGCCATGGCATTGCCGGTGATGACATAAAGCGCAATAGCCAACCAGCGCTTGAGTCTCATGGCTGTTGCCCGGAAAGTTTTGCTGAAAACCTGCGTGCCGCATCCGCCCACGCCGGAACCTCCCGCTCGATGAGGTCGAGCGCGTACTCCTGAGTGACATCGCCATCAACCTTGATAAAACTGGTCGCAGGTGCGCAGCCATCTTCAGCAATCTTCGATGCCTGCCCCGACCGCGCCAGCACCATAGATGGCACCCGTTTCACATCGAACTGTTTGAATGCCGGGGGATGGATGATGGCCGTGACGTTCCTGTCGCCAACCAACTTCGCAATCTCCTCCCCCATTTGGGTGAGAGAGTTTCCCTTGAGACCGCGCAGGACAAGTACGGCGCCAGACTTTTCCGCTTGGGAGACGATCCGCTGCAAGGTTTCTCTGGGCAGAGAGAATGAAACGAACACCATCAACTCTGGAACGTCGGCTATCGGCGCGGAGAGATTGCTCGGTGCATGCTTAAAGGCTTCCGCTATTTTGGCAATATCGGGGCTTTTACCGGCTGGCTTGGGCAAGGATTGTATTTCCGGCACGCCGGAAATACCGACGGTCAACGGAGTCGCCGTTCCAGCCAAAGCCGCAGCCATTCGTTTTTTTGCGGCTTGCATATCAACGTCTGTAGGGAATACCACCTGACCGAAGGCAGGATTCACCACACAGCCCGCAATGCAGCCCCACATGAATAGCAGCAACAACCGCCAGATTGCCCACTGACTCATATCAGAACGCTCCCTGACAGCAATTCCGCTTCCGGAAAATCATGTAGGCGAAATCCTCGCCATCGAACGGGTACTCTTTGCCCGCGCCCCACAAAATGGTTGATCTTCCCAATGGCTGGCAGCACTTCCCGGCGATTTTTGCGGTCTGGGGAATCGGATAGAGCATCTGGTACTTGTAGCCAGTCTTGTCCATGATGGGCTGCGGGTAGTAACCGCACAGTCCATCATCGCCGGATGCCGCCCACATGAGCCCCTCCCTGTGCATCTTCGCTATCAACCGGGTCATTTCCAGGCTGGATGCCTGTACGCCCCCGATATGGGCCTGCACGTTTCCATCGAGCGGATAAAGACTGCCTTGACAACCGGCACACCAGAACAGGCTGTTCAGCGGGAATCCAGCCGTTGCTGCCACACAGTCGGCGGCGCAGGCAGCCTTGGCGGGCAGATTGCCGAAAAGCGCCACATCGGGATTGAAGATAAAGGTCAGTTCATCGTCGTGCCACATCGGGTCGAGTTCGGTGAGATAGGCCACATCAAAAGAGCTTTGCTCTAGGCACGAGTTGTCGAAAATGGCTTCCAGCCAGAAAATGATCGGGTCCACATACCAGTGAACCTGATAAAACGATGTTGCATCCGCGCTGTCCTGCCGGTTGCGCGCGCCACGGGGCGCATCGAACCCCGGATCGAGTTCAACGCCGCCGAGGCTCGTCATACAAAATGGACGGCGAACGACATCTACTAGCCTGACCGGCTCCCAGAAACTTACCTTGAACCCCACCCTTAACTGCGCGGGGCAAGCGCAAATGGGCGAACCACCTGGATTTGGTGTATCCTCTTGATCCATTGATAGCAGATCAAGGCCGCCGAACCTGATAGGCAGCATGCAGCTCCAGCAAATATCCGTGATCGGATTGGCAAACTTGCCCGTGCAGGTAGGCGTTGCGAAAACCGGCTGCGCGCCCAGCACGGCAACTGTCAGCATCAGATGGAGAGCTAACTCACGGACGGACTTCATCAACTCTCAACCTCTTCCCGTCTTGAGTCACGACAGCCGGCATCTGATGGATGCCAAGCCGTCGAACCAGCGCCCCACCTTGATCGTAGAAAACCCGGCGCTTCCAGTCACGCATCAGATTCAATGGCTCACCGGCGACCATAATGGGCTTTGCCGCACCATTGAGCTTTCGCAATGTCCGTTGTACAAAGGTGACTTGCCGACGATCCCGTCCATCAAAGAAAATGAGTTCGTCTCTAAGGGAAACATGATCCAGCGGATTCACCTTCAGTCCGCGCGCGAACAAAATTGAACCGTCCTCGCCTCGAATGTCGTGATCCAGAACCATCGTTGGGTCGTAGTAGAAAGTGCGCTTGACTGCTGTCGCCTTAATGCCGGGCACAGGTTTGGGCTTTTCTACTGCGCCGACGACACGATCTCGGTATTCGTCTTGCTTCTTGGCCAGCTCGCCGCTTTTCTCCATTTGACTGAGGCGTAACTGGATGACTTCCAGCAGGTCGGGTTCAGCAATGTCGTAGGTTGGTCCAACGATACCAATCTCGTCAGCCTGTGCGATAGGTAGCAGGCTGATAAGCAGTGTGGCAAAAAGTTTGGAATGAACCGACATGAGGTCGATTCTGGGGGCTAGGTATCAGCGATGGATTTTGAAATGCGAATTTTTAGGACGCATTTCGATGCCGAAAGTCACATCAGATTCGCAGACGTGCCTTCAATGTTCAAAGTTAATCGCGACGGGTAGGCCTTAGAGGAGAGCACCGCTCAAGTATCCGCTTCCAACCATTTCTGACTGCAACGGCCTCTCGAAGAATATCGATATATTCAGGGATATCTACACGCTCGTCCCAAATAACCGGCCTATCTTCAAGCTCTGATAAAAGTCTGTCACGATCTGACCGGGTTTCGCCACGTTCGATAATTTGGTTGTAAGTTTCACAGGCATAGGCGAATGTTTCGCGTTTAGAAAAATCGATCTCAAGCAGCCACTCGCGGCTACGGGTCGCGGGCAGTCCGAGGGTTTTTCGCTTGCAGTTGTGAAAGATGTGGGCAGCTTCGTGAACCACGTAATCCAGGAATGGATCAGTGATGCTGAAATAGTCAGCCGCTATGTAGCAAGTCGTTCCTTCGCTCAGACCTGCAATTTCTTGCCCTTCCCTAGAGAGGGGCATCACATCAAAGCTGGCTAGGTAAAGGTTCGACAGATCCCATGCAGTCCTGAGCCACTGGGTTTTCTCGAGAACAGTGGCTATCGTCTTTGGCGTTAAAAAAACGACAGAGCACTCAAGCATGCCGAGGATAATTTCGTGCTCGCATTTCGGGAATAACCCTCGCACCATAGGTGTAAACTTTGCACGCGCCCATGCATCGTGGCCTGAGTTCTTCAGTATTTCTGGCACGACGGCATGCCCCGTTCGCTTCAACACTTCCACAATGAGTGCGCGACGCAGCGCGGCATTGCCATTAACTGAACGCTCCATGAGCGTACCCCCGGGCCACACCTCGAATAAGTTGTTGTGGTTGCCACTGATGAGAAAGCGCTTAACCTCTGCTCGCTGCAACGTATTCATCGTTCTGGTGCTTTATTCGTTAAAGGCAAAGTTGGTATTCGATAGCAATGAGTTTTCCCCCGGTTCTGGGATATAAATACGTCGGGAACCACGCCGCTCAAACGCATTATTTTCATCCGGGTCAATGTGAGTTTCTCTATCAACAATGGTTCGGCTTTACGCGACGGTATCCAGACGAAGTTGCCATCCGGCTCCGACGGCAGGATGCCCTCTCTCATCCCCTCGCGCAATGTGGCAATGATACTTTGTATCACTTCGAGCCGTGTATCTTCACCAGCCTTCTCAGTTACGACCTGACTTGATTGCTGCTGTTGTGCTGGTTTGCTGGATGGCGCTGGTTGAGGAGCCGGATCTGACTTCTGCTTCCCAATCCCCATAAGCTGCATCACCGCAGGTTGAAGCCGGATCACCTTCCATTTGCCTCCACTCCCGGACTCGATCTCTACAACCTTGCGGAAGGGTGACATCGGATCAAGCACCAGCCAGTTCCGGTGTGACAGTTCGTCCAGGATGGCTTTGCTCTCCATGCCGTAGCCCTTCAGCGCATCAGGCCACTTGAGGCAAGGCACGCCGGAGGAATCAATATGAACCAAGCTAGCGGCGGGCTTCTTGGCGGACTGAATGTCTTCGGCCAGTGCTTTCAATGCGTCACCGACGGGGCCATCGAGTTGAAGAATCTGAGCTGGCATGGAGGCAATCACTTTTTCGGGCTTATCGGGAGTCTTCTGGCTGGGTGGCGATGAGACCGGCGGCTCAGCCGCAGTCGGCAATTTTGGCTCATGGATAACAGGCTGCGCTTTTACCTGATCCTCCAGATCGAGAACTTTTCCGTGAACTGACGGCGGAGCGGGATCAATAATCATCGCCGTATCGCGCAACCTGATAGCGGTCAGCCTGATATTTGGTATCCGCTCTGCCAGCACGGCGGGAGCGATCCCCCAGCAGCGATTTCCTTCAACCTGATCCTCCCGGATATTCGCCAGCTTCCGGTCAACGAGCATTTCAAGAATGCTGTTTGGAGTTCTCGGCATCCCCGGAATTTTTTCCTGATTGATGACGGCGGCGATTTCTTCACCGGCGATTGGCCAGATCAGGTAAAGATGCCCATCCATGTGCCAGAGACGTGAGCCGGGATCGTTGATCCTCCATGTGCCATCCCGTACCAACCTGCGCATGATGTCCACGAGAAATCGCTCCACCGGCAGGCCGATCTCGTAATCGGCAAACGCAACTCCGAGACTGCGCAGGTCTCGTTCGACACTGGCCTGATCTGATCGAATAACCAGATCGTGAATCGGATTCTCGGTGCTGGGGTGACCGTTGATTGTCTCCAGCATCCAGGGCACAAGTTCGTTACCGCCCTCTGAAATCCAGGCAATGACATTCTTCCCGACAATGCGCTCCGCAATCAGCGGGGAAACGACCGTATGCTTCTTGCCGCGATTTTCGCGCCATTGCAAAAAGTAGCGATCCACGCCATGCCTGTTGGCCCAAGCGTACAGGTCTTCCGCGTATGGGTTCCAAATCTTGCCTCCATCTCTGCTGGTAACGACAAGATCAGTCACTGGCTTTCCTACGTCATGACAAAGCGCGGAGAGAAATACGGCAAGATGCCAGCGCGGCTCCAGTTCCCTGCGTCTTCGCGGCGCCTGTTCTCCTGGCAACAGCACTCGGCTACCTGACTGGAGCGACCACAAGGCGACCTCTGCCGTGTGGCGAAGCAGGCCCCCTGCTCCCCTGTGATGATGCGTCTGGCTTGCCGGCAGAAGATGCGCGTAACAGGCAAATCGGCGCAGAGACTCCAGATAGAACTGCTCGAAAACTTCGGAAGTAGCAAACGCTGCCTCGCGAATCTGGTCAACCAGTTCCCGCTGTGTCTCGATGAGCTTCGCCGGGTCTGTTGCAGGCAGCCCCTTCATGAACGGCGGATAGCGCGGAATCTCCTCGTCGTTTTCTTCCTGCACGCAAACACTCGCGGCAGGTATCGCAGCAGGCTCCCGACTTTCACCGTCAAGGCGAATCGCTTTCCTGAAGAAACTTAACAAGGATCAGCCTCCCCTCGCCAGGCTTGCAATCCGGCGCTGTCGAGGCCGCGCCGAATCCCCGGCACGAGACGAAGGCGATGACGCGCCCAATCCGGATCAATATCCAGCAGGAGGCAGATCGAATCGAATGAATTGGCCGCGCTAGGAATGCCGTTAAAAATCCACGTCAAGGCTTCCCGCTGATTACCGCCAATTCTGTTGTCCTGATTTTCGACTGACTTAACGCTGCCCCTCGCGTCTTCGATTGCCTGATGAAGAACGGCAATCCAGAGTCGCCTCAGCCTTTGGGTTACCTCAAATGAAGTGCGCTCGCTACCCATCACAACAAATCCCATGTGTCCCACGTCAGAAAACCCGATACGCTTTTCCGACAATCTGCTCCTGTCCGACCCAGCCGGTAAGCTGATAGCGCGAATCCAAGCTGTCAGGATGAGAACCGGCCACGTAGTAATGCCCGTCTGAAATCTTCCCTCGCGGGCCAATATCCAGAGGCTCACCGGTTCTGGCATATTCTTTCGCCCGTCCGACCGGAGCACCGTCCACGAAGAATTCTCTCCCTTTCGCCGAAACGACTGAACCCGGCAACCCGACCAGTTTCTTGACGAAAATGCACCCGCGCGGGTAAGGCCAGTTAGCCTCCCATCTGAAAGCAACCAACTCACCGCGTTGCGGCATGACGCCTTTTTCGATCAGAAAAATGGTTCCGGGCAGGCTTTCTGTGAGATTCAAGGCAACGAGATAGAAGCGGCAAAATGCCAAGTAGGCCGCCATGGCCCAAAGGACGACGGGAAACCAACGCCCAGACAGTTTGAAAATTCGGATATGCATGGCGCCACTGTATCGGCGCTACCGGCGATACGATTTTCGAAATGCGCCCGGCAAAGACACATTTCGAGTGCCCAAGACTCAAGAAGGAGGCAACCTGCCAATAGTCATCCCATCCAATAGTCATCCCATCGCTGACTTGCAGTTTTGAAGAACTGTGCGAAGCTGGATCAAAACTGATTGGAGACAATTATGACTACCGCAGCAGCAACTCAATCTGGCGGCCTACTTGGCATGCTACCGCTGTTCGTTATATTTCTGGTCGGCATAGCTTTGTTCCGCTGGATTCGCAAATCCAAATCCATGACAGAACCCAAGCTCGATAAACTTGAGCGTGAACTCGATTTGATCAGAAACCAGATACTGCTGGTCACAACGGACGATGTGCCGGGTTGCAAGATCGCCAAGACACTTGGCTATATTGAAGCGCTTTCGCCGACAGAGGCGGCATCAGACTGGGAATACCGCCTCGCTGAAAAGGATGCATTGCTCAGGCTGGCCAAAAGGGCACGGGACATCGGTGCCAATGCAGTGGTTGGAATCAGGAAAACCAACGCCCACTATGATCAAGCGGGGTCGCAGTGGCAAGTATCGAGGGTGACGTATTGTGGGACTGCGGTCATACGCGAAAATTGAATGCGACTTGCAGTTCGAGCAGGTTAGTTTTAACCATACACCTAGTGGTCAGTATGCTTTCGTCCACTATCAGCACACCATTCGACCTTGCCTTCCCGAACCCAAAAGTGGCAAGCGCATTTGTTGGTCATGCGAATAGATGGGGTTATGGTTGGCCGGTCAAAACGATCCTGCGCCACGCTCCATCTTGGTCGACGCTGAGGGCTGAGCGAAAGCTGTATTTTTTCACCGCAACCTCCTGGACACCGGAGGCATGCCCATTTCTCATGTTTTTCATCTTTCACAACTACGACCATGCCTTCAGGTAATTGATTTGGCGATGGATGATGTGGCATTACACGGCTGGTGAAAACGGAGCGTTGAATCCAACCCAGCCTGCCCAGAATAAATCGGAATAATGACTTCAACATGCTCATCACCCTGCCCGATCCAGAAACGGATTAACATCCCCGCGCCCCCAATACATGCGGTCTGCACAGATAGGACAGTGAGTATCTTGCTCAGCACCAGGGCGTCGATCCTGAAAACGATCAAATCTGCGGGTTTGGTTCCATAGCCAACCATCCGTTCCTCTGAAATTGGTCAAACCTTGTATCAATTCGTCAACCGCCGCGCAGGCTGTTGCAGTTGTGAAAGTTACCACTCCAGGAGCAGGGTTCCCGCCACCTCTGACATAAGCTTCGCGTTTTTGACGGTCATAAAGTTCCGGATTGGTTCGCTTCAAGTGTTCTTCACGCGCAATTATTGGGTCTACAACACCGCGACAAATCAGGCAGGGGGCACCGGGCGTAAGGACAGTCACACGACCAGACAATTCGCGAAATCCGCCAGCAGGTGATGGATCAATGGCTAATCCCATGTCAATGACTGGTATCAAATAGAAGTATGCCAAACGGTTTAGTAGAAGGCGCCCCTCATGATCGTCCGTACACCCCAATACCACATCACAGGACTTAAGAGCATCACGACAAGCGGCATCACCGACCCAGCAGTTCATCGGAACCACCCTAGTCCCGATAGCCCAGCCCGTAATTTCGCGTGCCAGTACGTCCACCTTGGCTAACATCGCATCCGCATCAGAACGACGGGAGCCGTGCAGTCGATTCAAGTTGGAGACTTCAACACGATCATTATCAATCAACAATAATTGCCCAACGCCAAGTCTTGCAAGCAACGCCGCTGTTGCGCTACCGGTACCACCACAGCCAATAACAGCAACCTTGAGGTGCCGGAGCTGTTGATTAAGGTCATCGCCAAATGCGATTGCTTGGCGGGAAAATATTTCGCGCAAATCGGTTTGTATATCAGCTCTGTGGAAACTTAATTTCTTACCGGCAACAAGAACTGATTTAGCAAGCACAGGCTCTGTAGTGTCATGCCAAAGACGAGCGCGTATGGTATCGGCACCAGCGAATAGCACACTAATCATTGATGCCTCAGTGCCATTTCGATTCTGTGCCATACGAACCAACTCTCGCTCATTTCGGTCATCTTGATCCGAGAAACAGTCCAAGCCTTGGGGATGTGTATGCACGATTCCAACCACCAGCTTTTCGGCTTGTGCTCGCTTGAGCAGCTTTACAAATGAAGCTGTTGACCAAGTGACATGACCCTTGCTGGCAGAAACACAATCCTCGGGCGGAACCGGAATTACTTCGTAGGAAGTAGCCCGTCGGCGGCTGTAGTTACCCCATGGGTCGCACCGAATTTGCGCTTCGCCACACAGCACGTAGGCAGATGCTTCGACCCCATCTTCGCGCTGGAGCAGATCACGCAACTGGGCAACATGCTCTTCTTGTAAGGTAAGATCGAAATGGCTCATGCAGCCTCCGCCAGCGCGGCCTCGATGCGCTTGATCATAGTCCAGATACCATCAACCCCAGGACGCCAAGTATTGTTATGCCGCGACCAACGCTGCCACGACTGCCCCACAAAAGTGAATGGACAATCCGCTGCACGAGGGTATTTCTTAGACTCCACCAAACGCAACCATGGCACTGCGTAGAACATATCTGGTGCAACATCTGGGTAGGCACTTGGCAACATGATGAGAATATCTGCATTGGACTCATCGAAGCGTCCTGCTGGCAGCGAAAATTGCCGCAGTACAACACCTTTTTGGCCATTTTCTTCTACCTCATCCATCACCAATCCGCGCCCTTCAATATAGGCGCGACATCTAATCGGCAACGTGGTCATAGCTTAACCTTCCGTTGTCTGCTTGAGACCAGTGAAAAACCACTCCACCCCCGGTTCGGCTAGATTGACAAGTTCGCCATTTGCAATCAGCTTATCTTCTACACCAGACTTCCGAAATTCTTGCCAAACGCCATAAGTGTTCAGATCAACCCCAGCAAGTTTCTTCAAAGCAGCCCCAGAAATCAGGGAGACACCCCATTCGAATCTTGTGCCATCAAGCTCAAAGCGGAATGATCTGTCGCTATGGAACACAAGGAAGCGCTCGATACCTGCCGCACGGAGGTCAGCGGTCTCTTCCAGGCGTAACTCTTCCAACTCCCCGTTTTTCAGCATTTTGAAAATCAAATATTCATCAACCGGCTTGCACCCTGACACAAGCAGAATTTGTCGTCCAGACGGTACCGGGTCGTCGATAACTACAGAGACATACTCAAGGCGTTCGTTGCCGACCGCAATTTTGTATGGGCCGTTATGGCGTACTGGACGACCATCCCGAACGCAGGACTGGATGTCTTCAGCCTCGGCCATATCGTCATTTACAGCAATTGTTTGATTGTTCATATTAAAGTCCTATAATTCGCTGAGTCCAGAAACCATTTCTGAGCTTTCAATTAGAAGGACTCCTTCGCAAGCATTTTTGGACGCACGGCGGAAAATTTATTTTGTGGCGTCCAAATTGGCAGATTCGAGAGTCCTTCCCAATAAGAAACAGACACTGTTGACCATGACTAACGACAAGCAAGATCGAATGTCTCCATCGGAGATTGAAGCCGCCCTCACACAGATGAGTGCAGCGGATTGGCGACGCGCTGAAAAAATGGCTCAGTTCGCTGCCGCAGGTTTACCTGGTATGACGGGGGATGACCTGCTCCAAGGGACCTTGGTCAAATTACTGTCTGGCAAGCGACGTTGCCCTCGAGAGCACCATATGCTGGTGGTGCTTAAAACAGCGATGCACAGCGAAACCAGCAACGCGCGCAAACGTAGTATCAATGGTCCGATTGACGAGCGAGTTGCGGTAATGGCCGATGGAAGCGATGAATCGGACGAACCTCGTATGTTGATGGTTGAATCAGAAGATACAAGAACCCCAGAAGACGCAATATTGGCTAGCAATCAGGTTGATTTTATTTTCCGACAACTTGAAGACGATGAGGAGGCCGCTCTCGTCGCAATGGCATGGGCCGATGGGTTGCGGGGTAAAGAAGCCGCTGAAGAAGTTGGCCTCGACATGAAAACATATGACGCGGCAAGGAAGCGGCTAGACCGCAAGCTGTCGAGCTTAGCGCAGAGTTGGAGGAAATAATGAATACCAACGAAAAATTTATGATGCAACTGGATAATCTTTTCGAGAGCTACTTTCAAGAGCTGCGTGCGATGCCTGACGAAGATGTATTGGATGGAGAAGCACCATCATCCGTCAAAGCACGAGCGCTAGATATGCTCAAATCGGCGAAAGCCGAGGCTGGTCGTATACGCTTGGCGACCGCTCGATCCCAGATGCAAAACGCCAAGGTTGCTGGTGATGATTTCACCGCCAATGTTTCGCTCGAACAAGCGAAAGCCTATATCGCTCAAGTTGCAAATGATCAACGTTTCACACTTGCAGCCCGTAAGCTCGGAGAAATGCAGGATGAAGAAGTCATGCGCCTGTATCAACAGATACGCAGACTTGAATCAGAAAACCCGTCTGGCAGTAATTCATGACACCCGGCCAGCGGGCGGAGACTCGTATTGCTGAACTCGGCATCAGCGACCCACAAGACATCGATATTGAGGCGATTGCTTTTGATGCGGGTATTCAAGTGGAGTACGAAAATCTAATTGGATGCGAGGCAACACTTGTAGGTTTTGGCAGCAGTGCTATCGCCACGATTAAACCATCAGGTGGACGTGGCAGGGAGCGTTTCTCCATTGCACATGAACTTGGTCACTGGGATATGCATCGCGGCAAATCTTTTCAATGCCGGGTAGATGATCCATCGAATAACTTGGCATCAGACGTAAAACTGGAGCGAGAGGCGGACGACTTCGCATCCCATATTCTGATACCATCAACTCTGCTCACCCCCATCATAAAGTCTTTCAAGTTACCTTCTCTGAAGCAAATTGAAGAGGTGGCTGATTTATTTCAAACCAGCACGCTTGCGACGACGATACGCCTTGCCAAAATTGATACGCTGCCCGTAGTTATGGCCTGTTATACCGGAACAAAGCGGCGTTGGCACATTGCTGCACCACACACTCCTAAGCGATGGTGGCTTAAGGAAAAGCTGGATGAAGACAGCTTTGCATACGATCTCTTGAGTAGGGGGACTCCTTGCCCAGCACCTCGCAAACAGTCTGCTGACGCGTGGTTCGATAACGATGATGCCGAAGAGTTCGAAGTACTTGAACAGTGTTATTCCCCCGCTCAAGGGCAGGTACTCGTAATTCTCTACCTGACTGATACAGAGATGTTCGAGCGCGGATTTGATCCTTCTGTCGGACGACGACGATACTAGCAAGATACGGCTCTAAGGTGCGCAAATTCCTGCGTTCGTTGAATGATTCACCCCTTACTTGCTATTCTTCACATCAAGCGTCTCTTGAATGTACTTGCCAGGATTCGGCCCGGTCACCCCCTTAACCACGCGATTTGCCGCATCCGCCACATCTTCCGTAAGCTCCATTCCCTTGCCCGCGATAGATTCAGGTTTTAACTTGCGGAAGTTTGACGTTGTTGCATTCTCCTGATGTGTCTGCCCTGCCCTCACCCCACGATCATTAACCTCCGTCGCGTTTTTGGAATAATCATGCATCGCTGTCTGCTTTGCCTGATCGCTTGGCCTGCCTTGCGGAGTGACGCCTGCACGTCCAGCCATCCCCTTAACCTGCGCCAGATTATCTCCTCCTGCCAATTCGACCGATTCACGGTTCTGCATGCCACCCCGATTCGCTTCGTGCCGCGCCTGGATCGTCTCGGCACCCTGAACATGCCCAGCCATCTCACCCATCATCCGGTCATAGTTCTGCGCGGTGTACTCCTCGATGTATGGCCGCAGCTTGTACGGGTCGCCCATGACTCCTTGAAATTTTTCGTAGTTGTATTCGAGCTTGGGCAACAGAAAATCCTTGATGAAGTGATCCTGAAGCTGGAGGTTCGCACCAAGCTGGCCGCTATGAGACATTTCCCACATCTGCCGATGCCCTTCCGTTTCCTGCATGGATGCACTGAAGGCATCGCGCGATTGCCGTGCGTGATCCAGCGATGCGCGCATGCCTTCGCTGCCGGCAGTCTTGCCTTCATCGTTGGTTCGATAGTTGCGCTCCCATCCATTATCGAGCACGGTGCCGACCTTCTTTCCGAAGCTCGACTCCTTGGCATACTGAGCCATTTCCTCCAAGGCTCGCGTTGACTCGGCAGAGTTGCGCATCTTAGCCGACACTTCCACGCCACCGCGTAGCCCGGCGATCTCCAGGAGTTTCGGCGTACTCATGCCCATCGAAGCGCCGACCATCAGTTCCATCGCTACCTTTTCGTTGACGCCGAGTTTTCTGGCCCACTGATCTACCTGGCGCAGTGTTTCATTGGCCTCGGTGCTCTGGCTCGATCCGGTGCCGTGGCGGTATCCTGTGGTGTCACTGCTGCCCTTGGCGTGGCTTCTCTCAAACCCGGCTTCCTGTTTGATCGCCGCGAGAGCACTTTCAGCGTACTCGGCGGATTGCTGTTGTGTTGCCTGCTGGGATCGTTCGTAATTTTCTTTCGCGGCTGCGCCCATGGAGTCGTTGAGTGCCATGTCGGCGCGGACTTCGCTTTTCGCCTGTTTGACGACGAAGCCACCACCGGAGAAATTGCTGTATTCGAATCCTCCGCGCGCCTGATAGTTGGTCATGCCCTGCCGCAGGCTGGGGTTCATGTCCACCGACAATCCCTTCATGGTGTCGTGGCTGACATTGTTGAGCGAGGCGCTGCCCATCTGCATGTTGCCCATGGCCAGACTGCTGGCGGTTTTCTCTGCATCGCGCGGTGGCGACACAATGCCTGCGACCGCCTGCATGCCCACGTCGCCACCTTTCACGATAGCGGCCGCAATGGCTGGAATGGAGATGACCAGCATCCCCGCAATCGCCTGATCGCTGACGATGGCGGTATTGAGGAAGCTCATCTGTTCGATAGATAAACCATTCCCGGCGCTTCCGCTTGTGTATTGGCTTCTCGAATACATCGTGATGATGAAATTCATCACCGCATAGAGCGGTGCCCAGAGTTGTATCCAGAACAGGCTGGCCGCGTAGGACTTGATGACTCCCCCGGCCTGGTGGCCGCCGATCACCACAAACAGCAGGAAGATCGGAAAGATGGCGTACTGCACCAGCTCAATGGCATTGCGCACCTTAGGCATGGTGGACTCGGCGATCCGCGCCATCAGTTTGTAGGAGTCGCTAGTCGAGCGCAGTGACTGCGCCATCGCAAGGTTGGTCTGGGCGCTGGCAGCATCTCCAATCTGTGCAGGCAGCATGTACTGTGCATCAATCATGAAGTTGGCGACGATGGCCTGCTTGACCGTATCCTGCGCCGATGCCGAAACTCCAAGCAGATAGTTGGTCGAGGTCGCCAGGGAACCGAGTATGGCCGCCCCGGCATCCGCCTGAGTCATTTGCGGGTAGAGGCGATAACCCAGCAAGGTGATCTGGCGGTTCGATTCGGCAATGATCTGGGTGGTGAGGCTCAGATATGCGGCATCGCAGCCGACCGTACTCATCAGCGTCGGATCCGTCGTATCTCGCAAGGTTACCAACCGTGCCGGGTTGGTCTTGCCGTTCAGGCTTCCCCAGATGTCGTTGACCTCAAGAATATCCTCTTTCATGCGAATGAAGCCGGTGGCAATATCCGGTGCGACACACTCCCGGTAAAATTCGAGCAGGTTGCTCGTCAAAACAGGATTCCCGCTTTTCACCGCATAGCGCTCGGAAAGAACGCGATGCCCGAACAGCGTGCCGTTCTTGCGGAACTTCACGTCGTCGGGAAGCGAAAACACGGTCTCGAAGGCACCCGTCATCCAGTCCCCCACCTTGCTCATGCCATGCGCAAAAGCACCCAAGCCGATGGGTACATTGGCCACCGCACGGGGCGGCTCATTGCCGGTACGATCCACAATCGTGACAGTCACTTTTGGAACAAGCAGGAGCGCCTGGAAGATGGCAAGGAAGAAGAGCCACTTCCACATCCCATCCAGCCGTTCACGTCCGGTCAGCGTGGCGATGACGACAACGATGATCCCCACAATTGCCATGGTGCGGAGCAAACCGAGGTAGTCGCCGCTGCCCATGACGGAGGCGACGGCGTTGAACATCGCCTCCAGCTCGACTACGTTCCAGTAGGCATAAACCTCGTACATGCCCAGCCCTACCGGTTGAATACCATCATGGACTGGAAGATGTTGGTCGGCATCCCCGAGTTGAGACTTTGATTCAGAAGTTGAAGTGACCGGCTCAGTTCAGCGACCTGCATGCCCTTCTGATATTCGGCGCGCAACATGTCTCTGGCTTCCTGCTCGATCTCGTTGAGGCGACCGAGAATTTTTTCCGAAGCGGCGACCGCATCGGGGCCGCTCTTCCCCGTCTCGCTCTGTAGAGCACCGCGAAGAGTCTTTGAGAGATTCGTGAAGTAGGCATAAGCCACATCCACGGCTATGAGTTGCGAGTAGTCCTCGGTAATCCGGTCGCCTCCAGGGATACTGCTGGATACCGAAAGCATCTTCCAGACTGGAAGAGAAGAATTGCCGATCATGGCTGTGTCCAGATTGGATTGCCCCATGGCGTCCCGATTGATGATCTTGTCCCGCATCGCAGCAATTCGGGTTCTGACTTGCCGGGAGAACGGTGTCACGGTAAAGGCGGCATCGGAGTAGGTCGGCGTCATGCAATCCACCGTATCCACACCGCACTTGAGGCCGGGCAGGCTGACAGTCGCCGAACCGCCGTCGCCGACGAATTGGCGGAAGGTCAGGTTGCCGCCGGGCATATACGTCCACTTCGCCTTATCATCGGCATTCTCGCCGGGCGGAGTCACGATGATGGTGCCGGTCAGGCTCATCAACAACTCTCTGGTGTCGTCTGCGATACCCGAGACCCTAGACAGTGAGCGCCACACGACGTTGCCGGGATCGAAAAGCTCCTTGTATCCCTGTGACGAATTCTTCGCCGCCGTCCGGATGTTCTTGGCCGTGGCGCTGCTTTTCTTCCACTCATCCCAGGACTCGAACACATCCCCAAACATGTTCAGGTTCGCACCGGCGGTCTTCCCCTCCTTCTCCTGAGTTTTGTCGGTCAGCATGCTGCCCGCCGCAGCGACAATCCCTTCTGCCGCCTGACAGGAATTGATGTTGAGGTTGTTCATCTTAGACGACTGGTCTTGCAGGTACTTCAGAAGATCACAGAGGTCGGGCGACATCGAGCACAGTGCCATGTTGAAAGCGGCACCGATGGCGTTGTTGCCGATGTTTCGCAACAGGGCGACGAACTGTTCCTTGTTGATGAAAGAGAACGATCCGGCGAACAGATCAATCCCGCCGCACCCGGCCCTGAATGAAGGCGGTGAAATGCTGGCCAACTGGTAGTTGCGCACCGGCGTGCGCATGTAGAGGCTGCCCCCGGTATAGAAATTCATCGTCTGCCCGCGATAGGCATTTGGCCCCGTCACATTTCCGTAAGCTCCAATCTGGTCGAACCAGTCCTGCATGGACTGGGAGACATCGGCATTTGCCGGACTGGCAAAGATCGAAAGGGCAAGTGTGGCGGCAACGGTTCTACGGAGACGTGGAGTATTCATGGTCAACCTCAATAAAGTTCGCCGGGACGTGTCTGGGTCAGGATGTAAATGCGTTCGACGATTTCCTGAGCCGATAGCACACCCGACCCGATCGGGAGCAGCCGGTGATCCTTGACGTTCCCCAGCACCACGAGCGGAACGACACTGGCTCCGACAGATGCTGCCATGCCGTTATCCCGCGACGGATTGGGATACTCAGGCAATCCAACCCCATCCAGAGAAACAGGAAACACCACTATCCCGTATTGCTCGGACAGAAATTTCAGCGTTGGCGCCATGCGATGACAGTACGGACAGTCCGACCTGAAAATGAAGAAAATGCCCCATTCCTTGTTCAAGCCTGCAAGGGTGTCAGTTTCCTTGAGCGCCCGCTGGGCGTCATGCACCTGGATGGCCGCATTGTTGGACGGGTTGCGTAACTGGTAATTGAGTTCCGGATTGGCCCAAATGACGCGACGCCAAACATCCGAAAACACCGAAGCCCTGTCCATCATGGCTTCCTGCGCAACGATGTAATTCTTGAGGTTCTCCGGCGTCGGTTTGACGATGGCGAGCGCCCTCTTCCGCTCTGCATCCTCCTTCAACTTCTTTAACGCAGCAACGGCCTCATCCTCTTCGCTGACCGCCTTGGGTTTTGGATTTTCAGTGGTGGTATCGGCTTGCTCAGTATCCGGCGAAATATCGCAATACCAGTTGAAACGGTTCTCGTCGCAACGCCAGATCGAGTCGTAATCCATAACGCCAACCGCCGACGCGCCATTGATGAAAAGACAAAATCCGAACATGAGAAAGATGCGCATGGATCATTGCGCCGGAGTGCCCGCAGCCGGTTGCTTCAGTATCTCCACCACCCGCGCGGACATATCCGGAATGGCTTTTGCCGATGTCGCCTTGAGCAGCGCTGCCGTATTGATCAGGGCGCACTGGCATTCCTTTCCAACCTGCTCAAGGGCGGCATCCAGGCGCACGCCGAAGGCTTTTGCATCCTCGAACAGCTTCCCCTGTTCAGCGGCATCCATTCCCGGCTTGACCCGTTGCGCCAGGGATTGCTGTTGTTGGAAAACGATGGTTCCGATGTCCACGCGGGCGAATCGCGGAATCTCCAGAGGCCGGAAGTGTAGCCATGACGCGGCGATGCCTGCTCCCAGTATCAACGTAACTACCACGGTAAGAATTTGTGATTTCAGAGGACTCATGAGTGATCTGCCTTATGGTGATGCGCGTTCGATGACGAGGCGTTCGATGGCTTCCGAAACCGTCAGCCCCTGCTCCCGCAGGCGTTTGATGGCTTCGTAGTCTTCGGCACGGGTGGAATAGACGAGCATCGAGAAGGGATCGAGCAAGAGCCGTCCCAAGCCAGAACCCATCGGCGAGTGAATATAGATTTCAGAAAAATGGCCGTGCTCGGTGCTGACGGAAGTCAACTGGCGCTTCAGCCATTCGTCCAGAGCCAGCTTGCCCTCCTTGCCTAGGCGCTCGATGTTTTCGGGTTTCTGGCGCAGCAAGAATAACCAGTCGGCATTGTTGATCGCGGCCTTGGTCGCCTCGTTCTTGTAGTAGTCATCAACCGACTGGGTAATGGTGCCAAACGCACCGCCATACTTGCGGGCGCGACGATACCCGGCCTCGATGAAGCTGCCGCTGGCACCCGACCCCATGAGATCCCAGCTTTCATCAATGATGACGAGCTTGCGCCGGGAGCGGTCGCGGTACATCTCCTGGGTGATGCGATACATAATGAGCTGCATCACCACCGACTGGAGATCCTTCTTGGACTTCAGCTCCTCCAGCTCAAGAACGACAAAATCCTTGTCGAACTGGATATTGGCCTCTCCCTCAAAATAACTCGCATAGACACCATGACGGGTATAAGGCTCCAAGGCTGTGGCTAGACGGCTGAGGTCGCGCTCGTATTCCCCCTCCACAGACAAACGACCTGTCTTGAGCAGCTCGTAAATGTCGGTGATGGTTGCCGCGCGCCCCTTGGCATCCCAGACCCGCTTGATGGCCGAACCCAGCGCCGTGTATCCGTAGTTGTCGAGCGGCTCCCGTGGGCTTGCCATCTGGGCGATCAGGGGCAGGATCATTTCCATGTCAGCGCTGATGTCGATGATCATGTAGAATGGATTAAGGCACATGGTGTTCTGCTGTTCATCCGAGAATTCGATGAACTCGCCATCCAGCAACTCGCACAGGTTCTTGTAGGAACGACCCACGTCTATGATCCACACCTTGGCGCCCGCACCGAGATAGCGATAGGTCATCTCGTTAACGAACACTGACTTGCCGGAACCGGACAGTGCAGCCACGGCAAAATTGAAATTGCCGCCGGTGTTGTCGAAGAGATCGAAACCGATGACCTGACCGCGCCTGCCGAACAAGGTCATCACCGGAGTTTGCGTCCCCTTCCACTCGGCGATCAGCGGCGAGGTCATGACCGCGTTGTCCGCCGTCTTGGTGTTTACCTTCCCGAACTGGCGGAGATCGGCCTGAAGTGCTGGTGTCAGGGTCATGGGGAGCGCCGCCGACAGGGCTTGGTGCTGTAGATAGAAATCCTTGGTCAGATCGAAGCCGCGCGCCCTCCACACGGCACGCAAGGCGTGTTCGCAGCGGGAGGCATCCTCCACCTTGGCGACGAGCGCGATCTGGTGATACATGCCGACCACTGTCCTCCCGCTGTCGAAAGTCTTGAGCACCATGTCCCAATCGCGCTTGCGGTCTTGCAGATCGGGCTGGAAGTGCGCCATGTAGGAGCCGGCGCTTTGCGTCGCGCGTGCCGCTTTCATCTGGGCCTTGGTTCGCGCCGACTCATAGTCGAGCGAAATCGCACCCATCGTGATCAGGAACGGGCACGGCATGGACAAGGCAAGCTGGTAGGGATCGCCGATCATGTAGTTCATCCCGGAAAGCCGGAAGTAGCGCGGATACTGGCGCACCGAGAACAGTTGCAGGACGGACTCATCTCCGCCTGCCTTGCGGAAACGGATGTCGCCATCCCCCACCCGCGAGGCCACCTCAAGGTTCGACAGATGGTCGCGCAGCGGCAGGTTCTCGTTCCATTCGATGGGGCGTACCGTGCCGCCGGAAAAAAGACGAGAGTGATCGAAAAAATCTGCCGTGAAGTTGAGCAGTTCGTCCGGCCCCCAATCGTGACCGGGCAGGTGCGCCGACTTGAGAGTGGCATGAACGCTTTCCCGGATACGCAGCGCCTCATCAATGTCGGCAGGCAATTCCGGATCGAGCGGCAAGGTGATCGAGATCACCGAACGGAAATCCCGCAGCAGATAGGTCTGGTGGCCGAAGATAGACTGGCCCGTGCCCTTCAGGTAATGGTCAATGCGCCGACGGGCAAGGAGCCGGAAGATATTACCGTGACGCCGCTCTTCAAAGCCGGGAGCATCGACCGCCGCCGAAGATGGCAGCAGGTTGGCCTGCGCACGGAGCAACGGAAAAATATGGGGGCTACCGTACAGGGTAATTTGAATGCCCGTTCCCGGAGGGCAGGAGACAAACAGGCTGGCGAGCACCTTCTCCATTTCGTCGCTGGCACCCGTCTGAGGCATGGTCTCGATACAAAAGCCGATGGCATGCTCTTCCCTCTCACCAAATCCGCCCTGATCCAATGCGAACAGCCGTGCGTCTTCCTGCCAAGCCAGATAAGGAAGAATCCCGGTGAGGCGCGGCATCTGCGAAATCTCCCGCAATAACTGCCGGGGCAATTGGTCGGCATCCGCCGTGCGTTCGGGCAGGAAGGCCGCGCGAAGAAAATCTGCCCAACTCATCAGCCGCCCTCCCCGCTGGCAGGCAGATTCTCGCGGCCTTGCTGAGGAAACACCGCATTGGCTGGCATAGGCGGAATGCTTTGCTCGTTTCGTGATGCCGGTTTATCGCCCGCATTGGGAGCTGATTGCGTGAGGGCTTTCGGCGGCGCAACAGGCCGATAAGCCTCACTCGCCTTGCGCCGCGAATACTCGACCTGCCATTGCCCCGAATCAACGACCAGATAAAAATACGACTGGTCGTGAAGCACCTCTTCGTCATCTTCCCACGGTGCAAGCCACACGCGCCGCACCTGCTGGGCGCTATGGATTGGTTCGCCGGAGCTTAGCGCCTGACGCGCTATCTTCTGTAATGGCGGCGCTCCCTTTGCGGACTCGGCGGTTGCCCGCTGGCCGGGAAGATTATTTTGCACGGCATTGGCATAGACGCCGGATAGCGATGCGCAGGAAATCCCGTCCGGCGCTTTGCAGGAAAACTTACCCTGCCCGTCCAACCCGGACATCATGCCCGCGCACCCGGCCAGCGCAAGCAGCAACGGACTCACCAGCCAGCACTTGATCTTCATGGCTGAATCTCTGCAAGCCATTGCTCGATCCGTTCGACGGATGCCGCACCCGGCAACATGCGCCCGTCCGCCGCAAACAAGGTGGGCGTGCCATTGACACCCAGCCGCTGGGCCAACTGGATGTTGCGCTGTATCGGGTTATCGCAATTCTTGTTAGCCGGGGCTTTGCCGGTTTTCATGAGATCGGCCCAAGCGCGGGCACGATCCGGCGCGCACCAGACTGCGACAGCCTTGCCCGGTGACTCGGGATGCAACGACTCCAGAGGATAGGGAAACGTGTAGAGGGTGACGTTGTTCAGCTTGTCGAGTTCTGGTTCGAGCCGCTTGCAGAACGGACAATCCGGATCGGAGAACACCACCAGTACCCGCTCACCTTTATCATGCACCGTCTTGATGGCGTCATCCAGCGGCAACTGGGCGAAATTGATGCGCTGTTGTTTTTCCATGCGCTCGGCGGTCAGGTCGCGCTGGGCCTTCATGTCGTAGAGATGGCCGAAGACAAAATAGCGCCCGGTCGCGTCGGTATAGGCAGAATTCTTTCCCATCATTACCTCGTACAGTCCGGAAATTTCCGAGGTTTGGACGCGCTCTATCTGGGTTGCCGGATACAAATCCTTGAGGTGCTTTTCCAGGCTCTCAGCACCCTCATCGGCCTGCGCAGCCACTGACAACATCAACGCGAAAATTGCGAACAGCCGTTTGAACAGCGATAGTTGGAACTGCATGGTTCACTCCTTGTAGGGTTCAATGGATTTCTTCTGGACTTCGCGGCCCCGACGCCAGATATCGGAATAAGTATTTGCCTCGCCGCTCACGCTGTCCGCATCGAGAGAGAAGCCTTTGGTGAACACAACATCGACCGTGCGGCCAGCATCAACTTCGATGATGGGGAACATCTTTTCAGCCAACGTGATGTAGTACTGGGAAAGGCGATCCAGCGCCTTACCGACCCCAATGCCGACACCTGCCTGTAATTGCTTGCCGGGTTCCACCGTGCCGACCGACCCCAGCGGGTTAGTTGATATGGTGGTGGCGCTCTGCTGGAAGGCTTGGCCGATGCCTGCGCCAATACCTGCCAGAAGCGAATTGGCCAGCACCTGGCCCTGCTTGCTGACGAGCCGCCCGCGCATCCCGGCCTTGCCGTCTTCACCCACGACATAACCCTTCACCGGCACGTCGATGGCCTTGCCGTCATGGCGCACACAGGAAAGCGATTCGAGCCGGATGTAGGCGCGCTCGGCACTGATGTCCCCATAGCTCGCACCCAGCGCGAAACATTCCTTGACCTTGAAACGGTAGCGGTTGGGCAAGAAGGCGTTGTCTTGCGCCCGCATCAGGACAGGATGGGGATTGCTCTGCGCCTGACCGCCGGTGGGCGCATCCAACCCGCCCAGCAACGCAGCCCGGAAAAACGAACCAGTTGGCACATAGCTGCGTTCACCCTTCTTCTCGGCTGTTTTATGAACCGCTTCAGGGGCGATCACCTTGCCCTCGCTCACCTCGAACGAAGCAATGCCAAGTGGTCTGGGCGCAGGCGGCGGCTCGATAGATTTTCTTTCCGCTTCCGGGTTCACAAGCGGCGTGGGCGGCAAGACCATCGACCGTGCCTCGTGAGGGATTGAGGCCGGTGCTGGCGGCATGGGCATAACTGGGAGTTGGACAGTATTTGCGACCGGCGGCTTTTTCTCGATGGTATCAACCTGCTGGCGCAATCCCTGGATCATGTCCTCCATCTGCCGCATCTGTTCCGAGGATTTGCTCATCCAGATGTCACGTGGATCGGCTTGGGCGCCGGGTGCATTGATGGGCATGGGTTGCGGACGGGCCTGATGTGTTCCCTGGGGTAGCTGGACAGGCTTGTCCCAGATTGCTACACCACCGAATATGAGCAACAGAAAAACCGCAGCACCGAGTCCCAGTATCAGGTACTGGCGACGCTTGGGCGACAGGCTGGAAATTGCAGTGGCAATTCGGTTTTTTGGCGCTTCAGCCATCGCGCCCCTCCAGTACCACCATGACGTTGGTCGCCTCACCAGGCTCCAGTTCAAGCGAGTCCACCATGATGGCCAGAACACCGCGCCGGTAAAGTTCGCGCTCGTCGATCACCATCCGCGACGAGGACACATTGGTCAGTTGATATTTTTCGCCGATCAATGCGCCATCCAGTGTCCTTACAAGTACGAAGCGGGCCTCGTTCCAGAGCGGGACGATCTCCAGAGTGTCTCTGGCGGTCATGTCTTCGGGTTCTGCATCACGCTCAAGCGCCAGCATCACGCGGCGTATCGCGGAATTGCGCGAGTCGTCGGCATTGAATGCTTTCCCCTCGACGCGCGCGCGACTGCGATCACGGATGACCAGCGTCTCTGCGGGCACGTCGGCGACCTTGAGCATGAGCTTCCAGTTGCGACCGGCATCGTCGGCGACAAACACGCTGAGGAAATGCTTGTCCGGATTGGGCTTGAGATAGGCGGTGCCGGTCTCCTTGTCCGGAGTGACGAAAAACTCGCCCTCGACCCCGTGGATGCTGCGTATCTTGCGGCCTTCGACCCGGATCAAATTGGGCTCGCTACGCGACACGGTAGCGATCAACCCGTCATCCGGGCTACCCTCAAGATACTGCCCGGAAAAAACCGGAACCGAGACGCTACCGAGGAATAGCGCCAGTGCCATTGCTGACACCGAACGGATCCTGGTCGCTGGTTTCTTTGAACTCTGATACATGGAGTCTCCCATTTAGATAACGAAAGCCGACGACGTAGGTGGTCTGCTTCTCCGATGCTTTCTTGTCCCCGACCCAGGTCAAGAGAACGCCTGCAAGCGCCACTTTCATGGCAGCCTCGTCCGCCATCACCGATTGCGGCGAGAACTGGGTTGCGGCATTGTTCTTGCGGATAAACTCCGTCCGCGCGCCGTACTCGGCCTGCAAGCGCCCGTACTCGCTCGGTGCGGCATATTTCAGGAAGAGGTTCTTCTGGTAATCCGCCACATGAGGCGTCACATTGAGGGCAAGCCCCGCATACCAGTAAGCCATTTCCTGCAGGTACTCTGCGGAAACTTTCTGCCCGCTGACCCAGAAGGTCTTGTGTACCTCGGGAGGCACCAGAATAGTTCTCTCCGAGCCCGCCACGCTGAGTGATGCGCCGGCATTGGCAATCAAGGCCAGCACGAGACCGCCAACAGCGATTCGCATGAATAATATTTCTGCACGCTGGTTGTCCCGTTCGGCGGTGAATTTGCCTAGCTTCATCGGTCACCCCAAGAAGTAGCGATGGTGGGATGGCGGCGTCGCGCGGGCGCGAATCACGATCCAGCTCGGCAGCCACCAATAAAGCGCATGCAACGCGAACTTCGGATGCTTCCCGGTCTTGAGCCGCCCGTACTGCCAGGCAACCAGCCCCCCGAAAACCATTCCCGCCAGCATGGCGCCGGAGATCACCCCCATCCCCATGAGCAGCAGGAACAGGATGGCCTGATCGAAGTCCCACCACATGAAGCGCTCCTGCGCTTCAAGGGATTTCGGGATGTAGCCGGTTTCGTCCATGTCACACTCCCCAGCGTCAAAGCTTGAGCGCTCAGATCGTCGCGGTCAGGATGCCCGATGCAATGGTTGGCGCGTATTGCAGAAACACGGCGAAACCGATGCCGGACAGAATGGCGATGGGATTCAGCCGCGCCAGTGAAAACAGCGCACCGAGACCAATGGCGGCCACCGCTGCGGCCTTGCCGAAGTAGCCCTGCACCAGCCCCGTCAGCCAGGTATAGAGACTCTGGAATTCGGTACCAGTGGTTCCCGCCATCGCGCCGGTGGCGGCGGTCAGCAGGACGAGCGCCACCACGCCCATGATCAAATTACGCTTGCTTTGCATTGCTATCCCCTTTCAGGTCAACGAAACATTTGATGAGCCATCCCAGGCCGAGACCGACCGAGATACCGCCCAGATGGGCTTGGAATCCATTTTCGATAGGCGATCCTGGCGCGAGGATGCCGATGGCAATGAATCCGCCAGCGATGGCCACGTCCCGGATGAAGCCTTTGTTGTGTGGTAATTTCACTTCACTACGCTCCCTTGCTGTTGTTGACCGCGTCTTGCCGGATGACAAGACGCACCTCGACGCGCCGGTTATTCCGGCGTGCCGTTTCGGTAGGTGCCGTATCGAGGTAACAGCACAATCCCTCGGCACGCACCACCATTTCTGCTGCGACTCCATGATTGAGAAACCAAGAACGGATGAATTCTGCTCGACGCAGGGCAAGGCGGTCGTTGTAGGCTTTACTGCCGATGTCGTCGGTTCTTCCTTCAAGCTCGATGTGCTTTGCGTGTGCGGCGATGGCAGTGATGCGATCAAGCTCCTGTTGTCCTGCTGCGGATGGAGCATCCTTGCCAAACTCGAAAAGGACAGTTGCTGTTACCCTCTCATCACTTGGAGCGACAGGAGGTGCGACCTTGGGAACCTCGGCAATGGGAGGCGGCGCTTCCGTTCGCACGGGAGGAAGCGCAACTACCGCCAAAGTCTTGCGCGTGGGTGCTGGGCAGTCTTTGCCGCTGCATGTTTTGAACTGGTGCTCGATCCAGGCGATGCTGTCTCTTGCCTTTGACGCCAGGCTTGTCGGGGGCGTGCTTTTACAGCCAGCCAGTATCAAGGCGATGAACAGAAAAGCGGCGATGAATTTCAGGATCGTCATAGCCTGACCTTCGCCGCGATCCGTCTGGCATAGGCTGCGCGCTTTTTCGGTGAACGCGCGTTATAGGCACCAACCGCCTCCCAGCCATAACCCAACCGGCTGATGTTTTGCGCAAGTATCCATGCGCCGACATACGTGTTGATACAGGCATCGAACAACTGCTCCCGCCCAATGCCGAATGAAGCCAGCACACCCAACCAGCGGCTGTTGATTTGCATATGCCCAATGTCTTCAGAACCATCGCGGTTGCGATTGCGCGCCGCCGGATTGGAGCCGGATTCGACAACCGAGATAGCCTTGAGCAGCGACGGGGCAATGCCATATCTGGCTCCTGCTTGTTCGAAGCAGGTGGCCTGGCATGAGAATGCCAGTGGCAATATAAGGGCGATGAGAAATGTGCGAGTCATGGCTGCCATGGTAGGAAGCCAGACTGTTGCTGCGGGGGCGAAATGTGACTTTTATGGACGCATTTCGACGACCGCAAGCACGGCGGTTGGACTTATGAAGAAACTGATGTGTAGATTTTCATGATTCCGCGAATCCATCCCATTACGACAAGATAATCGCATTTAAGTAGAATGGACTGTGTGCATAAATGTATGCCATCAAAAAACGATTCCATAAAACGGCCACATCAGCCATTAGTTCTGTGCGGTCACAGTATCAGCTATTTAGCACTGAGTCGCCACAGGAGACGTCCTGTTGATCTGGAAGGCTGCTCCCAAGGGGGCGACCAAGGGGGCGATTGCACTACTACTTCTGAGCAACTAAGATGGCTACGACAAATGTCATCACACTTCCTAAGAAAGCTCTTGCCGTGATACCGACCTACCTAAAGTACTTGAAGAAGACAGGTAAGTCTTTGAAATCCACTGATGGCAAAAACATCGAGATCTGGGAGCTATCGGTACCGATAGCCGACCCCTGTCTTAGTGAATGGGCTGTGAGGTTCCGACAACACTATTGTTTAGATGCCGAGATTGATGAGCTGCGTGATGGAACCGGGCTGTCCCGGTCTGAGTATCTCGTACAACTGGTCTTCCCTAACAATACAAAAGCACCCGGACCAGGTGTTCGGTCAGGGGACTTTGCCGAATTGCTGATCGCCGACTATGTAGAGTACCTGCTTGGGTTCTGGGTACCCAGGGAAAAATACGCCGAGAAGGCAAGTCGCGACGAGTCCGTGAAAGGTGTGGACATACTGGGGTTCAAGTTGATCGAGCCGGGAAAAGAGTTACCTGCCGACACATTATTGGCCTTTGAGGTCAAAGCTCAACTTGGCGGGGGGAAGTACGCAGAAAGGTTGCAGACTGCGGTTGATGACTCATCGAAAGACTATTTGCGCTCAGCGTATACTCTGAACGCAACCAAGCGCCGCTTGCTTAGCGCAGGTGATCACGAGCACGCCATCGTGGTTCGCCGTTTCCAGAACATCGCGGATCGTCCCTACGTTTTCACATCGGGCGCAGCGGCTGTCCTGTCCGACGAGTCTTACGACGAAGCTGCGTTACAGGCCACCAAGACGGCCGGCCACAAGAATGCGGCCAGTCTGGAGCTCATTGTTGTGCGTGGCAGCCAGTTGATGGCCTTAGTTCACGCTCTCTACGAGAAAGCAGCAAATGAGGCCTGAAGCTGCCAGTCGCCGCCTCTTCGGTATCACACGCGCCAAAGGCAAGATGTACGAGTTCGCGCTGCCGGAGGCACAGCATATTGCGGTGCCTTCCGGCACCGAGCCGGAGTCACTATTCCCGCTGACAGTAGGCACCTTGGGCGACGTTGCCGCGATGGTCAACGAAGTGGAGCCGCCCGATCAGCCTTTACCGCTAGAGACGGCTGAAGAGATTGGTTTTTCAGCGAGTTTCTTCGACGCCTTCCTTGCCTCTGGTTTTTCTAAGAACCTTGCGAACGATGTGATGCTATTGGCCGCATCGGCCTATTACCTTGCGCGCCGACCAGGTAGCAGCCTTGTATTGGCAAGACGTCTTCCCGAAACCGGTGACGCAGGCGCCGTAGATGCGCTGTTGCGCTGGTTGTTACAAGCAAACTGGAACAGTTATCCTGAGTTGAGTCACCCCATATTCGGAAGTGCATTAGGTGAGGTTGCCAGACTCCTTGCTTATCACTTTCACGACGGATCGAACGGTGATGAACTGGCTGCAGCTTTGCTCTCTCTACGTCGGCGAGCGTACGCTGCCGCGTCTGGTCGAGATCTCTTGCTGATCGACATCGCATCAGCTGTCGTTCGGTTGCGACTCTCCGCATCAGCATGGAACACGCTACCGCAGTTTACTCAGATAGCTGCTGAACAATGGGCGCCCGTAATAAAGCGCCCGGGCTTCCCAAAAGAATTGTGGCCTTCCCAGATGCAGCTTGGACGCGCCGGAATTTTCTCTGGGAGCTCCGGGGTGATTCAGATGCCGACAAGTGCCGGAAAAACCCGCTCGGTCGAGATTATTTTACGAAGTGGCTTCCTGTCTGCGCGCGCAAGGTTGGCTGTTGTCGTGGCCCCGTTCAAGGCGCTGTGTCATGAAATAAGCACTTCGCTGAGGCAATCGTTCAAAGAAGACGACGTCAAAGTCAACGAGTTGTCGGACGCGCTCCAACTCGACTTTCTCGATCAGATCGCCGAGTTGCTGGGCACCGAAGTGCCAACGTCCCGCTATGTTCTGGTGCTTACCCCGGAGAAACTGTTGTATGTGCTGCGGCAAACTCCCGCGCTTGGGCAAGACATTAGCATTGTTGTGTATGACGAGGGGCACCAGTTCGATTCAGGCAGTCGTGGCATCACATATGAGCTGCTGCTGACCGAAATCAAAGACCTCCTCCCCAAAACGGCACAAACGGTCTTGGTGTCTGCAGTGATGCGTAACGCAGAGGAAGTCGGAAGGTGGCTCATCGGTGAGAATGCCAAAGTTGTGAATGGCGTCGGACTTCTACCTACTGCGCGTTCAGTTGCTTTCGCAACCTGGTTGGAGCGCCTCGGGCAACTGCACTTCTTTGAATCAAGTAACTACGACAGGTTCGACTACTTTGTTCCAAGAGCCATCGAGCAGCAGAAGCTGGACAGTCGAAGTACGAGAGAAAAGGACCGCTATTTTCCGGAGAAGAACGACGATGCGTGGAAGGAAGTCTCCCTTTATTTAGGCATTCGGCTTGCACCGCAAGGGGCGGTTGCAATCTTCTGCGGACGGAAGGACACTGCAACAGGTATGGCGGAGCGGGCTGTCGAGATATACGAGCGGTGTTATGCGCTTGAGCCTCCTTCCAAGGCGTCCGACCCGGATGAAGTTGGCCGCCTCGTGAACCTGATACGAGGCCACTTTGGAGCGGCATCCATACTCGCTCGCGCCGCAGAACTTGGGGTGTTTGTCCATCACGGGAATACACCGCACGGCGTGCGCCTATCTGTTGAACACGCCATGCAGCATGAGCGAATCAGGCTGATCGCTTGCACATCGACACTCGCGCAGGGCGTCAATCTTCCCATTCGGTATCTCATTGTCTCTGGCATCAACCAAGGCGGAGACCAGATCCGGACTCGTGACTTTCAGAACCTCATCGGGCGAGCGGGGCGCGCAGGAATGCATACCGAAGGACTTGTGATATTTGCAGATCCGCGCGTGCTGGACAAGCGTAGGGCTGAGTCGTGGCGATTTAATGCCGCTGTAAACCTACTTGATTCTAACCAAGCCGAGGAAACAACCAGCTCACTGTTGAGCTTGCTCGCGCCGTTCAAGAGTACCGACGGCCGGACAGAGCTGCCTGTCGCGCTGGCAGACCTGCCGAAGCTTCTACTTTCCGACCAAGGCTCCTGGCCTGCATGGGCCACTGAAGTTGAGCGTAGATTTGCGCAGTATAAGTTTTCGTCGAAAGAAATACTTTCCGATCTCAAGTTTCGACGGCGTCTGCTAGCTGCTGTCGAAAGCTACTTGATGGCCAATAGAGGGGCGGGAGACTTCGGCGAGTTCAAGGCTCGTGTGCGCGAGCTCGCATCTTCGACTCTTGCTTACCAGTTGGCCTCTCAAGAACAGCAGGAGGTAATGATTAGCCTGTTCGAGCTTGTGGCCGACTACCTACAGCAAGCAGCCCCTGCGCCAGAGAAGCAGGCAGCCTATGCGAAGACGCTGCTTGGTGTGGAGGCAGCTATGGCTGTTGAGGCGTGGGTTGAGCAGAACCGTGAACGGTTGCTGGCGATTACAACCAACGAAGACTGGTTGAGCACAGTATGGCCTTTACTAAGCGCGCAGATAGACGACAAGTTCTTCGGCCAGGTTGAGCCGCCGGAACTCCCGATGGAATTGGCGCAAGGGTGGCTACGCGGGGTGAGTTATGGCGACCTGGTGGCACTCGCTGAAACCCGAAATGGCACCAAGCCTTGGGGTAAAAAGCGCAGGCGCCTGACTGATGCAGACGTTATCGACTTCCTTGAGAGCTCTCTCGGTTTCGATTGCTCACTTGTACTAGCGGCCGTAGTGCAATCACTGTTTGGCGAACGTGGTTTGGGTGACGATGCCGCAGCCCTAACGCTCTTCCAAAAATCCCTCCAATACGGCTTGCCTGATTGGTTATCGATTTCCTGTGTTGAGCGTGGGTTTGCTGATCGGATAGTTGCGCTCGGACTGCGAGACAATTTGATTCAGGTCGGCTATGGAGGCGTCTACTTAGGGCCAGCACTAAAGGCCCACAGCGACACGATTGCGGCATTCCTGAAGACTTATCCGACCTACTTTGAAGCCGTTCTTGAGAGTATCGAAGTAACATCTGCGTGAGGGCCGTTCGGTATAAACCCGTTTGTCCGGCAGGTTTCGTACTAATCGAACAGCGGCTCACCTCATTGCTGACTGAGTCAGTGAGTAGTTTGAACTAATCATGTGGCCATACAAAATTACGGCAGCGGATTACAACCTCTTCTGCAGATTGCTCACCCAAAGCCACAACGAACAAGAGATCAGAACTATCAATGTGGGTGCCAATAGCGATGGCATCGGCACCGGAACGATGACCCATCCGGCGAGTCCTGCCAGCACGATCCACATCACCCGGACACCGAGCTTGTGCCGAATCGGGCTTTGGGCAACAAAAGAGTATTTCCGGATTTCCCGAACATAGTGTCCGTCCAGATAGGTTGCCAAGATGATGGGCATCCCCGGCAGTAGCCAGCCCATCAGCACATGCAGCCGGTATGCGATCAGCCCGAGCCACAACCAGGTGGCCATGATCCTATCCTGCGTCCAGCGGCTAAAGGATGAATTCCCCAGCGGCCCCTCCCCCATCGCTTGAGCATCACGGATGTAGCCCTGAAAGACTCCTGCCAGCGACGTTTGCAGATCATCAGTTATCCGGCCATAGACAGCACTCTCGCTATTGCCCGCGATGGCATAGACCTGAGCGCGTTCCTCCAACCATGCGCTCCGAATCACGGCGGGTTGGATAAACACCCACACCGCCACAATCACGATGAACAGCGTGATGGCGAGAAAAGTGCTCCAGCCAGAATCGGACTTGTTGGCCATTATTCACCAGTCAACAAAATTGGGATGCGGCCTTTAAGTGTTCGACCGCCCGACAGCCGCGCGATAAAGTGGAGTGGCGGCAGTTCTCCCAGCATCGCTGCTGGAAACAGTTCGGCTTCTTCTTCGAGTATCTGCTCCTGGTAGGACGCGGTGTACTCATCATGGATATGAGTATCAACATTGTGCCCATACCTCAGCGCCATCGAACGAACCTTGATTTGCGGCATCCCTTCGGCGATGTACTTCTGGGTTTCTGAGTCCAGTACGCGCATGGCGATTTTGCTATTGGTGTTGGCGAGAACCTGGCGTGCCTTGTTCTCATCGCCGAGTCGGCTGGCAAAGTCGGCGAAAGTCTGCGTGGCGATGGAAACCCGGAATTCCGCGCCGCCGCCCTTGTTCATGAGCTGGATGGCCGGTTGGTTGAGCACTTCGGCTGCTTCGTCTATGAATAGATTGACGGGTGTCAGCGAGTCAATTCCGTAGTTGTAGCGGTCGCCCGCAACGGCGGCGAGATCGGCCAGCATGATGGAGCCGATGGCACTGCCCACCGTCGAGTCGGCAAGTGAATCCAGGCCGATGTAAACCACCTTGTTGCCGCGAATAATTTTCGACATATCCGTCACCACTCGCTCATGTCCCGGCCCGAAATCGGGAGAAAGAAGCTCTTTAATGGGCTCGCTGGTGAGCATCGAAAGAATCGGGATGAGCGAAGCCACCATCTTCTGGAAGTGATCCCGGTTGTGCTCGTAGGTCGAGATCAATCCATCAATATCCACCGACTGAGCCTCATGGATGGCGACGTCCTTGTAGAAAGCGATGTAGGCTTCCAGCAGCCTATCCTTGTTGCGCCGGATATAGGATGACGCTCTGCTTTCCCAATCCTTCACATGGCTGGTGAAGTGAATTTTCAGGACGCGCTGAAGAAGATTATCAGGGCCACCTTCAACGTAACGTCGAAGCTGGACGAGATTGGGCCGATGCCCGGTGGCAATCATGCCGTTCGTGATGTCGTTGAGCACTTTCCATCCGAAGGCGGTGAAAGGGTCGGCTCCGGTTTCCGAGGGAATGAGTGCCGCCACGCGGCTGGCCAGTTCGGTCTTGCGATTCCAGTTGCGCAGCGGGTCAATGCAGGCAGACCGATCAGGATGGGCCGGATGAAAATACACGAAGCGATCCCCTGCCCCGCTGGCCTCGCACGCCGCGCGCGCATTCCGGGCAAGCGCGTGATCTCCCTTCGGGTCAATGATGATGACCGTCTCCCCCCGGAAAATCGCCTGCGCGATCAGCAAATCGAGCAAGCGCGTTTTGCCGACGCGGGTCGTGCCGACGATCAGCGTATGCCCAACCAGATGGGACAGCTCGGAGTACAGGTTGTTTTCTGGAGCGAGGCCATGAATCCAGTACGCGCCATCTGCATGTTGGGCGACTTCTCCGATGGTTCTGACGACACCGAGCGAAATCAGGGTGTGCAGCTTGGTTGCCTCGATGTCAGTCCAGGGAAAGCCTTTCCCCAGCCAGAAGGATTTCTTCTCGGCTGACTGATGCGCCTTCATGTCCAGTTCCGGGAGCTCGATGAATTCCCGCCCGAACAACTTGAGGCGGGATGTATCAATCATCCTGCTGTAAGCGTGGTATCCCCGGAAAACAGCGGCTACCGCACATACAATGGCAAGCAAGGCCGCAAAATGAGAAAACATCGGGACCGTGATGGAAACAAGCAGAATCAGCGCCGACCCGGCGACCCAGACCAGCGCCATCTTCGCCTCGAAGTTTGGGCGCCATGGAACTTCAAAATCGTAAGGCGAAGACGCGGTCATTGGCCGATGCTAGAGGAAGGCCAGAAATGGAGATTGGAGCCCTTCTCGCGATTTTTCAGGAAATAGGCAATGGCCCGCTTGGCAAATTCGGACTCGCTGTCGTACTCGATCGTCATCACCGGAAAGATGACGGACTTTCCCCGGCGGGATTTGTCTTCCACATCGAACTTGTCCTCGACTAACAATCGTTCGATGACCTTGTAACGCCCCCTCGCCCCGCCTCTAGTGCCATGGTCAAACACCTGGGTTTCCAGCCAGGCGCGATGGGCATTCTCGATATTGATCCGTGTTAGCGCCATACGCTCCCCCGATCATTGTTCGCGGCAGATAACAAGTGCATGACGGCCAAGCCAGACCAGATCGCAACCAGCCAATCAGAACCGGGAATCAGAATCGAAAGAACCAGCAAAAACTGAATGGCTATCGTCAGCAAACCCAAGGCGGAAGCAAGACGGCGATCGAACCCGCCCTCTCTTCTTGAAGCAAAGAATACGAGGCCAAGCCACACGCCAGTAGTAACCAGCGCCATGACAAAGGGCCGACCCCTGACAAGCTGTTCGGCCATCCCGCCGAAGAACGAAGCGCCCATGGCAAACCAGACGAAGCCGGTGGAATCCGGCATCAATCTCAATTCCCCACGGAAGCTCAACAGCCTCCAGCAATGATGGATGATTGCCACTACCAATCCAGGTTGTTCTCTTCGCATATTTACCTCCATGCCTGCACTTGTTACTCACGTCTTGGCCCATCTTACGGATTCCTGAAAATATGCAACCCCCGAAATCCGTCCTGACAGGTCACATTTCGGAAAAAGTTATCCCCAGAAACGGTTAATAGGCCGAGTTATGCACGTGAAATCTGTCTCAATGACCATCGGCATCAAGCACAGGCCTGCCGTGCATTTCATGGTTCAGGCAAATTTATTCACGTGAAATTGGTCTCATGAGCACGTGAAATCTGCCTCATGATTACGTGATATCTGTCTCACAGACCAAGCTGCAAGCCTTGACTGGTAAGGCATGGAGGCCTTCCCCAAGTAGTTGCTTGTAGCTTTTCACGTAGGTTTACAAATAAAGGGCGGGATTTACTTGTGGAAAACTCATGGAATGGGCAGCAATGATCAAACTTGGCGCAGACACTACAGCGAAGAAAGTTTGGCGCCACCGGTATGGCGAATACGCAATCGGCTGGCCACCACAAAAAGCCCGGTGTCCTGAGCAGTTACATTTGCCTCTGGATAAAACAGCAACGCCTCCTTGAGCCTCTGGAGAAAGCGCTTCTTGAAATCAAGCAGACCACGCGGTGTATTTCCGTAATCGGCACCGAACTGAAGTTTCAATGCCTGCCACGGAATAAGAACACTGGAGCGATTGGTGACACGCAGGAGAAATATCCGATAAACCAGCCACGAATAGACATCCATCGCCAGTGGCGATTTGGAGAGCGCGTGCAACACGCGCATATCAATCGGCACGGGCGATTCGGTGACGTTACGGAAAAACTCAGCCGATAACTTTAGCGAGCTTTCCCAAAGCATCCGGTCATCGGGGCGATGAGGATCCCACAGCACGAATGCTTCATCGGCAATGGGCATGTTCTTCAGGCCGAACCGGCCTTGGCTTTGATAGGTGATGGACAACATTGACGAGAAAAGCTTCAGTGACTGGGCGCGAAGCCGCTGACAGTCCCGTCCATCCGTCCGCATCCCGAGCTTGCGCAGGAATTCGTTCTGGCTCTTGCCGAGGCCGAGCAATGGGGACTTTGTCTTCACCGCCTCCGTGCATATCCACGCCAGGAGAAGTCTGGGAACTGTGCCATACGGGAGACCGATCCTTGGATTGGCGATGATGGACAGCGATACTGACCCGCTTGTTCGCTCGAAGAATGGAACGCCGGGGTCGCTATGGGGCAAGGTTGTCTGGACGAGCGCCTGGCCCATGAATGCAAGCGATCCAGCACTGATCTCAACGTCGTTGATCTCGGAAGCCAGTGCGATCAGCTTGCCAACACGCGAGGGGCCGGTCACGACGAGACACTTCTGAGTTCGGACGGATAAACCGATACTCGCAGTAGCTGTAGAAAAATATTGGATGTTGTGGCACAGAAATACATGCCGCAACTTTTACATCGGCGCTATCTCCATAGCGGTTGAAATGCGTCTTTTTAGGCCGCGTTTCAAGCCGCAGATGTTTGCCAACCAGTGATTAAGAGTCCTGGGAAGTCGCCGTCAGCCTTAACCGACGAATAGGCAATTGATCTAAGTTAAATCGTTTGAAGCGAGGAATCTGGCACGATGGAATTGAAGGTATGGGCTATGCTCCTGTGCCATCCAGCGCAAGCGCATCGATTTATCGAGACCGAGCAACTCTTGCGTAGGGGCGGAGATACCAGGAGAGACAATCAGATCACCATCTTCGTTAAAAGTGATCAGAAAACGGTCAAATAACGCATCCAGATTTGCGTTGAGCAAAAAGCCGTTGAAAACATCCAAGCGCTCGGCATCACTGATACACTCGGCCCACGGCTTTGCATGGCTCGCGCGTAAAACGTCAGGTAACGCAACGCCAGTTACAGCGCAAGCACCACCCCAATAATCCAGCATGGCCTGACGAAATGCCTGCTGGCCTACACGCTGGCGCACAAGGCGCTCCACCTCAGTGCCATGAATAAGTGAAGCGGGGAACTGCTCTAGTTCCTTGTTGACCAGCGCTTCGAAACCGACAGCGACCTGATTAGGCAATGACTTGGCTAGAGCCGCCGCTCGCCGCAGTAGCTGCGCCAACTCATCTAAACTGTCCGCAATGAATGTGTTGTCCTTACGCTCAACGCCAGGGAAGCTGCGAACCAACTCTGCGAATAGTTGCCCAGCTACCATGGAGGAAAAATCGACCTCAAATAAATCAGAATGCTGCGCGATGCAGACTTGAACCCGGTGACGGGCCGACCCCAGACACACGGCTTCGCGCTCATCCGGCAGAATATTTTCAAAGCCATATTCATGGCCTACCTTCTCAATCACTGCGCGTTGTAGTGGATTCATGGTGGTGACACCTCTGCTGCCAGCCGATTCCATTCAATACCGCGTTTGCTCCAGTGCTCACCAATGGCTTGTGTAAAATCGGGATGCACCAGCTTGGCTCGCGCTTCGCACCAGTCTGCCGATTCGCGGCGAATGATGATACCCTCGACTGGGCCAGCACGGTAGCGACTGAGCTGGGTAGTCAGCAGTATTTTGAGTTCAGCCAATGCGAGCATGGCGCGTTTTAATTTCGGCACCGTTGCCAGTCCGATGCAGGAGGCCAACGCATTGCGGCGTTGCGTGCTCCAGAATTTGCCAGCTTTGCGATCGTACACATCAAAGAGCAAAAACCAGTCGGGTATTGCAGAATAATTCAGTGAGTGCCGGGCAGCGCACCACTCACCAAACAGCATCAAGTCTGGATTCAGCGAAGCAGTAATGTCGTCGCCATGTTGCGCCAGCCAGGCGGGTAGGCGAGAAAACTGGCCGGCATAGGGAATCGCCAGATACTGCCCGCGATTTTGCGCACGCAGACTGCCATCTGGGGCGAGAGACAAGCCCACATTCGCACCATCCAGTTTCTCCTCCACCACCACATCGCCCGCAAGCAGTGCTGCCACTTCATTCAGTGACAACACTTTGTCATCGCGTGGCGTGCCTTCGCCCAGCCATGCAATATGCGGAGTGTGGGGGAAGCGGAAGAAGTCGGCGGTCATCCAGCGGTAACCCTTGACGTGTACCAGTCATCGGGCAACAGCCTCTGGAAGCAAAGACCTATACCCCGCAGCTGCACCTCCGCAATGAACCAGTCCGTTTCTGCGCCGTAAACAATCGGCGGCACTTGGCCGAAAAGAATCTGCGCAGCCAGTGCACATGCCACCCATTTACGATCCTCCCGATCCGTTACCAACTCTTCGTGCGCAGGATCGAGTAGGGCGATATGCTCACCGTTGGCCTCAAGCGAATCGATGGGCACATACTCCGCCAGATTTCTATCCAACTTGTATTGCAAAACCTTCATGCCGTATTCCTGCTCGCGCATGTTGAACGGCATGTTTCTTTCGTATTCGTCCCGCACTAGCCCTTCTTCATCCAGCACTATGCGGCGATCAGACTGGTCAAAGTCAGCAAGCCACTCATAAATCATTTCGCGCAGCTCAATCTCCTGCGGCATAGCCCGAACAGCCAAATTCGAGAGTTCAGAGACGGCACTTGCTGCCAGCATCACGTTAGTATCAACCACGTACATTGCCATCCCTCGCCCTCAGTTCTTTTGCACGCTTGATTGACAGAGCTGTTTGTTCACGCGTTTCACCCAACGCATCGCCAAAAAAACCTTCTGGCCAGTTTTTTACACGACCGAAATCATCCAGTTCCAACGGTCGCATGCGCGCTGCTTTTCCCTCGCGCTCGACGAAATACATCGCCGCGTCATTGGTAGTTAACTGTTGTTTGGCAATGAGTGTTTGCATGCGCCGGAACAGGTGTTCGGAGTGGGTTTCGACGATGAACTGTACGTTTCGCTCTTTGCTCACCTGTGCAAATAACTCTGCCAACTTGCTTTGTGCAAGTGGATGCAAATGGCTTTCAGGCTCTTCGACGATGACGATATGCCCCAACTGGGCAAACAAGGCGGCGACGATGACGGGGATAACTTGAGACACTCCTACGCCGACATCCTTAAGATTGCTTGCTTGTCCGTCGTTTTCGATCAGTAACTCATAGCGTGAAGAGTTGCCCAAAGAGCGGATAGAAAGATCATCTGCTAGATTCATTTCCCTAAGCCAATAAATCGCATATGCGAACAGTAATCCTTCAGCAGGCATAGCCTGATTGCGTTTCTTGGCCAATTGACATGACACTCCGCTGGCGATCAAAGCATCCACTGCCTTTGCTCCATCGTCGCCGATGTGTGCGGGCATGCGGCCAGCCCACACATAGTCGCGTTGCGCCAAACGGCGCACAGGGCCTAGGTAAATGATGCGCCCCAGCTCCTCCAACAAGGCAGGGCCAATAGACCTGATCATCTCCCCCTTCACACCGAGCTTATTCAATGTGGATGCCGAGAAGGCAAATGAACGTTCGGGCCGAAAATCTGCACTTTGGCCTAAAGGCTTGGCCTGCGTAGCCAAACTGAGGCGGTAAATGCCGGGCTTGCGACGCTGTACGCTAAACCCTTGCCCATCTTTCCCCAAACGCAGAAAAGCCAGTTCTGCACTACCGGCTGGCCCCTTGTTGTAGCGCGCGGAAAAAAGCGCTGAGCCTTCTGCCAAGCCTTGTTCACTCCAGCGAAATTCAATGCCTACCTGAGTTGCCGAGGTGCTTTCACTGGAAGCACCATGGCGGCAAAGCAAATCCTTGAATTGACCCAGCGTCACCGAATCATCGGCATCTGGATTGCCTAGATTAAGATCCAGATTAGGGTCGTCGCTTTTTACCGTTTGGCGAATCAGCAGCAGGCTTTGAATCAAGCTGGACTTACCGGATGAGTTAGTACCCAACAACAAGGTGAGCGGTGCCAAGCGGATTGGCCCCGTGGTGTTCCAGATTTTGAAATGCTCAAGTTTTAAATGTATTAGCACATAATCCTCCGCTACTACATGTAGTAACCATATCTAATTTGTGGTCGATCATTCTCTTCTAAATATTTCATGATCTCGCCCACCTTTCTTGCGCAGCTGAGTGTTATTGGATATTTACCATCGAGCTGTGTATTGTTCCAATTCATTTTGGTAAGCCCCAATATTTCTCTGGCTAGGAAAGCAGGAGATTGCTCTGATCGCACCACGCGAAGCTCTAACGGCTGAGGTATATACATTCCTGGATAAGTCTTGTAATACCAAACAGAGCCACGCGTATATAGCAACTGTCTTTTCTCATCGAGTTCCAGTGAGGTACCTCGAAACGGGGGATAGTCACCATTACGAAACAGTCTGAGCCGTGAATCCATAACGGTTACAAAATCAACGGTGTCAATACGCAAATCTTTCGCTGCCTGCGCAAAACCCTCCATTTCAGCATCAATAAAATTGGAAGTTTTGTGAATAACCACTCGTGCCGGATAGTTGCGCAATGCATTCCAATATTCTTCCAGTGCCGATTTGAAAAGAGAATAAGACTGCTCAGCCGTTAGACGTGGGATTCTGTCCCCCTTATTTAGATGAACTGGGGTACCTCGAAGAATAAGGCCATTACCGAGTTCATCAAAAATTTGAGCTAAACTTGTGTTGAGAGTTTTCTTGTCACGGCTCCGATAAAATGCAACTCCTAGCGCACACGACTGGGGACGAGCAGTATCTACCGCAAGACGCCATGGGTTTGTCGCACCAGCCTTGTAATACAATGCAGTGGCAAGATTCCACGCCTTGGTTGCATCATCTTGCTGTCCTTTATTACCAGCGGATAGTGATTCCGAGCGCATAAGTTGAAGCGGTTTTCCTAAATGCATCGTCCGAGCCTTCAGTGCTCTACGAAAATTCAGTTCCTCCGACACGGAAACAGTGGCTTCAAGCCGTTCCTCACCCTCTGCTGGGGCATCTCTGCTAACTGCTTCGTACAGATTTTTTGGCAATACACAAGCGATGACATCTACCGGGCGGTTTTGAGCTAAAAACTTGATCTCTTCGTAATAAAGCTTTATGGCTTGCTCTACACGCTCGCGCTGATCCTTGATCGAAATTATGCTCTCAATGTCTGCCTTGCGGAGCTGCCTGCCCAAATCCTGATTGAATACCAGCTTTGACTAAACAACCACCAGCTAAAGCTGGTGGGTTTGAATTACGGACTGAAAGTCCGGATACGCGTCGCCTAAACGACGCGTCTTAATCGGGTTCCATCTTGAAATCATCGTTCGGCTTAGGCTCAAA
>JAJYUW010000165.1 GCA_021792335.1 Pseudomonadota bacterium | reverse complement strand
ACGGAACCCTGCGCGCCTTCGGCATCCTGCTGGCCATCTTTCAGGCCCTGGCGGCCCGGCCGGATAAGCGCACGCCCTTGCTGATCGGACTTGAAGAGCCCGAAATGGCCCTGCACCCGGCGGCGGCGAGCGTACTGCTGGCGGCGCTGCGCGACGCTTCGCGACAAGTCCAGATTCTCGTCACCAGCCACAGCCCGGATCTGCTCGACAATCCCGACATCGGCAGCGAGTCGGTGCTGGCGGTGGAGAACGATGCGGGCCTCACCCGCATCGGCTCCCTCGATCAGGCGGGGCGGGAGATGCTGAGGGAGAAGCTGTTCACGCCGGGTGAGCTGCTGCGCCAGAACCAGCTTGCGCCCGACCCCGAGGCCCTCGCCGACATCGGCTCCGAGCGCCAGCTCAAGCTGTTCGAGTTAAATGGCAACTGAGCGCTCACCGAGCATGACCTTGCTCGTCCCCATCGTCGAAGGGCATGGCGAGGTGCAGGCAGTGCCTGCGCTGCTGCATCGACTCGCACTACAAGCGAATGCCGGAATTCCGGTGCGGGTGAACCCGCCTATCCGGGTCAAGTCGGGCTCCTTCCTGAACGATCCCGACTACTTTCGCCGGCAGTTTGCCCTGGCTGCGGCGAAAGCGGCGCAGGCGCGAGGACATGTGCTGATCCTGCTCGACTGCGAGGACGATTGTCCCGCCGAGTTGGGGCCCGAACTGCTGCGCCGCGGCCGCGCCGTTCGGGCTGACGTGAGCGTTCATGTGTTTCTCGCTCACCGGGAATACGAAACCTGGTTCATCGCGGCGGCGGCTTCCCTGCGCGGCCACGCCGGCCTGCCTAGCGACCTCGTCCCCCCGGCCGATCCCGAACTCACCCGAGACGCCAAGGGCTGGTTGTCGCAGCGCATGCCGCAGCCTTACGATCCCATCGTTCATCAGCTCGATTTCACACGGGCTTTCGATCTCGAACAGGCCAGGACCAACGATTCCTTCCGGCGCATTCATGATCAAATCCGGAATCTGCTTGCCCGATGACCGCCAAAAAGAAACTCATCGAAGTCGCCCTGCCGCTGGAAGCGATCAACGTCGCCAGCGCGCGCGAGAAGTCCATCCGCCACGGCCATCCTTCGACGCTGCACCTGTGGTGGGCGCGGCGGCCGCTGGCGGCGGCGCGGGCGGTGATCTTCGCGCAGATGGTGGACGACCCTTCGGCACACCCGGACATTTTCCCTACCGAGAAAAAGCAGGAGAAGGAGCGGCAGCGGCTGTTCCGCATCATCGAGGAATTGGTGAAGTGGGAAAACACCACCAACGAGACGGTGTTGCAGCAGGCGCGGGATGAAATCTGGCAGAGCTGGCGCTACACCTGCGCCGAGAACGCCGACCATCCGCGCGCCAGGGAGCTGTTCGACCGCTTCAAATTGCCCGGCTTTCACGACCCCTTCGCCGGCGGCGGCGCGCTGCCGCTGGAGGCGCAGCGGCTGGGGCTGGAGAGCCATGCTTCCGACCTCAACCCGGTGGCGGTGCTGATCAACAAGGCGATGATCGAGATCCCGCCGAAGTTCGCCGGCAGGCCGCCCGTCCATCCTCCGGAAGGAACCCTCTCCCCTCGCGGGAGAGGGCAGGGAGAGGGGGCGCTGTTCGCCAAAGAGTGGCAAGGCGCCCAGGGCCTGGCCGAGGACGTGCGCTACTACGGCCAGTGGATGCGTGACAAGGCGGAGAAGCGCATCGGCCACCTCTACCCCAAGCTCGAGGTCACGGCGGCCATGGCCGAGGAACGGCCGGACCTGAAGAAATACGTCGGCCAGAAACTCACCGTCATCGCCTGGTTGTGGGCGCGCACGGTGAAAAGCCCCAACCCGGCCTTTGCGCAGGTGGACGTGCCGCTCGCTTCCACCTTCATGCTCTCCACCAAGGTGGGCAAGGAGGCCTATGTCGAGCCGGTGATCGAAGGCGGCGGCTACCGATTCACGGTGAAGCTGGGCAAACCAAGAGATGCGGAAGTCGCGAAGAACGGCACCAAAGTTGGTCGTGGCGGGCACTTCCAGTGCCTAATGTCAGGAACGCCGATGCCAGTTACCTACATTCGAGACCAAGGACTAGGAGGAACGCTTGGCGCAAGGTTGATGGCGATTGTTGCAGAGGGTTCGAACGGTCGGGTCTACTTAGCGCCCGACGCCATATCTGAAACGGCTGCTGCCTCGGCAACCCCTTCATGGTTTCCCGAGCAGGAGATCAATTACAACCCGCGTGACATTAGAACGCAGCTCTATGGCCTTACAAAATACGGCGACCTCTTCACTGCCCGCCAACTCGTGGCACTGACGGCCCTCTGCGATCTTGTGCAGGAAGCGCGCGAGTTGGTGAAGACAGATGCCATCAAAGCCAGCCTGCCTGACGATGGCAAAGCACTGGAAGAGGGTGGCGTTGGTGCTACGGCGTATGCAGATGCGGTGGGCGTGTATTTTGGGCTGGCAATTAGCAGGACGACTAATACTGTCAATGCTCTTGCTGTTTGGTCTCAAAGTAGAGAGCAAAGTGTGAACTTGTTTAGCCGACAAGCTATACCAATGTCTTGGGATTTTCCAGAAGTCAATCCATTTGGTGGTGCTGCTGGGGACTTTGGCGCAACGACTGCTTCCATTGGAAAAACGATTTCATCTGCAATGAGCAACCCTGCGTGGGTGGTTCAGGCTGACGCTCAAACACAAGAGATCTCCGAAGCGAAAGTCGTTTCCACTGATCCACCTTACTACGACAACATCGGCTACGCCGACCTGTCGGATTTCTTCTACGTCTGGCTGCACCGCTCGCTGAAGTCCGTCTTCCCCGACCTCTTCGCTACGCTCGCCGTGCCGAAGGCCGAGGAGCTGGTCGCCACACCCTACCGACACGGCAGCAAGGCGAAGGCCGAGGCCTTCTTCCTTGATGGCATGACCCAGGCGATGCATCGGCTCGCCGAGCAGGCACATCCGGCCTTTCCGGTCACCATCTACTACGCCTTCAAGCAGGCCGAGAGCGATGGTGCGGACGGCACGACGAATACCGGCTGGGACACCTTCCTGGCGGCCGTCATCGAGGCCGGATTCGCCATCAGCGGCACCTGGCCGCTGCGCACTGAGCGCCCCACTGGAGTCAAAACAGGTACCAATGCCCTCGCCTCCAGCATCGTTCTCGTTTGCCGCCAGCGCGCAACCGATGCACCCACCGCCACCCGCCGGGAGTTCGTCACTGCACTCAAGGCCGAGCTGCCTGAGGCGATGCGCCATCTGCAAGCGGGCAACATCGCGCCGGTGGATCTGGCGCAGGCGGCCATAGGCCCCGGCATGGCGGTCTATACGCGTTATGCCAAAGTGCTCGACGCCGAAGGCAAGACGCTCCCGGTGCGCGCCGCACTGGCATTGATCAACCAGACGCTGGACGAGGCGCTGGCCGAGCAGGAGGGCGATTTCGACGCCGACAGCCGCTGGGCGCTCACCTGGTTCGAGCAGACCGGCTTTGCCGAGGGCGATTACGGCGTCGCCGAACAGCTCTCCAAGTCCAAGAACACCGCCGTGGCCGGTCTGGTCGAGGCCCATATTCTGGTGTCCAGGGCGGGCAAGGTGCGTCTGCTGAAACCCCATGAACTGCCCGCCGACTGGGACCCCACCACCGATACTCGCCTCACCGTCTGGGAAATGGTGCATCAGTTGATCCGCGTGCTCGAAGCCGGCGGCGAGGGCGCGGCGGCGGCGCTGGTGGCCAAGCTCGGCAGCCGAGCCGAGACCGCCCGCGAACTGTGCTACCGCCTCTACACCCTGTGCGAGCGCAAGAAGCGCGCGCTCGAGGCGATGGCCTACAACGGCCTGGTGCAGAGCTGGCCGGAAATCACCCGGCTGGTGCGGCAAGACGGAAAATACCGAACTGAACCGGCACAAGCCGAACTGTTGTAAAGGAGAAGCCATGCATCCGAATCTGAATATCGACGAAGCGACCCTGGCGCATTTTTGCAAGGCACATCGTATTGGTCGGCTGGCGCTCTTCGGCTCGCAACTGAAAGGCACGGCCAGACCGGATAGCGACGTCGATCTGCTGGTGGAGTTTTTCCCTGATGCGCGGCCGACCTTGCTGGACATGGCGCAGATCGAGATCGAGCTGTCGCAGGCACTGGGGGGACGCAAGGTTGATCTGCGCACGCCCCAGGACTTGAGCCGCTACTTCCGCGACGAGGTGGTTCGCACGGCACAGGTGCAGTATGTCGCCGGATGATCGCTGGCGCGTCCACCACATGATCGAGGCGGCCGAACAGGCCCTGGCTTTCGTCCGGGGACGCAATCGGGCGGATCTGGATGGCGACCCGATGTTGCGCCTGGCCTTGGCTCGTGCCGTGGAGATCGTGGGCGAGGCAGCAGCCCAGATGAGCGAAGCCGGGCGCGGCGAATTGCCCGCCGTGCCCTGGCTACAGATCACCGGCATGCGCAATCGCCTGGTACACGCCTATTTCGACATCAACCAGGACATCCTGTGGAATACGGTAGAGCTCGCTCTGCCGACCTTGCTCAAGCAATTGAAGACGGCCCTTGGAACGGAATAAGACACCATGGCCATCACCAACCATGAACGCGTCGGCAAGGCGCTGGAACTGCTGAAAGCCGGTCTCGCACCCTTCGTCGAGCGCGAGATCAAGACCGCCATTGCCGCCAACTCGCTTTCCATGCAGAAAGTGAAGGGCTTCGTCGATGACCCAATCCTCACCAACAAG
>JAJYUW010000164.1 GCA_021792335.1 Pseudomonadota bacterium | reverse complement strand
TCTGAAATACCTGCTCGCGCAGGGTTGCTTCCTTCTTTATCGGAGAGGTTCTTTTCATTGCATTCCTTGGGGCTGCTGTGTCAATGAACACGCATCATGCACGTCTGCTCAAGCGTTGCCTCAGATCGGGTCGCAGGCGCGAGCCCGCAAGAGCAGCCGTCCTCCGGTGCCAGGCGATTGGGCACCACCGGGGCCCGCGCGTCGGGGTCAACGCGGGGGGCAGTGTACGCTGGCGTCATCGAAACCGAACGCGATCCTGATGCCGACGCAATCACGGCATCGGCGCAGGGTCGCGGTCATACCTTGAGCCGACCGCCTGATCGCTCGGCGTGCCCTGGCGTCACATTGTATACAGCCCGATGATCGGGTCAATTGCCGCTCGGGCGCCTGCCCGCCGGCGCGTCGATATCCACAGCAGATGATCCGCATCCAACAAAATCAGTAAATCTATGGAGCCGGCATGGGGAGGGCAGCGTGCGGTGCGGCTTGGCGGGGTCCTGCCCACGGGGCATCCATCCACTCGCCCGTCTCGTTTTGCAGCGCCGCCCTACTTCGCCGGATGATCTTCTGCGGCTACCTCTCGGGGTCGTACGATGGACAGCTTTCGGGCCGGGGGAGCGTGGAGCGGCAGGTGATGAACCAAGTCGTGGGGCGCACCGGGGGAAGGCACCGGGGGAAGGCGTGGTGCAACTTCCGGCCCGAGCGGGTGCACTGGGCGCGCTATATGGGGCGCAGCCATAGGGGCCGCCGGACGATCGAGCGCAGAGCCGAGAGCTGGGTCCGGCGCCATGCGGCAATGCCGCGGGCCGAGCGCCCGGCAGTGTGGGCGGGCTTGATGGCGGTAGAGGCCGGCGGGTAGCCGCCCCGGGGCCGTTCCGTGTCGGGCGTCAACCGGGAGTCCTGACGCGAGGAGTGCGAGGCACTCAATGGCTCCTACACTAACGGGGGGGCACGACATCACAGCGCACCCTCAACTCCATCGGTTGTCTGTGCGTCGCGGGTCGGGGGCGCCTCACAGCACACCCGCAGCGGCTCTGCGCTGCCGAGCTTGCCGACCAGGCGGCGCATCGACTCGGCCCGATTCGGGATAACCCCGGGGGCTGCGCACCTTGACTCCGGGCTCTGCCACTGTCACCGGATTCGTCTCCGCCGAGACGTCAAGACCCGGCACACGTACCTCCCTCATCGCCGGCTTCCATTCGGATGTGGCTCTGCTCCCAGGCACGCACCTGATCTGCAGCGCAACCCAGGGTCTGCACATCGGGAGCCGAACGTTCCAAGATGACTGGATACGCAACCGCTTTACCACTTCGGCCACATGCAGGCATTTTGTGCGCGCACCCCTGTCTATGCACCCGTATCTGCCGGAAATGCCGGTGATGCGTATTCGAACTTGCGGCTTTCGCCGAAAAATTTGATCATCTATGTTGCATCTACGCAACACGACGAATTTGCATGAAAATTGATATTTGTGGTCTCGTGCGGTTGATTAGATGGCTCTATCGCACATGATCGATCAATGAGGATACAGTATACAACCGATTCGCACGGTTGTGACGTTTATCCGGCGTGGCGTGAACTGAACGCGTTTGCGCCCTCCGACTCTCGCTCCGCGCGGGGCACCAAGCACGCGACCAGGACGGGGATGGCGACCTACGAGCGGGCCGATAACAGTAGCTCGCCGCTTGTCGGTTACCGCACCGCCGCCAAGGACAACACCGAAACTGCCGGCCCGCCATGTACGCCGGGGACACCGGCTCTGCCCGAGTACGTTGCAAAGCGGGACGGATCCGCCGGGTCACCTGGCCGTGAATTTATCGCTCTGGCACGGTCCGCTCCTTCATAGCGTTGACATCACTCGGTAAGCGGAGCGGCGGAGCCCGCTCGGCAATTCTGAAGCTCATCAAATCGGAAAAAAATAAGGGATTCCTTTAACTGCACGAACTTACAGCCGGGGGGCTTGTATGAAATCAGCGCATCGGGTCATCCAATCGATATCATTTGCCGCTTTTTTTGGTTCAGTTTTCGCCGGCGCATGGGCTGCGAACGCCCCACCCACGATGCTCAAGGAAATCACCGTAACCGCGCAGCTTCGCAGACAAAACCTGCAGCGGGTACCGATAGCGGTCACCGCCCTGTCCGGCAGCCAAGTACGCAGCCAGGGGATCCACAACCTCAATACCCTCGCGAACTACGTACCCGGAATGACGATGTCGCCGTTCGCTCTCGGGCAGAGCCTCATCTCACTGCGCGGAGTATCTTCCAACGACGACGGTCCCGGCACTTCCTCGCCGGTGGCTGTGTTCGTCGACGGCGTCTATTTTGGCAATGTCTCGACCATCGACCAATCGCTGTTCGATATATCCAGCATACAAGTGCTACGCGGTCCTCAGGGTACCTTGTACGGCAAGAACGCCATCGGCGGGGTCATCAGTATCCATACCATGCGTCCTCGCATGCATGGGTTGCATATCAGAACCCAAGTCACTCTCGGCAATTACGGCCGACATAACTTCTCGGGTCTGATCACCGGTCCGCTGGGCGACGGCTGGGCTGGAAAGCTCGTGGTCTCAACGCGCATGGACGATGGATGGGTGCGTAACGTGGTGCTCCACACAAGAGAGAAGAACGACGATTCGAAGGCGGTGCGCGCGCAACTGCTGCACGTAGGCGCACATACGGAATGGCTGATCAGTGCGAACGCGAGCAGAGCCAATGATGAGGACATGGCCCGGGTGCCGATGTCACATATGACCGCATTCCCGCTTCCGCTCCTGCAGACATACCAGAGCCTGTGCGGCACGGCGCCTAACCCCACATGCGCAACCAACCCATTTGATGGCTACCAGAATCAGTTTGCGTACGGGCTGAGCGCAAGGTTTACGGATCACCTGAGTCCGGTGACCAGCTTCATTTCGATTACGGCCTGGCAGCGCACCCACAATACCTGGGCCATGGACTCATTGGGCGCGATATTGCCGCTCGGGAATGCCGTGTGGGACGAGGACAGATCGCTGTCCGAGCAGATGCGGCTGCTGTCCCGTCCCGTAAAGAGCCTCCACTACGTGCTGGGCCTGTGGTTCAGTCGCGAGTACCGTAATCGCCTGCGGCTCTTTCTCGTGCCCACGCTGAATCCGAATCCGGCGCTGGATGAGCACTACCGCGGTATTGACCACATTCTAAGCGAGGCAATATTCGGTCAGGCAGACTGGCAGTTTGCAAAGCGCTGGGTCCTGTCGGTGGGGGGACGGTATTCGTACGAGCATCGGCGCATGAGCAACAATTCTTTTGGCGACGCCAAGAACGCGAGCGGCTATGGAGGCGCGATCGGTCTGGGAATATTGCCGAACTCGCTTATCAACGAGCTCTCCCACGGCTGGGGTCGATTCACGCCGAAGATATCCTTGAATTATCACCCGGCGCAGGGACTGAACTTTTACGTCACGGAGGCGGAAGGTTTCCAAAGCGGCGGTTTCGCGGCGGAGCCGACCAGCATTGCGGACACGAAGCCGCTGCTGCCGGAAATAGCGTACAACACGGAGATCGGCGCGAAACTCGAGTTCGTGCATCGCCTGCGAACGAATATCGCCCTGTACGATACGCGCTACCAGAACCTGCAGATTCAATCATTCGGGCCCCGTCCGGGAATCGTCAATCCGCCGCCGGACTACATCGGCGAATTCGAGACGTTCAACGCAGGAGGGGCCAGAGTCGAGGGCGCGGAGATCGAGTTTGACTGGCTTGCGACTCAGCACCTGACCATAAGGGGAAGCTATGGGTACATGCATGCCAAATACAGCATAGCGTACCTGTCAAACGGCTCGGTGTACTCTCTGCTCAGCGGACCGGGAGACGCAGCGTGTCTCGCCAATCCCGCGCAACCCGGCTGCGTGGATCTGCGCAACCAAAGCGGGTTGGACATGCTGCACGCGCCACGCAATACGGGCAGCCTTGAGGCGGTATACCATCACACGTTACCGGGCGGTAGTGCGCTGCAGCCGATGGTGAGCTACACGTACACGGGCCGCCAGCGAGGGGAACTTGAGCCCTATGCGATCCAACCGGCCTTCGGCCTGCTCGGGGCGCGCCTGACCTGGCTGAGCCCTTCCGACGAGTATCAGGTGTCGCTCTGGGGCCATAATCTTGCCAATAAGATATGGATACCCGACGTGTACACCATCGCCAACGAGGTTTTCGGGGTATATGGCACGCCTCGCACATATGGATTGACGTTCGACTGGAAGTTCGGATCCTGATGGGCGCACGGGCAGCGCGCCGCGGCGCGCCTGGGTGGTGAAGGGCTGGTGCTGCCGGGTAGCAGCGGCAGGGCACCGGTAGCGCCGGCAGCGCGCGCGCGCCACGGCGGCCCCTGATCCCTGCGGCGCCTGCCAAACTCGCCCGACCGTCGAGCTCGAAGGCGGCGGCGCCTCGGCGCCGTGACGACACCGGCAGTCCCCGTGGGGTGCGGTGGAGCGGTGGCATTGGGGCGCAAATGCACCCTTTCGCCGGCGCCGCGGTCCGGGCGGGCGCGCTGCCGCCAGTCGTGCCGGCCATGCCTGCCGCAGCTGAAAAGGAAGACAGTGCGGCGCGGCTGTGCCGGCATCGGTATACAGACGGCGGGTCAAGCGGATATCGGCGCCGAAGCGGCGCTGGCCGGATCCCCGGCGGCGATCACGTTGCGGGCCGCTCGCCAGCAGATGATTGCAGTTCCCGGGTGAAGAAGGTGTTATCGCACCGGTTTACTCGGCTTGGTTCG
>JAJYUW010000163.1 GCA_021792335.1 Pseudomonadota bacterium | reverse complement strand
CCAAGATCATCACGCCCGCAGCCGGTTCCGCTTCCATGACCCAGTGGAGCAAGGCAGGGGTGAAGGATCTGTCGATTTTCCGTTTTGCCGCGAATGACGGCATCCAGTCCGCCATGGTGGTGGAAGAGGCCATCAACCGCAAGCTCACCAAAGTGGCGATCCTGCACGACGCCACCAATTACGGTGTTTCCGGCCGTGACGACCTGCTGGAGCAAATCAAGAAGCAGGGCAACAAACTGCAGGTAGTCGCCACCGAAAAATACAACATCGGCGACAAGGACATGACCGCGCAGTTGCTGCGCGCGAAAGCCGGTGGCGCCCAGGCAATCCTGCTCTGGGGCATTGGACCCGAGATGGCCGCCCTTGCCAACGGTATGGCAAAAATGGGCATGAAAGAGCCGCTGATCGGCGGCTGGACCCTCTCCATGTCCAACTTCATCGATAACGCAGGCAAGAGCGGCGATGGCGCCTTGATGCCGCAGACCTTCATCGAGGAACCGATTACGCCCAAGGCCAAGAGTTTCATCGAAGGCTACCACAAGGCTTATGGGGTCAGCCGCATACCATCCCCGATGTCTGCCGCCCAGGGTTATGACGCCGTTTACATTTTTGCGGCTGCCGTGAAACAGGCGCAAAGCGACGATACCCGCAAGATCAAGGAAGCGCTCGAGGATCTGAAGGAGCCCGTGAAGGGCGTGATCGCCACCTGGCTGCACCCCTACACCAAATGGGATCCCGCCAACGAGCAGACCCATGAAGCTTTCCGGCGTGACCAGGTGGTGATGGGCATGGTGAAGGACGGCCGCGTCGTTTTCGCCAATGAGGCCGAGAAACAGCGTCTCATCAAAAGCGCAACGGAAGTGAAGAAAGGTAAGTAAAGCTGTGGAAGGGGGGGAACCCCCTTCCTCGGCCCACACAAGGCAAGCACCATGGAATCCATAATTATCGCCCAGATGGCTGTGAGCGGGGCCTTCATGGGCCTGGTTTACGCCCTCATTGCCTACGGCTTCCAGCTTACTTACGCCACCAGCAAAAGCATCAATTTCGGGCAGGGTGAGCTGGTGATGGTTTCGGCTTTTTTCAGCTTGACCCTCATTACTGTGGGCTTGCCCTACTGGCTGGTGGTGCCGGGCGGCCTGTTTTTCGGCGCGATCCTCGGCCTGTTCGTCGAGCGTGCCGGGGTACGCCTTGCTCTCGAGCAGAAAAGCGAGGGCTGGATACTCCTGACCATCATTATCGGGCTGTTCGGTTTTTCTGCCGCCGAAAATATCTGGGGGAGGGACGATCGCCCGTTTCCCACGCCCATTTCATCCGACTCGATCCAGGTTTTCGGCGTCAGCATTACACCGCTTGAAATCTCCGTGGCCATCGGCGTTCTCGCCGTGATGGGGCTGATCGAGCTGTTCAAGCGCAAGACCTTGCTGGGCAAGGCGTTTGAAGCCGTCTCGGCGGACCGTGATGCCGCCGAACTGATGGGGGTTTCGGCCACCCGGACCATCATGCTCTCTTACGGCTTGTCCGGGATGGTGGCGGCGATGGCGGGAATTCTGGTTTCGCCGATTACCACAGTAGGCCCTACCATGGCATCCGCCCTCATCCTGAAGGCTTTTTCGGTTGCAGTGGTCGCTGGCCTCGATTCCGGTTTCGGCGTGGTACTGATCGGTTTGTTCCTGGGCGCCCTGGAAAGCCTGGCAAGCTTCTATATTGGCAGCGGCTGGCGCGAAGCCCCTGGGCTTATTTTGCTCATTCTTGCCTTGGCCGTGCGCCCGAACGGGGTCTTCGGCAAGGCCAGCATCAGGAAAGTCTGAACCATGTGGAAACGCCTGTTACTCATTCGTGGCTCAGAGCTCGTTGCTCTCGCTCTGCTTGCCTCCATCCCCCTGGCAGTGGACAACTCCTACGTTCTAGGATTGCTGACCCTGCTGGCGATCTATGGCATTCTTCTCATCGGCCTGGATGTGACCGTGGGTTACCTCGGCCAGGTCAACCTGGCACAAGCCGCGTTCCTGGGACTCGGCGCCTATGCCGCGGGGTTGAGCGTTTCCCTGCTCGGTTTCGGTATATTTGGTGCGCTTGGCGTCAGTCTTCTGGTGGGGCTGGTTCTCGGCGGTCTGCTGGCGTTTCCGGCATTGCGCCTGGAAGGCCCCCAATTCGCCCTGGCAACGTTGAGCTTCTCCGCTCTGACTGTAACTGCCCTTAACGAGTGGGAATCCCTTACCGGCGGTGCCCAGGGCTTGCACGTGAATCGCCCCGATTTTTTCGGCCTTGATGTCAATGCCCAGGGGTTTTACTGGCTGTGCCTGATCCTCCTGGCCCTGGTCTGGATGGCGATGCGTAACCTGCTCTCCTCGCAATGGGGCCGCGCCTTTGAAGCCTTGCGCGATAGCCCGATCGCTACCGATGCGATGGGGGTCGGAACCTTCCGTCACAAGGTGGCGGGCTTCGCCCTTGGGTCTGCGCTCGGCGGACTGGCAGGCGGGCTCTATGCCTTTAATTTCGAGTATCTGCAACCGCAAACCTATGTTTATGACCTCATGGTCATTTTGCTCCTCGGCGTCGTCCTGGGTGGACGAAAAAGCCTGTGGGGCGCTTTCGTCGGGGCCTCGCTGATCGCCTTGCTGCCCAATCTGCTGTCCAACTGGCTGCTGTTCGAGGTGATTTCGGCACTCGGGTTGACGGTGGCTCTGGCGGCGGGGGTGCGCGGGCTGATGAAAAAGACCGCCAAACCGTTTCAGGCCATCGCGCCTATCATCGCCATGGGCTTGCTGGTTGCGGGCGGCTTCATGGTGGAGAACACGGAAAACTGGCGCAAGGCGATCTTTGCCCTGATGCTGTTCGCGGTGGTGGTGGGACTGCCGGAGGGCCTGATGGGATTCGCCTCCCGCTTTCTGGCCCGTCTGTTCCGCATAGCTCCACCCGCACTCCCCGCGCCGGCCGGGCTGAATACAGTGCTGACGGCCAAGGCGGCTGACGGCAAGGCGCTGCTCGAATTGCGGAATTTGAAGCGCTACTTCGGCGGTGTCAAAGCGGTCGACGGCGTATCCATGACGGTGCGCGCCGGCCATGTCCACGGCTTGATCGGCCCCAACGGTTCCGGCAAGAGTACCGCCGTGAATGTCATTTCCGGGCTTTATGCCCCGACCGCTGGGGAAGTCCTGCTGCATGGGAAGACGCTGCCGCAAGGGAGTCTGTTCAAGGTGGCGCGGGTTGGCGTTTCGCGTACCTTCCAGAACCTGCAGCTGTTCGGCGAGCTGACCGCGCTGGATAACGTCATGGTCGCGCTGAAAGGGGTTTATCGCAGCCCCCTGCCTCTCGTGCTGCTGGGGTTGGCCCAAGGGGAGGAAAAACGCGCCCAGGCCGAGTCCCTGGCGTTGCTGGAACTGGTCGGCCTCAAAGATCAGGCCCGCAAACAGGCCAGGGACCTCACCTATGGCGCGCAGCGTTTCCTGGAAATCGCCCGTGCGCTGGCACGAAAACCCGATCTCCTGATTCTGGACGAGCCCGCTGCCGGTCTTGCCCATCCCGATGTGAACAATCTGGTGGAAATCATCAAACGCATACACCAGCGCGGCATCACGATCGTTTTGATCGAGCATCACATGGATGTGGTGAGCGAATTGTGCGATGCGGTGACGGTCCTAGATGGCGGCCAGGTGATTGCCGAAGGCACGCCGGATGAAGTGAAACGCGACCCCAAGGTCATCGAGGCCTACCTGGGGGTTGTCAGCGAGGCGGAAGCGCCTGGCGCCATTCCGTCGCCGGCTTAACGAACAGAAAGAAGCACAGATGCTAGTAGTCGAAAATCTGCATGCGGGATACGGCACCAGCGAGGTGTTGGTAGGCACTTCGCTGGAAGTGAAACAGGGCACGGTCGTGGCTTTGATCGGAGCCAACGGTGCCGGAAAAACCACCACCATGCGCGCCATCTCGGGGATGTTGAAGCCGACCAAAGGCCGTGTCCTTCTCGACGGCAAGCCGGTGCAGGGCCAGGATGCCTCCCGTATCGCCAGGCTTGGTCTCGCCCATGCGCCGGAAGGGCGCAAGGTATTCGGGCCTTTGTCGGTGGAGGACAACCTGCTGCTCGGCGCCTACAGCCGGCTGCCCCTCTTTTTCGGTTTCCGTAGCAAGGCCGCGCATGAGCTGGAACGGGTCTACGATCTTTTTCCCCGCCTGCGGGAACGGCGCCAGCAGGCGGCCGGGACCTTGTCCGGCGGCGAACAGCAGATGCTGGCCATCGGCCGTGCGCTCATGGCCAAGCCCAAGGTCATGCTGCTGGATGAGCCGTCCATGGGCCTTGCACCCGTCATCGTCCAGGAAGTATTCAACACCATCCGGCGCCTGAAAGAAGCCGGGATCACCTTGCTGCTGGTGGAGCAATTCGCCAAAAGCGCATTGGAAGTGGCGGACTATGCTTATGTGATGGAGCGTGGCTGTATCGCCGTCGAGGGCAGCCCGGCCGAGTTGCACAAGAACGAGCGGGTGCTCGCCGCCTATCTGGGGTAGTTTCTGATTTAGCGGGTTTCGAGGCGCAGCGACAAATCCAGCGCCTTGATATCTTTGGTCAGGCTGCCGACAGATATGCGGTGGACGCCGGTTTCGGCGACATCACGCACGGTTTCCAGGGTGATGCCACCGGAAGCCTCGAGTTCCGCTCTTGACCCGGCCAGCCTCACCGCCTTGCGCAGGGTTTCCAGGTCGAAGTTGTCGAGCAGGATCAGTGTCGCGCCTGCTGCCAGCGCCTGTTCCAGTTCATTCAGGCTTTCCACCT
>JAJYUW010000162.1 GCA_021792335.1 Pseudomonadota bacterium | reverse complement strand
CATCAAACCCCAAAGGATCGCAAATGTTTGCTCTGAAATTCAAATCGTGGACACCCATAAATCGCTTGAAACTGGCTTTAATGTTGGCTTTGCAGCCTGCATGACTCAATTTAACCGGACACTACTGCTGCGGAATAGGGAATAACCCTAACCAATGCATTTCAGGTAGGCCTGCTCCAGGGTGTTAGTCCCATATTGCCGGCAGCAGTCGGCGGGCGGGCCGACATAACGCAACGTACCGTTGTGGAGGATCGCCATGCGGTCGCAGATTTCCTCCATGTCCGCCAGTGCGTGGGAACTGAAAAACAGGGTGCGGCCCGCCCCCCGCAAGTCCTCCAGGCGGCCTTTGAGTGCGGGCGGTTGCATGGCAAGCCAGAAGAATGATGAATTGCTATAATGCCAGCCGATGGAAAAATCGCAAAATTACCGGTTTTATGCCCCACAGGGGGACTCCGACTTGCTACATACGACTCCGCATGGGTCGGTTCTACGACCCATAGCGGATCGGAGTGCCGCTTGCGGCCGGGCTGAAGCCCGTGAAAGATCGTATGCCCCACAAGGGGACTCCGACTTTCTACGGGCTGAAGCCCGTGAAAGATCGTATGTGGGAAGCTTTGGCTGGGAGCACCCGGAATGGAACGGGGACTTCTATCCGGAAGATCTGCCGCCGGAGTGGCGGCTGGCTTTTTACAATACGGCCTTTTCCTGTGTTTATCTGGCCCATGAGGAATGGGCGGGGCGCGATCTGCAAACCCTGGCCGGCTGGGTGGCAGACACGAGAGAGGCGTTCCGTTTTGTGCTCGAAGCCAATCCGGCCGGGCTGCGGGACAGCGACAAAATTCGGCTGGATGTGCTGGCGCCACGCACAGGCTTGATCCTGGGCGGCCAGGCCGAGGCCGGCGGGCGCGTGATCTGGCTGGAGGGGAGCCCGGACCTGAAGAAACTGGCGAAGGAATTGCAGGGGTTCGCCGCAACCCCGGAAGCGGTCTACCTGATCGTCCGCGACCATGACCTGGAAACGATGCATCGGGCGAAGACTTTGCTGGAGATCATGGGCTTATGATTGTTGCCGCTACATACCTGGTTTAGAATACGCGCTTTTACAAAAAGAACATATTCTCGTGCCTGCTGAAAACCTGGTTGAAATCAGCGATCTGAGCTTCGCCTATAACAAGCGCCCGATCCTTAAAGGGATCAACATGAAGATCCCGCGGGGCAAGATCGTCGCCATCATGGGGCTTTCCGGTTGCGGCAAGACCACCACGCTGCGCCTGATCGGCGGTGCGCTCAAATCCAGATCCGCTACCGGCAGCGTCAAGGTGGCTGGCCAGGAAGTGCGGGATCTGGACCAGGAGGGGCTGTATCGGATGCGCCGCAAGATGGGTATGCTGTTCCAGTTCGGCGCCTTGTTTACCGATCTTAGCGTCTATGAGAATGTCGCTTTCCAGATGCGCGAGCATACCGATCTGCCGGAGAGCATGATACGCGATCTGGTTCTGATGAAACTCAATGCCGTGGGACTGCGCGGCGCGCAGAACCTGATGCCGTCCGAACTGTCCGGCGGCATGGCGCGGCGCGTGGCGCTGGCGCGGGCGATATCGCTAGACCCGATGCTGATGATGTATGATGAGCCGTTTGCCGGCCTCGACCCGATTTCGCTGTCGGTGATCGGCAACCTGATCCGGCACTTGAATGATGCACTGGGGGCAACCTCGATCGTGGTCACCCATGATATCCAGGAGTCGCTGAAAATCGTCGATTACGTTTATTTCATGTCGGAGGGTGTGGTTGTAGCGGAGGGCACCGCCGACGAGATCAAGGCTTCCAAGTTGCCGTTCGTGCACCAGTTCGTGTGGGGCGAAATCGACGGCCCGGTGTCTTTTCACTACCCCAGCCCCCCCTATCGTAAGGATTTGCTGTTGGAGTTGGAGACCGCTCATGCCGCATAGAAAAGTCGGATTCGGCCTGCGCGGCATCGGGCATGCCATGGTGAATGGCGTGTGGCGCCTTGGCTATGCCAGCCGTTTTTTCCTGCTGACGCTGGTCAGCTCCGGCGCGAGCTTCCGCCGCATCCATCTCACCATACGCGAGATATATTTCAGCGGCGTGATGTCGCTGATCATCATCCTTGTTTCCGGTCTGTTCGTCGGCATGGTACTGGGGCTGCAGGGCTACGAAACCCTGCAGAAGTACGGTTCCGAGTCGGCGCTGGGCTCCCTGGTGGCACTGTCGCTGGTGCGCGAACTGGGTCCGGTGCTGGCCGCCCTGCTTTTCGCCAGCCGCGCCGGTTCCGCCATCACCGCCGAGATCGGCCTGATGAAGGCGACCGAGCAGATCTCGGCGATGGAGATGATGGCCGTGGATCCGATTTCCCGCGTGGTGGCGCCGCGCTTCTGGGGCGGAGTGATCTCGATGCCGCTGCTGGCGGCGATGTTTTCCGCCATCGGCGTGTTCGGCGGCTATCTGGTCGGGGTGGTTTTTATCGGCGTGGACGAGGGTTCGTTCTGGTCGCAGATGCAGGCGGCTGTGGATTTCCGCCAGGATGTCGTGAACGGCGTGATCAAGAGCGTAACGTTCGGTGTCGCGGTCACCGCGATTGCGCTGTTCGAAGGTTATGATGCGCCGCCCACGGCGGAAGGCGTGTCCCACGCCACCACTCGCACCGTGGTGACGTCGGCACTGGTTGTGCTGGGGCTGGATTTTATTTTAACGGCATTCATGTTTCGGGGAGTGTAGGTTTATGGAGCGGACGACACTGGATTTATGGGTGGGCGTATTCGTGGTCGGCGGACTCATCGCGCTGCTCATTCTGGCTTTCAAGGTGGGGAACCTGGGCGGCTACGACGGGTCCGAAACCTACAAGGTGTACGGCGAATTCGACAACATCGGCGGACTCAAGGTCAAGGCGCCGGTAAAAAGCGCCGGCGTCGTGGTGGGCCGGGTGTCGGATATCCAGTTCGACAACAAGACCTTCCTGGCCTTCGTGGAAATGCGCATCAGCCAGCGCTACCGGTTTCCCAAGGATACCAGTGCCGCCATCCTGACTTCCGGTCTGCTGGGAGAGCAATACATCGGTCTTGATGCCGGCGGCGATGAGGCCAACCTCAAGAACGGAGACAAATTCAAGCTGACCCAGTCGGCAGTGGTGCTGGAACATTTGATCGGCCAAGCCCTCTTCAACAAAGCGGGCGAAGGTGGAAACAAGAAAGCCCCGGCACAGTGACTATTTTGGAGAAAATCATGAAAAAATCGTTATCTCGTTTCCTGATGGCAGTATTTTTTGCCGGCGCGGCAGTCGCCACGGCAGCGGAAGTGGCGCCGGACGTGTTGATCAGGGAAACCTCCCAGGACGTACTTGCGATCGTCAAGAAAGACAAAGACATCCAGGCGGGGGACAAAAAGAAAATTCACGATTTGGTGGACGCCAAGATTCTGCCTCTTTTCGATTTCAAGCGCATGACCCAGCTTGCGGTAGGGAGGGGTTGGCGCCAGGCGAACCCGGCGCAACAGGAGGCGCTGGTGAAGGAATTCCGCACCCTGCTGGTGCGCACTTACTCCAGCTCGCTTGCCGCCTATAAGGGGCATACCATTGATTATCGCCCGCTGAAGATGCAGCCCGGCGATACCGACGTAACCGTAAAAACCGTCGTCACCCAGCCTGGCGGACAGCCCCCTATTCCCATCGACTACAGCATGCAGAAGAACCCGGAGGGGTGGAAAGTCTATGATGTGGTGGTGGATAACGTCAGCCTGGTGACCAATTATCGCGGCTCGTTTAACAGCGAGATTCGCCAGTCCGGCATTGATGGGCTGATCAAGACGCTGGTCGACAAGAATCGTACGGCCGAAGGCCCTTCACCCTCCAAAGGCTGAATTGCCCCGTGTCAGACATGATCGTACAAGACGGCAGCAATTACCGTATCCAGGGCCGGATTACCCTCGACAACGCGCATGCCGTGCTGGCGGAGGGACTCAAGCTGTTCGATCGTGACGGCCTGGTGGTGGACTTGTCGCAACTGGAAGAGGTGGACTCCTCCGCCATCAGCCTGGTGCTGGAATGGCTGCGCGCGGCGCGGCGCAGCCAACGCGCGCTCAGCTTCGTCAGCCTCCCCGCCAACTTGACGAGCCTTGCGACCCTGTACGGTGTGCTCGATTTGATTCAGCCCCGGCCGAAGCTGAATAACTCCCAACATTTCTAGCCCCGGATGTTCACGGATAAACACGGATTGGGGCGTAACTACGATGGTTATCCGTGTAAATCTGTGTTAATCCGTGGCTAGTGTTTTTTTCAGCAAATTTTGCCTTCCGTGACCCCCGCGATCGAGATTCGCGAAGTGCACAAGCGCTTCGCCAGCCTGCATGCTTTGCGTGGCGTGAGCCTGCGGGTGGAGCCGGGCGAGTTTTTCGCGCTGCTCGGCCCCAACGGCGCGGGCAAAACCACCCTGATCAACATTCTGGCCGGGCTTTCCCGCGCGACGCAAGGGCGTTGCGCAGTCATGGGCCACGACGTGGTTGACGACTACCGCAACGCACGGCGTGTGCTCGGCGTGGTGCCGCAGGAACTGGTTTACGATGCCTTTTTTACCGTGCGCGAAATGCTGCGCTTCCAGTCCGGCTATTTCGGTTTGCGCCGCAACGATGACTGGATCGATGAGCTGCTCCACAACCTGGGTTTGACGGATAAGGCCGAAAGTCCCACCCGCAAGCTCTCCGGCGGCATGAAACGGCGCGTGCTGGTGGCGCAGGCGCTGGTGCACAAGCCGCCGGTGATCGTGCTCGAC
>JAJYUW010000028.1 GCA_021792335.1 Pseudomonadota bacterium | reverse complement strand
TCGCCGCATTACCCGCGAGCACGCCGAGATCACGCCGGTGGTCGAGCTTTATCACAGCTTCCAGCTCGCCGAGCAGGATCTGAAAACCGCGCAGGACATGCTGTCCGATCCGGAAATGAAGGAATTTGCCGAGGAAGAGGCGCAAAACGCCAGGGAGCGGCTTCTGCAGATCGAACTCGACCTGCAGAAGCGCCTGCTGCCGAAAGACCCCAACGACGAGCGCAACATCTTTCTCGAAGTCCGTGCCGGTACCGGCGGCGATGAATCTGCCCTGTTCGCGGGCGACCTGTTCCGCATGTACACGCGCTACGCCGAGCGTCAGCGCTGGCAGGTTGAAGTGCTGTCGGAAAGCCCCGGCGAGATGGGCGGCTACAAAGAGGTCATTGCCAAGATCATCGGCCAGGGCGCCTATTCCAGGCTCAAGTTCGAATCGGGCGGACATCGCGTCCAGCGCGTGCCGGCCACCGAAACCCAGGGCCGCATCCATACCTCGGCCTGCACTGTCGCCATCATGCCGGAGGCGGACGAGGTCGCCGAGGTCGTGCTCAACCCCGCCGAGCTGCGCATCGACACCTTCCGCGCTTCGGGCGCCGGCGGCCAGCACATCAACAAGACCGACTCGGCGATCCGCATAACTCACCTGCCCACCGGCATCGTGGTGGAGTGCCAGGACGACCGCTCGCAGCACAAGAACAAGTCGCAGGCGATGTCGGTGCTGGCGGCGCGCATCATGGACATACAACTGCGCGAACGCCAGTCCAGGGAAGCCGCGACACGCAAATCCCTGATCGGCAGCGGCGACCGCTCCGAGCGCATCCGCACTTACAATTTCCCCCAGGGGCGGGTGACCGACCACCGCATCAACCTCACCCTGTACAAGATCGAGCAGATCATGGACGGCGACCTGGACGACCTGGTCGGCGCGCTGATGTCGGAGCACCAGGCGGAGATGCTGGCATCCCTGGGCGGGGAATAAGGTAGGGTGGGCACGTCTTTGTGCCCACGCGGATTCGACATTTTTAGAGTAAACAACCATGTCACGTTATCGCCGCGCGACGGCTGCGGGCTCAAGCTATTTCTTTACTGTGGTCGTTTACCGGCGGCAGCCGATTCTATGTGACGAAACGATTCGTAACGCATTGCGCGGCGCAATCGAAACCGCGCGTATGGCGCGTCCTTTCGTCATTGATGCATGGATATTGTTGCCTGACCATTTGCATTGCGTGTGGACTTTACCTGAAGGTGATGCCGATTTTTCCACCCGGTGGAAGATAATAAAGCGAGTGGTTTCTTTGGCCTGTAGAGAAGATTATCGTCGTGCCGACTGGCTGACAGCATCAAAACTCAAACATCGCGAATCGACCATTTGGCAACGGCGATTCTGGGAACATCAAATTCGCGATGAAAATGATTTTGCCCGCCATGTCGATTACATTCACTTCAACCCGGTTAAACACGGGCACGTACAACAAGCGGAGGTTTGGCCTTATTCGACATTCCACCGCTATGTGCGTGATGGGGTCTATGCGCATGATTGGGCTGGGGCGATGGAAAGCACGGTGCTGGAATATGATTGATGCTGACCGCGTGGGCACAAAGGCGTGCCCACCCTACCTGGATCTGGACACCACCCTGCGGCAAGGCGCCGAGGCGCTGGGTGCGACGCTGAATCTCGACCCGAGAGAAGCGCGCCTCGAAGCGCAAATCCTGCTCTGCCGCGCCCTCGGCCAAGCGCGTTCCTATCTCGTCAGCCATGACCGCGATCCGCTTTCCCCGCGCCTGGCCGCCGATTTTATTGCGCTGCTCGAGCGGCGGCTCAAGGGCGAACCGATCGCCTACATACTTGGCGAACGCGAGTTCCACAGCCTCCGTTTCAAGGTCACCCCGGATGTGCTCATCCCGCGGCCGGAAACCGAGCTGCTGGCAGAGCTGGCGCTGGCCCGTTTGCCACCCGGCCGGCCCTGCCGGGTGCTGGATTTGGGCACGGGCAGCGGCGCGGTGGCCATCACCCTGGCGCTCCATCGCCCCCACTGCGAGGTGCTGGCAGTGGATCAATCCGCCGCCGCGCTGGAAGTCGCGCGGGAAAATGCGCGCACGCTCGGGGCCGGCAAGATCCGTTTCATGCAAAGCGACTGGTACGGTGCGCTGGCAGAAGAGAAATTCGACCTCCTCGTCTCCAACCCGCCCTATATCGCCGCCGACGACCCGCATCTCGCGCAGGGCGATGTGCGCTTCGAGCCTGATGAGGCGCTGGTATCGGGTGTAGACGGGCTGGACGCCATCCGCGTCATTGTCCGAGGCGCGCCGGCCCACCTCAACGCCGCCGGCTGGCTGCTGTTCGAACATGGCTACGACCAGGCCGCAGACTGCCGGGCGCTGCTGAGGCAAGCCGGATTTTCGCGGGTTTCTTCAAGCAGGGACCTATCCGGAATCGAGCGCGTCACCTACGGCCAGATCAGCGCCGTTTAAACTTGTATTTTTTATACATCTTAGTAAAATGGTCGGACATTGTTGCCCCGATCTATTTCATTTTAGGAACCCGAAATGTCCCACAATTGCGCCACCATCATCTCCCCCGACATGCGCTACCCTTTCGATGCCCGCGGCGTCGCCAAGCGCTTCCGCCATGCCGCCATCTTCGGCGCGCTGGATTCCCTTCATCCCGGCGAAAGCATGCGCTTCGTCAACGACCACGACCCGCTGCCCCTGCTGGCACAATTGACGGAGCGCTATGGCGACACCATCGAAATCAGTTACGTCGCCCGCGAACCGGGGCAGATCGTGATCGATTTCTCGCGCAAATAAACCCATAAAAAACAGCTCAGCCACGGATTAACACAGATACACACGGATTATCAATGAGTTATATTTCTCGTCCTGCGCACCTTTCGGGTGAATGGCGAATTTGCCGCAACACATTGTTTTATCAGTGTTAATCTGTGTCCATCCGTGGCTAACGGTGGTTTTTAGGATAAAAACAGCTTCTAGGCGAGGACGAGCATGCTGGTCGCACTGATATTGACGGCGCTGGCAAGTTTCGCCGGCGCCGTTGCCCTGTCCTGGACGTACACTTTCCCTCCCTCGGCACACATCCATCTTGCCCTGGCGGCCGGCGTCATGCCCCTGATCCTCGGCGCGATGACCCACTTCGTACCGGTGCTGACGCGCAGTCCCACGCCGCATAAAGGAATATGGCTGATCCCGGCACTGGTCCTGGGCGCGGGTGTACTGACTTTTTTTTCCTTCGCCGTGCCCAGCGAGGCCTATTACCTCGCCGCACTGCTCGCGCTCGCTGCTGCCATGACATTCGCAGACTGGAGCGTACGGCGCGCCGCCAACCCGCTGGGCAAGCCCCACCCCAGCCTGTACTGGTACCTTGCCGCACTTGCCTGCCTGGTGCTGGCGCTGGCGGCGGTGCTCGCCATGGCGCTGTGGCCGGCGCAACGCCTGGCGCTGAAAAGCCTCCATCTTCACCTCAACACCCTGGGCTTCATCGGACTGACCGCTGTCGCCACCTTGCAAGTGCTGCTGCCCACCGCCGCCGGGCGTCTCGACCCTCAGGCAGCATCCAGGTTGCGGACGGATCTGAAGTGGGCTCTGGGCGGCACGCTGCTGGTCGCAATCGGTGCCGCCTGGTTCAAACCCCTGGCCTGGGTGGGCGCGATGATCTGGGCCATTCCGCTAAGTCATCTGGTCCAGCCCTGGCTTACCCTCTACCGCGGAAATATATTTCAGCGCCACGGCGCTGCGCCTTCGCTCGCCGCGGCACTGGCCGGTTTTGCTGCCGCCCTGCTGGGCGGCGCATTGCATGCCGCAGGATTGCTCAGCACGACAAACACCGCCCACGCCTTCATTCTCGCCTTCCTCTTTCCTTTGGTAACCGGTGCAGTCAGCCAGTTGCTGCCGGTCTGGGTGCGCCCAGGACCGCAAACCTCGTGGCACGGACAAGTTCTGCGGCAACTCGGCTGGGGTGGCGGCATCCGCGCCGCCCTGTTCCTTGCCGGCGGCCTGCTCCTCGCCGTGGGCTGGCGCGGCGGTCTATGGCTGGCAATCGCGGCGCTCGCCGCCTTCCTCCTGCAACTGGCGGCTGCAACCAAAACATTGCTTAATCGGGACGGCTGATTGGGGCATACGATCTTTCATCCGCAGGTAGTTTCTGCGGATAGCAAAGTCGGAGTCCTTTAGGGCATACAAGCTTTCATCTGCTGGTAGTTTCAGCAGATAGAAAGTCGGAGTCCTTTAGGGTAAAATTGCGGGTTAACCCTGCGGGCCGGTTACGAACGGTCCGTTTAGCCTTAACCGAAGGAAGATTTGAAGATGTTGCACACGGATTTGCCCTTGTTCAAACTCAAGGGCAGAGAATTGCTCCCCATCATGCAGGGCGGCATGGGCGTCGGCGTCTCGGCCCATGGCCTGGCCGGCGCCGTGGCCAAAGAGGGTGCGGTGGGCACCATAGCCAGCATCGACCTGCGCCGCCACCATCCCGACCTGATGGAGCAATCCACCCATCCAAAATCCAGGCAGGCCATGGACCAGGCCAACCTGACCGCGCTCGACCGCGAAATCAAGAGCGCCAGGGAAATCGCGGGCGGCAACGGCGTGATTGCCGTCAACATCATGAAGGCGGTCACCGAGCACCCCCAACTGGTGCGCCAGGCCTGCGAGAGCGGCGCCGATGCGATCGTGATGGGCGCGGGTCTGCCGTTCGACCTGCCGGAAATGGCGGACGGTTTCCCCCATGTCGCGCTGATCCCCATCCTTTCCGACGCGCGCGGCATCAACGTGGTGCTGAAAAAATGGATGCGCAAGCAAAAATTGCCCGACGCCATCGTTATCGAGCATCCGCGCTATGCCGGCGGCCACCTCGGCGCGCCCAAGCCGGAAGACATCGCCGATCCGCGTTTTGACTTCCCCGGCGTGCTGGAAGGCGTATTCAAGCTGTTTCGGGAATTCGGCATCGAGAGTGAACGCATTCCCCTGATCCCGGCCGGCGGCGTCAACACCTATGAAAAAATACGCGGCCTGTTGTCGCTCGGCGCCGGCGCGGTTCAAATCGGCACGCCCTTCGCCGTGAGCGCGGAAGGGGATGCCCACCCCAATTTCAAGAAAGTGCTGGCCGAGGCCAAGCCCGAGGACATCGTCACCTTCATGAGCGCCGCCGGCCTGCCCGCGCGTGCCGTACTGACGCCCTGGCTGCAGAATTATTTAAGGCGCGAGATCAAGCTGAAGTCCTATGCCGACCCCCTCCGCGCCAAATGCGCCGCAGTGCTCGACTGTCTTTCGGATTGCGGCCTGCGCGACGGCGTCGCCAAAATGGGTCAGTTCTGCATCGACTCCCAGCTTGCCGCCGCGTTGCGCGGCGACATCAACAAGGGTCTGTTCTTCCGCGGCTCGGAAAGCCTGCCGTTCGGCTCCGCCATCCGCCCGGTGCGTGAGATTCTGGAATATTTCCTGACCGGACGTAAGTCGGCGTTTTCAGCCTGAGATTGGTAGGTTGGGGTGACGAAGGAACCCCAACATCCCTCGCATCATTTCTCAGTTTTTAGTATTTGTGACGTTTGCGGATCGTTGGGGTTCGCAAACTCACCCCAACCTACAGATTGTAGATTTCATTTACTCCCGTGCCGCCGATGCGGTCGTAATAGCGGGCGCGGTAGAGCAGGCGGCGATGGGTCTCGTCGTCGGCAAAGCCTTCGCGGTCATGCAGCACATTGTTGCATAGCAGGCCCATGCCCGGCTCCAGCCTGCCGCGGTAGATATAGGGCAGATCGCTGTCGAGCAGCTGCCCCAGAAACGCCACCGCCGCCAGGGTTTCGGCATCCTGCTTCCAGACGATGCTGCGGGTGCGGGCCGTGTATCTCATATGCAGGTCGCCGCTATCCGGGTTGACGGAAAACACCGGTCCGGCCTCATCCGGGCGCGCCACGCCATCCTCCTCGACCCGTGCCGGGATGGTCATGGCATCCGGCTGCATCAGGGCGCGGATAAAGCCGGGATTCTCGTCGCGCATCAGCAAATAGGCGATTTCGTGATCCATCAGCGCATTTCCTCCGCCCGTAGCCGCACTCCCCACACAATGCAGCAGCATCCCGCGTATCTGCCGATGCGGCGGATTATAGTAGCCATCGGTATGCCATTTGATCGGGCGGTTGGTATAAGGAATGTAAGCTTGGCGCGGCTCGGAATTCACCACAGTGAGCGAAGTCAGGCCATCGTCATCCGCCAGCATGTTGCTGTCCAGCCGTTCCAGGCCGAAACGGCGGGCGAGGCGGAGCGCAATCTCCTTGTCCGGGTCGCTGCCGGTCTTGCCGGCATATATCGCCATATTGGTCTTGCGGCAGGATTGCAATAGCGCGTCATATTCGGCCTGGGTCGGGCTGCGCGGATCATGGACCTCGACGATCAGTTGCTCGATGCGGGTCGGATAGTTTTCCAGCTTGCGGCTGCGCCACGCCTGATAGGCGCTTTCATTGTCGAGTAAAAAAGGGCTGCGCATATTCATTCCTGTTCATTAACGCGAACGTCGCGAAGCGACACCTCATCACTCTCCCTCTCTGGGGGAGAGATAGGAGAGAGGGAACGGACACGGTGGTCGCGACGTTGTCATTGCGCGGCCGCCGTGTCCGTTAAGTTGGCTGCGGGCCAGTCTGTGGCGCTAGTTTAGCGCTCTGTCGATAGATACGGAAGGCGGACAGCAGATTGATTTCCAGATATGTCATCGACACCCCGAACAGCAGCGCCGCCGGATAAATCAGCGGCGGACAAAACGCCGACAGGACCAGCACCGGCACCGCCGCGAAGTGCAGCCGCATCTGCCGGCGCATGCCCTTTTCCGGCATGATCTGCTTCATGTTCGGCACCTTGGCCATCCCCATCAACTGGCTTTGCAAATGAAACCAGATCAGGAAAGGCACGATCTTGTACAACATGCCGTTCACGACCGACACCGCAAAACCGGCAATGAACAGGAACGCCAACGCAAAATTGTAGATCTGGAGCTGTGCTGACGCCGGCAGCACCTGCCCGGCGGCGCCCAGCAGCAGCGCCAGCAGCAGACAGGCCATGCCGAAACGCCAGAACAGCAGCGTGACGTCCGACACCTTGCGCCGGCGCAGCCACTGCAAGCGCAGGGTGATGGCTGCAAACGTCCCGAAACCCGCCGCGGCAAGCAAGCCCGCTATCAGCGCCGCCCGACCCTGCGCCGCCGCATCTTGCATCAGGAGCGTGGCGGACCACAGCAGCAAGAGGGCAAACAATGACATGCCAAGCCAGCGTGTCAGCAGCTTGGGGTAAACAGGGGTTAACTGGAACATCGGCACCACCTGGTAGGCAACGCTGATCACCAGCAGCCCGACCCATCCCAGCAGTCCCCACGCCAGATGAAGGTTGGCCAACTGCACCCGGCCGGTCAGCCACCACTCCCAGCCGTAATTGCTGGCCAGCGTCAATCCGAGCGCAACGGTCACCGCCAGCGCGGCTACCGCCAAATGCATGCCAAGCACGACCGGATTGCGGGATGGTGCCCGCCTGAGGCTCGAACCCACCGCCACCACAAATATCAGGAAACCGGCGCCGAGCAAGGCCATGCCCAGGCGCATCGGCCACTGTGCGGCAAAAAGAAAACCGCCCGCCAGCGACAACACGCCGGGCAGCAGAAGCAGGTACAGCGCGCGCGCCACCCCGACCGGACGTGCCACCGGCGCGCCCGCCACCACCGGCAGCATTTGCATCATGGCGCCGACCATGACGAAGCCGAGAAAACCTACGCTCATCAGGTGCGCCAAGGCCAGCGCCGGCGGCTGCCAGCGGCTGCTGATCAGCGCAGGGCCATACCAGAGCGCGAGCAAAGCCGCCAGCAGCGCAAATAGCGGTGCGCTCAGGAAGAAACGGAACGGCACTGAAATGGGCGGCGCCTGGTCGAAGGACAGGCCGGGTTCCAGGCTCATAGGCTTGCGGCAACGGGGGACGCCTCGGCATCCCCCTTGCGCCAGATCAGAATCTCGAAACGGTCTTCGGCTTGTGCCTCGGCCAGGTAGAGGAAGCCCCGTTTATCGAGCAGCGGGTACAACAGACAGGGTTCGCGATCGTGAACCATGCGCAGACGTTCGCCCGGTTGCAGCGCTGCTGCGGCTTGCAGGGCTTTTTCCAGCGGTTCGGGGGGTGCCAGCCCGCGGACGTCGAGCGCAATCTCCTTGCTCATCGCGGCCTACGCCTCCACGGCGTGCATTCGCTTCAACACCTCCTCCAGCTCCGGGGCCAAGGCCCGGTCGGCCATAGGGTAGAGGATCTGCTCTTCCTTGATGTTGTGCTGCTGCGTCATGATCAGCAGTGTTTCCGCCTGGCCCAGGAAGCCGTCCTTGTCCTGCTGTCGCAGCGCGTCTTCCATCGCGTCGAGCAGTTCGTTCATCTGCGCATGCTCCGTCCGCATCACCTGTGTCGGCCCCATGCTCATGCCGGTACGTTGCTCGAATGCGGGGAACAGCACCTCTTCCTCCATTTTGAAATGCCGGCGCATGGCACGGAGAAAAGCTTGAAAATCCGCAGCAATTGCGGCCCAATCCTTGCCTGAAGCGGCGGCTTCGGCCTGAGAAAACAATTCGTCGCAACGCTGGTGGTCGCCGGACAGATAGCTGCTGATGGTTTCCATTAAAAATCCTGTTCTATATATTGAGGCGGCAACTAAGTATTGATGCCCTGTCATTCCCGCGCAAGCGGGAATCTATTGAATCTACTGGGTTCCCGCTTGCGCGGGAACGACGGCGTGTACAACGTTTAACTACCGTATCAACAGTAATCGGCAAAGTCATGCCGAAAATGGTGTCCATTTTTGTTGAAGCGCGCCTCCTCTTCCTTGATTCAAATCAAGGTTTGATTCGACATCTTCCTCTAAATTGCAGTTCTGCCGTGCGGGGTGGCCAGGTTTTCCCTTGCTCTGCCAGGCAGACCGGGCATGAATGTTTCATATGCCGGGCAAGTGCCGCGTTAAAATATGTATAATACATATATGTATTCGCCAGCAAAGAAGCAAAAAGAAAGTTTCTTGGATTAATTTTAGGAGAGGGACATGAGCCAAGCATTTACCAAGTCAATGGCGCGAAATATTTTCTTCGGGGGGACGGTGTTTTTCTTCCTCCTCCTGGTCGCCCTGACCGTCGACACCATGCAGGTCCTGCCGAAGCGCGACCATAGGGAAAACATCACGCCCTCAGTAGCTCGGGGCAAGCACGTGTGGGAGAGAAACGACTGCATCGGTTGCCACACCCTGCTCGGCGAAGGCGCCTACTTCGCCCCGGAACTCGGCAACGTCTACCAGCGCCGCGGCGGCGAATTCATCAAGGCCTGGATGCAGGCCATGCCGACCAAAGCGCCGGGCCGCCGCCAAATGCCGCAATTCAACCTGACCCCGGAAGAACTGGACGATCTGGTGGCATTCCTGAAATGGAGCGGCGAAATCAACACCGCCAAATGGCCGCCGAATATCGAAGGTTGATCCGCGCTTATCCGATTTCTTAAAGGCTTAGGAGAAAAAAATGCGATACCAATCCCAGGCGGTAGCGAAACCCTACTTTATCGCTGCCATTGGCCTATTCGTCGGACAAGTCCTGTTCGGCCTGATCATGGGCCTGCAATACGTAATCGGAGACTTCCTGTTTCCGGCCATTCCCTTCAACGTCGCCCGCATGGTGCACACCAACCTGCTGATCGTGTGGCTGCTGTTCGGCTTCATGGGCTCAGCCTACTACCTGATCCCGGAAGAAGCAGAGACCGAGCTGTTCAGCCCCAAACTGGCGCTGCTCATGTTCTGGGTTTTCCTGGTCGCCGGTGCGCTGACCATCGTCGGCTACCTGGCCGTGCCCTACGCCGCTCTGGCCAAGATGACCTTCAACGACCTGTGGCCGACGATGGGGCGCGAGTTCCTGGAACAGCCGCTGCTCACCAAACTCGGCATCGTGGTGGTGGCGCTGGTGTTCCTTTTCAACATCAGCATGACCGTTCTGAAAGGCCGCAAGACCTCGATCAGCCTGGTTCTGCTGATGGGCTTGTGGGGCCTGGCCATATTTTTCCTGTTCTCCTTCTACAACCCCTCCAACCTGGTACTGGACAAGTACTTCTGGTGGTGGACCGTGCACCTCTGGGTGGAAGGCGTGTGGGAACTGATCCTCGGCGCGCTGCTGGCCTTCGTGCTGATCAAGGTGACCGGCGTCGACCGTGAAATCATCGAGAAATGGCTGTACCTGATCATTGCCATGACCCTGGTCACCGGCATCGTCGGCACCGGCCACCACTATTTCTGGATCGGCACGCCGGAGTACTGGCAGTGGTTCGGTTCGGTGTTCTCCGCGCTGGAACCGATCCCCTTCTTCATGATGACCGTGTTCGCGTTCAACATGGTGAACCGCCGCCGCCGCGAGCATCCCAACAGGGCTGCCACGCTGTGGGCGCTGGGCACCGGCGTGATGGCCTTCCTCGGCGCCGGCGTGTGGGGCTTCCTGCACACCCTGGCTCCGGTCAACTACTACACCCACGGCACCCAGATCACTTCCGCCCACGGCCACATGTCGTTCTACGGCGCGTATGTGATGGTGGTGCTGACCATGATCTCCTACGCCATGCCGATGATGCGCGGCCGCGCCGCCAACAGCGACAAGGCGCAGGTGATGGAAATGTGGTCGTTCTGGCTGATGACCGTGTCCATGGTGTTCATCACCCTGTTCCTGACCGCCGCCGGCATCCTGCAAGTATGGCTGCAGCGCGTATCCGCCACCCCCCTCGGCTTCATGGCGGCGCAGGACCAGGTGACCCTGTTCTACTGGTTGCGTGAGATCAGCGGCCTGGTGTTCCTCGTCGGCCTTGTTCTCTACATCGCCCACTTCTTTGTCGGGGGCGCAAGCAGGAAAGCTGCCTGAGATCCCAACATGAGCAAGGCACCGTTCTACAAACCGCACAGCAACGAAATCGAGCTGTTCGAGCACGCCTACCGCAACCGGCTGCCGCTCCTGATCAAGGGGCCGACCGGTTGCGGCAAGACGCGCTTCGTGGCGCACATGGCGGCGAAGCTGGGGCGGCCGCTTTATACCGTGGCCTGTCACGACGACCTGACCGCGTCCGACCTGGTGGGGCGGCACCTGATCGGCGACGGCGTGACCTACTGGAGCGACGGTCCGCTGTCGCGCGCCGTGCGCGAGGGCGGCATCTGCTACCTGGACGAAGTGGTGGAGGCGCGCAAGGACACCACGGTGGTGCTGCACCCGCTGTCGGACGACCGGCGCATCCTGCCGATCGAGCGCACCGGGGAAATCCTGCAGGCGCCGCCGGAATTCATGCTGGTGGTGTCCTACAATCCCGGCTACCAGAATTTTTTGAAGGGGATGAAGCCGAGCACGCGCCAGCGCTTCGTGTCCCTGCGCTTCGACTTCCCGGAATGCGCGCTGGAGCAGGAGATCCTGATCGGCGAAACCGGCGTCGACGCCATGCTGGCGAAGCGCCTGGTTAACCTCGCCAATGCCCTGCGCGCCCTCAAGGAGCACGACCTGGAAGAGGCCGCCAGCACGCGCCTGCTGGTCTATGCCGCGACCCTGATCGGCAGCGGCTTCGATCCGGTCGAGGCATGCCGTGCGGCGATGGTGGAAACCTTGACCGATGACGTGGAGACCGCAGACGCCCTGATGGAGATCGTCCATGCCAGCTTCGGAAGATAGCGCGCAAAAGGCAATGGCGAGGCAGAAATATGTCTATCCGCTGGTAGATAGGCCGTGCAAAGATGAAAATCGTTAACCGCAAAGGACGCAAAGTCTCGCAAAGGAATTCATGCCTTGATTTCCTTCGCGCACCTTTGCGTCCTTTGCGGTAAATTGTTTGCGTTAGCGCCATGCATCACGCCCAACAAAAGCGACTTTGGTTCCAGGCCGGCTTCTTCATCCTGTTCCTGCTGGCACCGGTGTTCGACCTGTTCCGCTTCGACCTCAACGTCAAACATTTCTTTTTTCTCGGCATGCACTGGACGCTGGGGCTGGATGATTTCCTCGCTCACCGCATCGACGCCACCCAGGCAGCAATCAACATCATCCTGCGTGGCGGGCTGCCGATCCTGGGCGTGATCGGCAGCGGCATCTGGATCTCCTGGAAATACGGCCGCCTCTACTGCGGCTGGCTGTGTCCCCATTTCTCGGTGGTGGAAACCGTCAACGGCATGCTGCGCCGCGCGACGGCCAGGCAGAGCATCTGGGACAAGCATCCCCTGCCGGAACGCAATGCCGACGGCAGCATCACCAGGGCCAACCCTTGGTACTGGCTGGTGGTGGTGCCGCTGGCGCTGGCCTTCGCCTTCGCCTGGGCGGTCGCGCTGCTGACCTATTTGCTGCCGCCCGTCGAGATTTACGGCAACCTGTGGCACGGCGAATTGACCGGCAATCAAGGCCGTTTCATCGGCGTCGGCACGCTGCTGTTCTTCATCGAGTTCATGTTCGCGCGTCACCTGTTCTGCCGCTACGGCTGTGCCGTCGGGCTGTTCCAGTCGCTGGCCTGGATGGGCAACCGCACGGCGCTGGTGATCGGATTCGACCGCAAGCGCGCCAAAACCTGTGCCGACTGCAATGCCGCCTGCGATAACGTCTGCCCGATGCGCATCAAGCCCCGCGCCATCAAGCGCCACATGTTCGCCTGCACCCAGTGCGGCCGGTGCGCCGAAACGTGCAGCCAGGTGCAGGCCGGAAAACCCCGAGGCACACTGCTGAAATGGGTGGATCATGAATGCGCCCTCGACAAATCCGCGCGCGATTTCGGCCATCGCGAAACCATCCCGCCCTACTGCTTCGAGCCTAACCCCGGGCCGAAAATAAAAACGATCGCGTCTTTAGCCGTGAAAGAGCCATACAATGGCCTCTCGTTGAAGAGGCCCTCATGAAACGTCACTCCGCCTTGCTATCCCTTTCCCGCGAACATCATGGCGCACTTGTCCTGGCGCTTGCATGCCGGCGTGCGGCCAACTCGGGCGATGCAGAAAAAATCCACGAAACCCGTGACCGTGCCGTTCGTGAATTCGACGCCGATCTGGCGCCGCATTTCCGCCAGGAGGAAACCGCGCTGCTTCCGCTGCTGCAACACGCCGGGCAAACGGCACTGGTTCGACGCACGCTGGAAGAGCACGCAAGCTTGCGTGTTCTGGCGGAGTCCTTGCGCCGCCATGACCTTGCCGGGCTGAAAGCTTTTGGCCAGGCCCTGTCCGACCACGTCCGCTTCGAGGAACAGGAGCTGCTCCCCGCCGCGGAACGGGCGGTGTCCAGCGAACTGCTTGAAGCAGCCTTGGCGAGCCAGGATGAATTGGCTAAAACAGACAATCTATTGAGAGATAATTGATTCATCCTAACGGTCATGGTGATTTGCGTCACCCCTGATAATGAAACCCGCCATTCCGGGCTTGACCCGGAATCCAGTGACTTTCTTCTGGATACCGGCCTACGCCGGTATGACGATTTCAAAGCATGTTTCACGTTAAAAAACGCAGTCCATTTACCACAGAGGCACAGAGACACAGAGAAAACAGATGCTTACGATTGTTGACCAACTCACCCATCGGGTGATCAGTCTGAGTTTGCTTTTCTCTTTTGAATCAACTCCATGCCTCTGTGTCTCTGTGGTGAAAAGCTTTTTCTAGGTTCATAAAGGAGATAAACGTGCTTACCCGATGGCAAAAAATGGCGGCAATTCTGACTGCCGCCGCACTGCTGAACGTGGGCGTGGAGATGGCTTTGGCCCACGACCATGCGCATGACGAAGGCGGCGCGGCGCAGCTCACCCTCAACAACGGCAAGAAATGGGCCACCGATGACAAGCTGCGCCTGGGCATGAACCGCATCCGCGACGCGCTGGCAGCGGAACTTCCGGCAATCCGGGCCGGCAAAATCGCAGCGGAACAGTACCGGCCGCTGGCACAGAAGGTGAAAGAGCATGTTGCATTCATGGTGCAGAACTGCAAGCTGGATCGGGACACGGATGCCATGCTCCATCTCGTGCTGGCCGACATCACGGCCGGCGCGGACGCCATGACGGGGCAGGGCGGCAGCGAGGCGCGCAAGGGAGCGGAGAAGATCGCCCACGCCCTGGACAACTATGGCGCCTATTTTTACCATCCCGGCTGGCATGGCGTGAAGCCGGTCTATTAAGGCGAAGAAAGCGTTTATCCTCACCCGGCAACCGGACATGGAAGAAACAGTCGGCGCACTCTGGCACAAGCTGATCACCCGCGCGGCTTCGACGCGCTATCCGCAGGAAGCGGTGACGCTCGAAGGTATGAGCAAGACCGCCGGCATCTTCTTCCGCGCCCTGGGCGGCGACAGCGGCCTCAGCGTCAAGGCAGCCAGCGCGACCGAGCACGGCGCGCGCCGCAGCCTGCTGCAACGCATTGCCGGCAGCGGCGAGAAAGCCGAGTTGAGCTGGCTGGACGAGGACACCCTGCGCCTGCCAGCCGCACTCGACATCCTGCCGCAAAAATCCCTCAATCGCGACCTCTACCTGTGGCTGATCGCCCTGGCTGCGGTGGAAGAACCCCGCGGCGCTTCCTGGGTGGTGCGCAGCCAGCAGGCGGCCTTGACGGTGATGGAACGCTTCCCCGGCATACGTTCGCGCTACGACCGCTTGCTGCAAGCCGTTTTGGCGCTACGTCCCGACCCCGGCCGGCTGCCCGAAGACGAAGCCGCCGTGGAACTGGCGATCCGCGCTGCGCTCAGCAAGCCCGGCAGCATCGACAAGCTGCCGCGTGCCGGCCGGCCGCCCTACCCGGTGCACCTGTGGCTGCACCCGAATCCGCCCCACCCCCTGCCGGCGCAGGCTTCCTCGCCTCTCGCCGAAGAGCCGCCGCAGGAAGGCGACGGAAAAAGCAGGAAATGCAAGGACGCGCGCAGCCGCCGGGCCGAGCGGGTGGACATGCCGGGCAACAGGAACCCCTTCATGCTGTTCTTCCGCGCCGAAAGCATTTTCAGCTGGGCCGAGTACGTCAAGGTCGACCGTGCGACCGAGGAGGATGAAGACGACGGCGCCGACCAGGCCGCCGACGACCTCAACCGAATCAGCGTGGCGCAGGACGGCAAGCGCGCCGCCTCGCGCCTGCGCTTCGACCTCGACCTGCCCTCCGCGGCGCAGGACGACCTGCCGCTCGGCAGCGGCATCCTGCTGCCGGAATGGCACTACAGGAAACAGCTATTGCAGCCCGACCACTGCCGATTGCAGCCGATGATCGCGCGCGAGGCGCCGCCCTGCGGTCTGCCGCACCATCTCGCCGCCACCGCACGCCGCATCCGCAGCCAGTTCGAGGCGCTGATGCCGGCACGGGTGTGGGTCAGGGGACAGTTCGACGGCACCGAACCCGACCTCGACGCCTGCGTGCAATTCACCGCCGACCGCATGACCGGCCGCGCGGCGGAGCGCGGCCTGTACCGCGCCCACCACTACCGCGACCGCGATCTGGCCTGTTTGATGCTGGCCGACCTGTCGCTTTCCACCGACGCCTGGGTGAGCGACTCGGCCCGCGTCATCGACGTCATCCGCGACAGCCTGTTCCTCTTTGCCGAAGCGCTTTCCGCCACCGGCGACCGCTTCAGCCTGTACGGTTTTTCTTCCTTGAAGCGCGACAACGTGCGCTTTCATGTCCTCAAGGAATTCGGCGAGAAGTACAACGCCGCCATCCGCGGCCGCATCAATGCCATCAAGCCCGGCTACTACACCCGCATGGGCGCCGCCATCCGCCATGCGAGCAAGTTGCTGGCCAAGCAGCCGGCGACGCAGCGGATTTTATTCCTGCTCACCGACGGCAAACCCAACGACCTCGACCAGTATGAAGGGCGCTACGGCATCGAGGATACCCGCGTCGCCCTGATCGAAGCGCGCCAGATGGGGCTGCGCCCGTTCTGCGTCACCATAGACGAAAAGGCCGGCAGCTACCTGCCCTACTTGTTCGGCATCGGCGGTTATGTTGTAATCAGGAAACCGTCGGAACTGCCGAAACAACTGCCGTTGCTGTACGCACAACTGACGCGCTAACGTGCCCGGCTGAATCCGGCGCGACGACCAACCGGCTGGGATTTTCATGCACTTAACGCGCTACACCGACTATTCCCTGAGAGTACTGATCTACCTCGGCACGCACCAGGACAAGCTCGCCACCATCAGCGAAATCGCGACCTATCACGGCATCTCGCGCAACCACCTGATGAAGGTGGTGCACCAGCTCGGCACCAACGGCTATATCGCCACCCTGCGCGGCAAGGGAGGCGGCATCAAACTGGCGCGCCCGCCGGAAAAAATTGTAGTGGGTGACGTGGTGCGCAGCATGGAAGAAACCATGAACATCGTCGAATGCTTCGAACCCGGCGCCAGCGCCTGCGTCCTCGCTTCCGCCTGTCAACTGAAAAGCGCCCTGAGCGAAGCGATGCAAAGCTTTCTCGTCACGCTGGACCTTTACACCCTGGCCGATCTGGTCGGCGAACAGCAAAAATAAAAAACGGATTCCCGATCGATTCGGCACGTTAGACGGCATCTGACCAAGGCAACGCCATGACCAATGTGCAAAACATCCCGCGCACGTGTGCAGTGTGCGGAAAAAAATTCCCGGCACGGGAAATCGTGTCGGGAGCGGCAGTCCGGGACGCCATCACGGAGCAAATCCTTCGCGATCATCCGCAATGGTCTGCGGATGCGTTTATCTGCCGGCCCGATCTGGCACGATACAGCGCAGATTACGTGGAATCGCTACTCGAATCCGAGAAGGGGGAGCTCAGCTCCCTTGAAAAGGAAGTGCTGGAAAGCCTGCGGCAGCATGAACTCCTCGCCATGAACGTCGATGTCGAGTCAGAAAAAATGTGGACCCTGGGCGAGAGACTGGCCGACCGGCTAACGGATTTTGCGGGCAGCTGGACTTTTCTGATTTGTTTTGGCGTGTTCATGGCAGCCTGGATAATCATGAATTCCCTGGTCCTCTACTGGCATCCGGTTGATCCGTTTCCATACATCCTGCTCAACCTGCTGCTCTCCTTTCTGGCAGCCATACAGGCGCCTATCATCATGATGAGCCAGAACCGCCAGGAAGCAAGAGACCGGTTGCGGTCACAGCACGATTACCAGGTGAACCTGAAGGCGGAACTTGAGATCCGCCATCTGAACGAAAAGCTCGACCATCTTCTGACCCACCAGTGGGAGCGTCTGGTTCAGATTCAGCAGGTACAGATTCAGATGCTCTCGCAACTGGAGAAGCGATGACACCATCTCATGCGGATTCGTCTGAACAAACACAGCCAATGCTATCGCGGAGAAACCCGAACTCATGACCGAGGATCGTCTGGTGGATATTGAAATCAAACTCACCCAGCAGGAAGATGCTGTCGAGGAGTTGAACAAGGCGGTCTACCGGCAGCAAAAAAAGATAGACCAGCTGGAAGCGCTTTGCGAAGGGCTCGTCAAACACATCCGGGCGCTCTCCGAAACCGTGACTGCAGGCAATGCCCCGAACGAGAAACCGCCTCATTATTAGGGATGGCCGACAAGAAGAAGCAATGGGCAGCTAGGCGAAGCTGCATGCCGGCATTATGTATGGCGCGTTGGTGGGGCGGGCGGCCGTCCGAAATGTGCCAATTCCAGTCACTCAGGGTTGGAAGCTTTCGCATGACACCTTAACGAGGCTAACAGCCAATGTTGTCGAATAAAACTTGAAATGTTGTCTAGTTCATTCATAATAGTTGTCGATATTATTCATATTGGTTAACATTCTTATGCGAAAGAAAACATCCGAAATCAGAAATTTCATACTGCGCATGTGCCGTAATAAGGCACGCAATGTTGCTTCTGAAACGGCTCGGCATTTTGGTATATCAAAGCAAGCTGCAAGCCGTCATCTACAAGCCCTTGAGGGAGATAAACTGATCATCTCTACCGGCAAGGGGAACGTAAAAGTTTCTTGGCTTATTCCATTGGTTGAAAAATCTTGGAGATTCCCTTTAGGTGGTTTGCGGGAAGATATAGTTTGGCTTGAAAACTTGGCGCCACTTCTGACCGATTTACCAGAAAATGTGCGCGATATGTGGCATTACGGTGTCACGGAAATGGTGAATAACGCCATAGATCATTCCGAAGGAACTATGCTCACAGTTCATTTTGCTCGTACCGCGCTCGACGTAGAAGTTTGGATTAATGATGACGGGGAAGGTATTTTTCACCGTATTCAGCGGTTAGGGAATCTTTACGACCCTAGAGAGGCGATCTTAGAGCTGGCGAAAGGAAAGTTCACAACAGATCCGGCTAACCATTCTGGAGAGGGCATTTTTTTTACCTCGAGAGCTTTTGATTCATTTGTAATTATGTCGCGTACGCTCTATTTTTCTCACAAGGCAGAACAGGATGATTGGCTGATTGATGATGACAAGGATATTCCAGGGACGCGCGTGTTCTTGAAGTTGGATAACGATAGTCAACGTACGCTTAATTCGGTCTACTCACAGTTTGCTGCGCCTGACGAATTTACTTTCAGCAAAACCATTGTTCCGGTTAGATTGGCTCGTCATGAAGGTGAGAAGCTTGTTTCACGCTCGCAGGCAAAACGTCTGGTTTCTCGTTTTGAGAAATTTAAGACGGTAGTGCTGGACTTCACAGGCGTCGAAGAGATCGGTCAAGCTTTTGCCGACGAGATTTTTCGGGTGTTCGCCTCATCGCACCCAGAGGTTGAATTAATCCCACTTCACGCAACATCAGGAGTGCAGCAAATGATCGTTCGCGCCTTGGCAGTTAGATGATTACGCCGCTCCATTTTGGATGGTTAATTGGATGTGACGTGATGCGACAGCCCGCTATGTGTCGAAACCACCCCTTCCGCTTGTTTCCGACCCTGCGGGCACCGATGAAGCGTAGCGCTTGCGCTTTTCACACAAGCTTCAGGACACTCTGTTTTACCCCGCCCCCCTCTGGCCCACCCGACAGGCTGCCAGTCGCCTTGTCACGGTGAGGGGGCATAGGGTATAGTGCCATTGCCGTAAAAATCTTGCGGGAGAGCGTGCGTTCGACCGCACCGCCGAAGGCGCAAACACCCGTAACCGCTCAGGCATCATGAACCGCAAGGGAAAGGCAACTCTGGAGAGCGTTGGCTCGGGCCGACCACCGAAGGGGCACGCGATGGTCAATGAAAAATGTTCCCTCGCAATCTCTCAGGTACACAGGACAGAGGGGTGAAGCCGTATATCCGGCCTCACCCCTTTATTATTTCCGGGCCAATAACATGCTGAAACAAACTCCGCTCAATCAAACACACCGCGACATGGGTGCCCGCATGGTCGATTTCGGCGGCTGGGACATGCCGGTGAACTACGGCTCGCAAATCGATGAGCACCACCAGGTACGGCGCGCTGCCGGCATGTTCGACGTTTGCCACATGCTGGTGGTGGACGTCACCGGTGCCGGCATCCGCGAATTCCTGCGCTACCTGCTCGCCAACAACGTCGACAAGCTGAAGGAGCCGGGCAAGGCGCTCTATTCCTGCATGCTGAATCCGGTGGGCGGCGTGATCGACGACCTGATCGTGTATTTCATGACTGATGACTGGTTCCGCATCGTGGTCAACGCTGGTACGGCGGAAAAGGATGTGGCGTGGATGGAGCGGCAGCGCGCCGCCCGCGCCCCGCAACTGAGCATCAAGCCGCGGCGCGACCTGGCGATGATTGCGGTGCAGGGGCCACAGGCGCGGGAGAAGGTGTGGCAGGCGATCCCCGGCGCGCGCGCCGCGACCGAACCCCTCAAGCCGTTCCAGGCTGCCGGATTCGCCCAGTATTTCATCGGCCGCACCGGCTATACCGGCGAGGATGGTTTCGAGATCATGCTGCCGCAGCAGGAAGCGGCCGCTTTGTGGAAAACCCTGCACGGACTGGGCGTCGCGCCGATCGGCCTGGGCGCGCGCGATACGCTGCGCCTGGAGGCGGGGATGAATCTCTACGGCCAGGACATGGATGACAACGTCAACCCGCTCGAGGCCGGCCTGGCGTGGACGGTGGACCTGACCAGCCCGCGCGATTTCATCGGCAAGCAGGCGCTGCTGGCACAGCCGGCAGCCATGCAGATGCTCGGTCTGGTCCTGCTCGACAAGGGCGTGCTGCGCGGCCACCAGAAAGTGGTCACCCCCCATGGCCCCGGCGAGATCACCAGCGGCAGTTTTTCTCCCACCCTGAACCAATCCATCGCCTTCGCCCGTCTGCCGCTGGCAGTGGCGCTGGGCGATACGGTGCAGGTGGAGATTCGCGACAAGCTGCTGAACGCGAAAGTGGTGAAATTGCCCTTCGCACGCAACGGCAAAAGCCTGATAAATTTATGAACTGCAACCTCGCGAAGAACGCCAGGAATTGAATCGGGTTTCTTTGCGTCTTCGCGGTGTAAGAATACAAACCTAGGAGAGAACAAATGAGCATTCCCGCCAACCTGAAATACACTAAATCCCACGAATGGGCTAAGCTGGAAGCGGACGGTCTGGTTGCCATCGGCATTACCCACCATGCCCAGGAGTTGCTGGGAGACATGGTGTATGTGGAGAGCCCCGCTGTCGGTCGCCAGCTTGCCGCTGGCGAGGAATGCGCGGTGGTCGAGTCGGTCAAGGCCGCCTCCGATGTCTACGCGCCGGTGGCCGGTGTAGTGGTCGCGGTCAACGCCGAGGTGACGGACACCCCTGAAAAGGTCAACCAGGACGCCTATGCCGCATGGATGTTCAAGATCAAGCCGGCCAACCCCGCCGATCTGGACGGCCTGCTCGATGCGGCGGCATACCGGGCTCTGGTTGAAAGCGAAGCCCATTAATTATCAACCGCCGGGATGCCGCGGTTGCTTAAGTTTTTTAAATAAAAAATCATGCCTTTTATACCTCACACCGAAGAAGATGTCCGCACCATGCTGGATTCGATAGGCGCGGCCTCGGTCGAAGACCTGTTCGACGAAATCCCGCCCTCGCTGCGCGCGGGCAAGCAGGAAGATGTGCCGCCGGCCCTGAATGAAATGGCTGCGGCCCGCCTGATGCAGGAACGGGCGGAACAGGACGGGCGCTACCTGAATTTCATCGGGGCGGGCGCCTACGAGCACCATATCCCGGCAGCGGTGTGGCAGATTGCGGGCCGCGGCGAATTTTACTCGGCCTACACGCCCTATCAGGCGGAGGCGAGCCAGGGCACGCTGCAACTGCTGTACGAATTCCAGACCATGATGGCATCGCTGACCGGCATGGACGTTTCCAATGCCAGCCTGTATGACGGCGCTTCCGCCCTGGGCGAGGCGGTGCTGATGGCGGTGCGCGCGCACAAGTCGTCGCGCCGCATCCTGGTGCCGGCCAGCGTGCATCCTTTGTGGCGGCAGGTGACCGAAGCGCTGGTGAAAAACCAGGGCATAGAGCTGGTGCCGGTACCCTACCGCACCGGCGGCGGCGACACCGTGCCCGAGGCGTTGAAGTCTTTCGAAGGCGGCGATTTCGCCGCGCTCGTGATCCAGCAGCCCAATTTTTTCGGCGTGCTGGAAGAAGTCGACGCCTTGACCGATTGGGCGCATGCCCAGGGCATGCTGGTGATCGGCGCGGTCAATCCGGTTTCACTCGGTTTGCTCAAGGCTCCCGGCCAGTGGGGCGGCAAGGGTGCCGACATCGCCGTGGGCGAGGGCCAGCCGCTGGGTGCGCCGCTCTCCTCGGGCGGCCCGTATTTCGGCTTTCTGTGCTGCAAGCAGGCGCTGGCACGCCAGGTGCCGGGGCGCATCGTCGGCCGTACCGTGGATATGGATGGCAAGCCCGGCTTTTGTCTCACCCTGCAGGCCAGGGAGCAGCACATCCGCCGCGCCAAGGCGACATCCAACATCTGCACCAATCAGGGACTGATGGTGACGGCGGCGGTGATTCATCTCGCCCTGCTCGGCCAGGACGGGCTGGAGCGCGTGGCCGCAGCCTGCCATGCCAACACCCGTTCCCTGGCGCAGCAGGCGGCCATGATCGCGGGGGTGGAGCGGGTGTTTTCGGAGCCGTTCTTCCACGAGGTGGTGATCACCTTCGAGGTGCCCGTTGCCGACGTGTTGCGCGCCATGGAAGCGCAGGGCATGATAGGCGGCCTGGATTTGACACCCTATTATCCGGAACTGGGCAATGCCCTGATGGTGTGCGCCACGGAAACCAAAACCCCGGCAGATATCCGGAAATTCCTGGAGCACCTCGAGCGGATCGTTTCCCGCCGTAGCGCCGGGCCCTCCTGCACCCGCCTTAAACCGTCTGCCACCAGCAAGTGGTAGTTTATTAGTTCAGAAGAAGGAGACGCGATCATGGCAACCGTTACGTTGGAAGGCAGTCCTCTCGAAGTCCTCGGCCATTTCCCCCGGCCGGGCGAATCGGTGCACAGTTTCATGTTGGTGGACACCAGCCTGAATGATGTCTCGCTGAGCCAGTTCGCGGGCAAACGCAAGGTTCTGAGCATCGTGCCCAGCATCGACACGCCGGTGTGCGCCGCGTCCACCCGCCAGTTCAACCAAGAGGCGAGCCGCTTGAGCAATACCGTGGTGCTGGTGATTTCCGCCGACCTGCCGTTTGCCCAGGCGCGCTTTTGCGGCGCGGAAGGACTGGACAAGGTGATCATGCTTTCCACCTTGCGCGGACGCGATTTTTCCAAGGATTACGGCGTGCTGATCAAGACCTATCCGCTCGCCGGACTGTGCGCCCGGGCGGTGATCGTGCTCGACGAGGACGACAGGGTGATGTATTCGCAGCTGGTGCCGGAAGTGACCGATGAACCGGATTACGATGCGGTGCTGGCGGCGCTGAAAGGATAGCCTGTACATGCTGATTTTCGAACTCTCCCGCCCCGGCCGCAAAAACCCGGCCCAGGCACCCTCGGTCCGGGCAGATCTGAGCGATATTCCGGCGCATTTGCGGCGCACCCAGCGGCCGCTGCTGCCGGAAGTCTCCGAGATGGACGCGGTGCGCCATTACACCCGGTTGTCGCAGAAGAATTTTTCGATCGACACCCACTTTTACCCGCTCGGCTCCTGCACCATGAAGTACAACCCGCGCGGCGCCCA
>JAJYUW010000027.1 GCA_021792335.1 Pseudomonadota bacterium | reverse complement strand
TACCAGATGCAACAATTCCTCGCGGTGTTCCTTGAAAAATGAACCGCCCACGGTCACAAATCCGGCCGGAAATTCGTCATGGATGCGGTGACAGGCAGGACACATCTCTTCGTGGGCCTGGGCTGGCTTTGACAGCCATTGCCAGCGCCCCTCGTGGAACACGGCGCCGCATTGCGGGCAAACCGTGGGTTCCGGCAGTTTGTGCTTTGATTTATAGGCGTCGTGCCGATATTCCTGCCCCCAAATCAGACGGTCGGGCCGGATGGGTTGGAAACCTGCGAATCGGGTTTTCATTTTGCTCTCCTTTAGTGACATAAAAATTTGGTGAATTACAGCCACTCCTTTTCCGCGGCAGGGCGCTGCTCCCCCCACAACGCACCCAGCGGCAGGTCGAGCGGGGAATAGGCGCCTGCGTGTAGAACCGGAAATGACCGCGCCGCGGCAAGCATCATCCGCGCAGCAAGCCCCGCCTCGTCGAAGCGCGCTTCCAGTAAAAAAGAGGAATGGCCGGTTTCTCCCGGTGTGGCGCGGCGCTCCAGCAACACGCCACGGTTTGTTTCTTCCAGCGCGGCAATACTGGGTACTGGAAATACCAAAGTTTGTTCATCGAGGAAGAGGGGGTCATTGACAATAGCGTACTCCACTTCGGCCGCATCTGCCGATGGTTCCAATTCAACATAAACATAGCGTTGGATTGTTCCCCCCGTGGATTTGAGTTCTGTCGCCAGCGCTTTCCTGACACCCTTGATGCCCGCCGCTGCCAGTGTATGGTGCAGGCTAGTCCCGGTATGCAGGCTGGTTTGCGTATGCCCGTGGGGGGCCAGCAACGCGAAATAGCTGCGGAACAGGGAGAGTGCGCCCGGATCACATCCCGCACCAACGACAGCCGGCACTTTGTGAAGAAGCGCGACACGATGTATTTCTGACTTATGTCTGAGGAAGGCTTCGCCGTGGAGTCGTGCGCATTCCACCACGGGAATGCGGCTTTGCAGAAGGTCTTTGGCAATTCCCATTACCGCATCGGGAGGAACGCAGATGAGCGCGGCATCAACTTCCTTCAGCTCGCTGATATGGGTAACGGCGGGTACTTCCAGCCAGGGAGCGGGGGGGCTGCCGGTGCGCCGCACAATACCAGCCAGTACCGTGGCTTGGTCGGCAAATATGGCCTCGGCGCATTTGCGCCCCAGATTCCCCAGGCCGATGATGGCAAGCCGTATTTTTTTCATGCTGTATGCACCTTTGTCGCTGCGAGCCTGTCGAGATGCTGGAAATGCGATGAATTCTTCACTGTGACGCCTTTCCCAGCTGACTGACAACCTCGCGCATGAAGGCGGGCAGGTCGGAGGGCTGTCGGGACGTGACAAGGTTGCCGTCCACCACCACCTCGCTATCTTCATAAAGTGCGCCTGATTCCTTTAGTTCCTCGGCGACGGACCTGTAGCAGGTGGCACGTCGCCCTGTCAGGACGTCCGCCGTGACCAATATTTGCGGACCATGGCAAATGGCGGCGACCAGTTTGTTCCTGCGGAAGAAATCCTGCGCAATCTCGATGGCGGCCCGCTCCTTGCGAAGCGTCGCGGGTGCCTTGCCGCCAGGAAGGATGAGGGCGTCATATTCATTTGGGTTGATATCCCGCAGCGCCCTGTTCACGCTAACTTCATACCCGTGCTTGCCATTTATTTTCCCCTTGGCAATGGATGCGATGTCCACCTCCCAACCTTCCTCTTGCAAGCGGTAGAAAGGAAACAATAGCTCGGTATCCTCGAAATGGTCTGCGCTGATTATCAATGCCTTCATGGCAACTCCAAGGGTACATCTCCGAATTGTGTCCTGTTAGAGAGAGGGGCCGAGATCGTGAGCATTTCAATGCGGCTTGCCTATACTGAGATTATAGGCGAAGGAGCTGAGTAGGTAGCGGGCACGGGACGGGAGATGCTAATTGATGAACTGGAACATGGTTGTGACTAGCTTGCCGGGCCCAGGCTGCGAGCATCACCTGCTGCACGAGCTTGGCTCGATGGGGAAATTTCGTATGACCCAGTTCAAGGATGTGTGTGTGGGTTATGTGGAGGATGTCATGAATTTCCTGGAGGCAATCCGGCAGGCCGAAGAGGAGGGCGCGCCATGGGTGGAGGATCTGGGGCGGGTGATTCCCATAGAACGAATTTTCCACTTCACGCCGGAAACCCTTGCGGAGCAGTTGAAGGAGGCAGTCACCCCATTTGTCCGCCGCATTTCAGGCGGGACATTTTATGTGCGCCTGGAAAGACGAGGACTCATCGGGCAGGTAATGAGCCCCGAAGTGGAGCGCAGCGTCGCCGATCACATCTTTTCCCTGGCCGAGAGGGAGGGCCGGCAATTGAGGACTTCTTTCGAGGATGCCGATTACATCGTCGCTGCTGAGACCATCGGCCAGGAATGCGGCATAGCCCTGCTGAACCGCGATCTGCGGCAGCGCTATCCTTTCGTACAAACCAGATAGGACTGGCGATAATGAAAATCCCCCAGACTTTTTTCGCTTTTGCGCCCAGGGGCGCGGGGTTGATGTGTGCCGTTGTTTACATCGAAGCGGGCAAGGATGTGTATGGCTGGTGGATTGGCCATAGTGATGGGGATTACCCCCCGGCCTTTTTCAAGCTGGAAAATTTCTTCTCGACCCAGACGACCTCCTTTTTTGCGACCGAAGGGTCAGATCCGTATGGCGGATGGAAATTCGACTATTCCTCCGGAAAGCAGAAACGGATCGACCCTCCTCTTCCGGTTGAAGAAGACATGTGCCACGAACTGGAGCGGCTACAGGGTGAGTTCCACGCCGAATGGCTGTTTTTTGACGGCGAAGAAGGGAGTGAGGGGGAGGTTGAAGCCTATCGCCATCAGGATCTGCCGGTGCTGAGCGTCAACATCAAGAGCAGGAAGCTGACCAAGCTCGATAAAAGCGATGTCGTTTGGACTTGCTGGTCCAGGGATTTCGACCGGGATATCCTTGATTACCTGACGGCCAGGTGGCCGCTGGAATACGGGAAAGAATAGCATTCCAGCGACGGTCAGCTAAACCCGGATTGTCCATTAGCACCGTCGTTCCCGCGAAGGCGGGAATCCAGCAAGAATAGCGCTCCGCGAAGCGGACAAAATCTCATTATTGACCCGCTACGCGGGAATTTTTCAATCAACTGGATTCCCGCCTTCGCGGGAATGACGCATTGATGGTCTATTGGACAATCCGGGTTAAATCAAATCACCAGCATGTCGACGAACTCGTTCACCGGTGTGGCTTCCAATCCCTGCTGATTCAGGCACAAGGCCAGAACAGCATGGGACTGCTTGGCTGGGAATCTCCGTGCCAGATTAACCTTGAATTTTTTGATTAATTCAGGGATCCCCTCGGCACGGCGGCGCCGATGACCAATGGGGTATTCAACCGCGATGTTTTCGGATTTTGTGCCGTCCTTGAAGAAAATTTGCATTGCGTTGGCGATCGAGCGCTTCTCAGGATCGAGGTAGTCCTTGGTGTATTGCGGACTTTCAACGCACACCATTTTATCGCGCAGGGCGTCAATGCGCGGATCGGCGGCGGCATCGTCCTCATAATCGGCGGCGCTAAGATTGCCTTTCAGCAGGCCGATGGCGGTCATGTACTGAATGCAGTGGTCGCGGTCGGCGGGGTTGTGCAACGGCCCTTTTTTGTCGATGATGCGGAGCGCCGATTCGTGCGTGGTAATGACGATCTTGTCGATCTGCGCGATCTTTTCCAGTGTGTCCAGCCTGTCGGCCACCTGCGCATGGTGTTGAATGGCACACTCCACTGCGGTCTGGGAGTGAAACTCGGCAGGGAAGGAAATCTTGAACAGGATCTGTTCCATGACGTAGGAACCGTAAGGACGCTGGAATTTGAATGGCTGGCCCTTGAAGGAAACGTCGTAGAAGCCCCAGGTCTTGGCGGTCAGTGCGGAGGGATAGCCCATTTCGCCCTTCAAGGCCATCAGCGCCAGGCGTACGGCGCGGCTCGTGGCGTCGCCGGCCGCCCAGGATTTGCGCGGGCCGGTGTTGGGCGCATGGCGGTAAGTGCGCAGGCTCTGGCCATCGATCCAGGCATGGGAAACGGCGTTGATGATTTCCTCGCGGGTGCCGCCGAGCAGTTTGGTCACCACCGCGGTAGAGGCCACTTTTACCAGAATCACGTGATCCAGGCCGACGCGGTTGAAGCTGTTTTCCAGCGCCAGCACGCCCTGGATTTCGTGCGCCTTGATCATGGCCGTCAACACGTCCTTCATCGTCAGCGGCGACTTGCCCTGTGACACGCGGGTGCGAGACAGCCAGTCGGCCGTGGCGAGGATGCCGCCCAGGTTGTCGGAGGGATGGCCCCATTCGGCGGCAAGCCAGGTGTCGTTGAAATCCAGCCAGCGCACCAGCGCGCCGATATCGAATGCGGCCTTTACCGGGTCGAGCTGGAATTGCGTGCCGGGAACCCTGGCGCCGTTTGGCACCACCGTGCCGGGCACAATCGGCCCCATCAGCTTGGTGCAGGCGGGATAGGAAAGCGCCTCCAGGCCGCAGCCCAGGGTGTCCATCAGGCAGTAGCGGGCGGTGTCGTAGGCCTCGGCGGATGTGATTTCATAATCGCAGACGTAGTCGGCGATATCCACCAGCACCTGATCGGGCTCGGGGCGGACGTTGGAAATATGGGCTGACATGGGGGTAAGTTCCTTTTAAAAAGCATTAACCACAGAGGCACAGAGAAAACCCTTTTCTCAAAAACCTCTGCGTTTCTGTGGTGAGAATTATTATCTTTGTTCAATCGGCACATAAGGCCTGTTCTCCGGCCCGACATATTCGGCATTCGGCCTGATGATCCTGTTGTCGATGCGCTGCTCGATCACATGTGCCGCCCAGCCGGTGGTGCGTGAAATCACGAAGAGGGGGGTGAACATCCCGGTCGGCACACCCATCATGTGGTAGCTGGAGGCGGAATACCAGTCGAGGTTGGGAAACATTCTCTTGGTTTCCCACATGACCGATTCGATGCGGTTGGAAATATCGAACAAGGTTATGTTGCCGCCGTCCTCGCACAGGCGGCGCGATACGGCCTTGATCGCAACGTTGCGCGGATCGCCGATGGTATAGACGGGGTGGCCGAAGCCGATGATGATTTCCTTGCGCGCGACGCGTTGGCGAATGTCGGACTCAGCCTCGTCCGGGCTATGGTAGCGCTGGATGATCTCCATCGCCGCTTCATTGGCGCCGCCGTGTTTTGGGCCTCTGAGCGCGCCTATCGCCCCGGTGATGCAGGAATGGATGTCCGACAGGGTGCCCGCGATGACGCGGGCGGCGAAGGTCGAGGCGTTGAATTCATGCTCGGCGTACAGGATCAGCGAGGTGTCCAGCGACTTGCGGTGGAGTTCGGACGGCGTCTTGCCATGCAGCAGGTGGAGAAAATGCCCGGCCACGGTGTCGTCGCCGGTTTCCACCGCGATGCGCTTGCCGTTGTGGCTATAGTGATACCAGTACAGCAGCATCGAGCCGAACGAGGCGACCAGCCGGTCTGCGATGTCCCGCGCGCCCTGCACGTTGCGGTCGGCATGCTCTGTTAGCAGGGTGCCCAGCATCGAGCAGCCGGTACGCATCACGTCCATCGGATGCGCCGAGGAGGGGATCTGTTCGAGCACCGTTTGCAATTGTGGCGGCAGGCCGCGCAGGCCTTTAAGCTTTGTCTTGTATTCGCCCAATTCGGACTGGGTGGGCAGCTCGCCGTGGACCAGCAGGTATGCCACTTCCTCGAAAGTGGATTTTTCCGCCAGTTCCAGGATGTCGTAGCCGCGGTAGTGCAGGTCGTTGCCGCTATGGCCGACAGTGCACACCGCCGTAGTGCCGGCGTTGACGCCGGAAAGGGCAACCGACTTTTTCTTTTTTGGCGCGTTATCCGCTTCAGTCATGCTTTCTTCTCCTGGGCAAATAATTGATCCAGTTTTTGTTCAAATGCATGGTAGCCGAGGTGATCGTATAGATCCGTGCGTGTCTGCATCAGGCCGAGCACATTCTTCTGCGTGCCGTCGCGACGGATCGTTTCGTAAACGGCCAATGCCGCCTGATTCATGGCGCGGAAGGCGGACAGCGGGTAGAGCACCAGGCTGGCGCCGGCCTCGCGCAGCTCGTCCACTGTGTAGAGGGGGGTTGAGCCAAACTCGGTGATGTTGGCCAGTACCGGCACCTTTACAGAGTCCGAGAATGTTTTGTACATGGACAGCTCGGTCATCGCCTCGGGGAAAATCATGTCCGCACCCGCCTCGACACAGGCGCAGGCACGCTCGATGGCTGACTCCAGCCCTTCCACCGCCAAGGCATCGGTGCGGGCCATGATGACGAACTCGGAATCGGTCCTGGCATCCACCGCAGCCTTTACGCGGTCCACCATTTCAGGCAGTGAAACGATCGCCTTGCCGGGGCGATGTCCGCAGCGCTTGGCCTGTACCTGATCCTCGATATGCACCGCGCCTGCGCCGAATTTGATCATGGATTTTACTGTGCGGGCAATGTTGAATGCGCCGCCAAAACCGGTATCGATATCCACCAGCACTGGCAGGTTGGTGGCGTCGGTGATGCGGCGCACATCGGTGAGCACATCGTCCAGGGTGGAAATGCCGAGGTCGGGCAGGCCCAGCGAGCCGGCGGCAACTCCGCCGCCGGAGATGTACAGAGCCTTGTAGCCCGTATGCTCAGCCAGCTTGGCATGGTAGGCATTGATCGCGCCCATCACCTGCAGCGGTTTCTCGGCAGCGACAGCGGCGCGGAAGCGCGCCCCGGCAGATGAGATATTGGTCATGGCAACCCCTTCTGTGACAGCCTTTGTTGTTTTGCAAGGCAAATTAACCCGAAGAATATGTATAATGTAATCGAATAAGCTATATGTCAATAATTTAGCTTATGTCATATATCTTATATAAGATAGTGGATTAATTCTGGCAATCATGCTACGGTTAGCAATGAAGGGGATTCCATGACTAAATCGCATTCGACACCTACTTTCAGGCCGCTCTACGAGCAGATCAAGATTCTGATCACACAAAGCCTGGTGGCGGGTGAATGGCGGCCGGGCGAGGTCATTCCCAGCGAGTTGGAATTGGCGAGTCGGTTCAAGGTCAGTCAGGGCACGGTGCGCAAGGCCATCGATGAACTCGCGGCGGAAAATATTCTGGTGCGGCGCCAGGGGAAGGGAACATTCGTTGCCACCCATACCGAAGAGCATACCCAATACCGTTTTCTGCGCATTGTCGAGTTGAGCGGCAAGAAAGAGTTTCCGGTCAGCGAGGTGTTGCACTGCGAACGCGGCAAGGCCGACAGCACTGCCGCAGACCGTCTCGGCATCAAGCGCGGAGCGCCTGTCATGATGGTAAGACGCCTGCTCAGGTTTTCAGGTGAGCCCGTGATCCTTGACGACATCTGTTTGCCGGCAAGTTTGTTCAAGGGCTTGAGCGAGGCCCTGATCAATGAATTTCAGGGCACACTCTACAGCCTTTATGAAGCCCGCTATAGCACACGGATCATCCGTGCCGAGGAGCGGATCCAGGCTGTTGCTGCGGATGAGGCCACAGCAGGGCCGCTTGGAGTTTCTTCTGGAACGCCGCTGCTGGATATCGACCGGGTGGCTTATACCTATGGCGATCAACCGGTGGAATGGCGTGTCAGCCGCTGCAATACCAAGCATCATTGCTATCTGAACGAACTGGGATGATTTCAAAACTAGGAACTTTATGACTACGCTCAAACAGCAGGCGCTTGATTATCACGAATTTCCCAAACCGGGAAAGATTTCAGTCGAATCTTCCAAGCCCTGTGCCACTGCACAGGATCTTTCCCTTGCTTATACGCCGGGTGTCGCCGAACCGGTGCGCGAAATCGGCAAAAATCCGGAAAATGCCTATCGCTACACCAACAAAGGCAACCTGGTCGCGGTGATCAGCGACGGCACCGCCATTCTCGGTCTGGGTAACCTGGGGCCGCTGGCGAGCAAGCCGGTGATGGAAGGGAAGGGGATCCTTTTCAAGCGCTTTGCCGGGATCGATGTTTTCGATATCGAAGTTAATGCGCCCAGCGTCGAATCCTTCATCGAAACTGTGGTCAACATATCTCCGACCTTCGGCGGCATCAACCTGGAAGATATCGCCGCGCCCCATTGCTTCGTGATCGAGAAAGCGCTCAAGGAGCGCCTGGATATTCCTGTTTTTCACGATGACCAGCATGGCACGGCGGTGATTATTTGCGCGGGCCTGCTCAACGCGCTGGAAATCCAGGGCAAGAAACTGGAAGACGTGAAACTGGTATGTCTGGGCGCCGGCGCCGCCGGCCTTGCCGGAATGCGCCTCCTGATCGCGATGGGGGCGAAGAAGGAGAACATGACGCTGGTGGACAGCAAGGGCGTGATCCACACCGGGCGCACCGACCTCAACGTTTACAAGCAGGAATTCGCCAAGGACACCCCGTTGCGCACGCTGACTGAAGCGATGACCGGTGCGGACGTTTTCATCGGCGTTTCCGGCCCCAACCTGGTGACGCAGGAGATGATAAAAAGCATGGCGGCCAAGCCGATCGTGTTTGCCATGGCCAATCCCGACCCTGAGATTTTGCCCAAGGATGCCCACGCGGCGCGCGACGATCTGATCATGGCCACCGGCCGTTCGGATTATCCCAACCAGGTTAACAACGTGCTTGGCTTTCCTTTCATTTTTCGCGGCGCGCTGGATGCCCGCGCCAGGCAGATCACCGAAAAAATGCTGCTCGCCGCGGTGAAGGCACTCGCCGATCTGGCGCGCGAACCGGTGCCGGAAGAGGTGATCAAGGCCTATAACGGCAAAAAAATGTTCTTCGGCAAGGACTATATTCTGCCCACACCGTTCGATCCCCGGCTGATCGAGCGCATTCCGCAAGCGGTAGCAAAAGCCGCCGAATAAAGAGGATCGGCCATGGCAAATAAGCGCCCCAAGTACCTCAATCTGTTCCGGATAAAATTACCCCTGCCGGGCGTGGTATCCATCCTTCATCGTGTCAGCGGGGCACTGTTGTTTTTGGCGATCCCCTTGTTGCTGCTTGGATTGCAGGCCTCTCTGGCTTCCCCTGAATCCTTCGAGGCTGTGCGACGCGCCTTTTCCCATCCGTTGGTCAAGCTGATTCTGCTCGGGCTGCTGTGGAGCTTGTTCCACCACTTTTTCGCCGGACTACGTTACATCGCCATGGACATGGATCTCGGCCTGGATTTGCCGCAGACACGCCGCAACAGCTGGCTGGTGATGACGGCGACAATCTGTCTGACCTTGCTAACAGGAGTTTGGCTATGGTGAACCGCATTGTTACCGGCGCCCACTATGGGATGCGCGACTGGTTGGTGCAGCGTGTTACCGCGGTGGTCATGGCCTTGTACATCCTGTTCATAGCGGGCTTCCTCCTTACCCACCAGCCTTTGCACTATGCGGACTGGAGCAACCTGCTTCAGTCCCAACTGGTGCGCCTGGCGAGCCTGTTGTTCCTGCTTAGCCTTTACCTTCACGCCTGGGTGGGGATGCGCGACATTTTCATGGATTACGTCAAGCCCGTCGGCATCAGGCTGGTGGCCGAAGTGTCGGTAATCCTCTCTCTCATCGCCTATGCCGCCTGGTCGTTACAAATTCTCTGGGGTATCCAATGAGCATCGCCAAACGTACTTTCGACGCGGTCATCATTGGCGGCGGCGGGGCGGGGCTGCGTGCAGCGCTGCAACTGGCTCACGCCGATCTCAAGGTGGCGGTGGTCTCCAAAGTGTTTCCGACCCGTTCCCATACCGTTTCCGCCCAGGGCGGCATTGCTGCATCTTTAGGCAACGTCAACGAGGACAACTGGCACTGGCACATGTACGACACCGTGAAGGGTTCCGACTATCTTGGCGACCAGGATGCCATCGAGTTCATGTGCCGCCAGGCCAACGAGGCGGTGATCGAACTGGAGCATTTCGGCATGCCGTTCGACCGTTTGCCCAACGGCAAGATCTACCAGCGTCCGTTCGGCGGCATGACGCAGAATTACGGCGGCACCCCGGTGATGCGCACCTGCGCCGTTGCCGACCGCACCGGTCACGCCATGCTGCACACCCTCTACCAGCGCAATATCGCCGCTAAGACGCATTTTTTCGAGGAATATTTTGCGCTTGATCTGGTGATGGACGACCACGGTTACGCGCTGGGCGTGGTCGCGCTGGGGATAGAATCAGGCGAGCCTGTTTTTATCGAAGCGCGTGCCACTCTGATCGCGACAGGCGGTGCCGGGCGCATCTTCAACGCGACCACCAACGCCCTGATCAATACCGGAGATGGCCTGGCAATGGCTCTACGGGCTGGCATCCCGCTGGAAGACATGGAGTTCTGGCAGTTCCACCCCACCGGCATCGCCGGTGCCGGCGTGCTGGTCACGGAAGGGGTGCGCGGCGAGGGCGGCTACCTCGTCAACAAGAACGGCGAACGCTTCATGGAGCGCTACGCGCCGAATGCCAAGGACCTCGCCTCGCGCGACGTGGTGTCCCGCGCCATGGCAGTGGAAATCCACGAGGGGCGGGGCTGCGGCAGGGACAGCGATTACGTCGAACTGAAGCTCGATCATCTCGGCCCGGAGGTCATCAGGCAGCGACTGCCCGGCATCCGCGAACTGTCTCTCAAGTTTGCCCACATCGACCCGATCGAGGCGCCGATCCCGGTGGTGCCGACGGTGCACTACATGATGGGCGGCATTCCCACCAACCTGCAGGGCCAAGTGGTCATGCCGACCCAAACCGGTCCCGAGGAAGCAGTGCTCGGACTGTACGCCATCGGCGAATGTGCCTGCGTCTCGGTGCATGGCGCCAACCGCCTGGGCAGCAACTCTCTGCTCGACCTGATCGTGTTCGGGCGCGCCGCCGGCAACCATGTGATCGAATACCTCAAGGAAAACCCGTTCCCGCGGCCGGTGCCGGATGGCGCGCTGGACCGGTCGATGGCGCGTCTCGCGCGCTGGGACGACAAGCGCGACGGCATCACCGTGGACGAGTTGCGCGAACAGATGAGCAAAACCATGCAGAAGCACTGCGGCGTCTTCCGTACCGAAGAAGTGCTGCAGGAGGGCGTGAAAAAAATGCTGGAAATCGCCGCGCGCCTGCCGGACGTGGCGCTGCGCGACCACAGCAGGATCTACAATACCGGACGGATCGAAGCGCTGGAACTTGAGAACCTGCTGGGAGTGGCGCTGGCGACCATGATCTCCGCCGCTGCCCGCAAGGAGAGCCGAGGCGCCCACGCGCGCGACGACTATCCGCAGCGGGACGACAGCAACTGGCTGAAGCATTCCTTGTATTTCAGCGATGGACACCGCCTGGATTTCAAGCCGGTACGGCTGAAACCGCTGTCCGTGGATTCTTTCCAGCCCAAGGCAAGGACATATTGAGTAATGGGTAAACGGTGATGGTTTTCCCCATCACCCATTCCTCATCACCCATCACCAGGAGAAGCGAATGCGCTTTTTAATCTACCGCTACAACCCGGAAACCGACGCCAAACCCTATATGCAGGCTTACGATCTGGATATAGACGCGGGCAACATGATGTTGCTGGATGCGATTCTGTTGATCAAGGCCCAGGACGAAACCCTGAGCGTGCGCCGTTCCTGTCGCGAAGGCGTATGCGGTTCGGATGCCATGAACATCAACGGACGCAACGGCCTGGCTTGCGTCACGCCGCTGTCGGAATTAAAGGAGCCGATCGAGCTGCGCCCCTTGCCCGGCCAGCCGGTGGTGCGTGATCTGGTGGTGGATCTGAGCCAGTTTTACAAGCAATACCGCTCGATCAAGCCCTATCTGATCAACGGCGACCCAGAACCGGAAATCGAGCGCCTGCAATCGCCCGAGGACCGCGAGGAGCTGGATGGGTTGTACGAGTGCATTCTATGCGCCTGTTGTTCCACTTCCTGTCCGTCATTCTGGTGGAATCCGGACAAGTTCGTCGGCCCGGCTGGTCTGTTGCAAGCCTATCGTTTTATCGCCGATAGTCGTGACCAGGCAACCGCCGAACGGCTGGACAACCTAGAAGACCCCTACCGTTTATTCCGCTGCCACAGTATCATGACTTGTGTGGATGTTTGCCCGAAAGGCCTGAATCCGACCCGGGCGATCGGAAAAATCAAGGAAATGCTGCTCAAGAGAACAGTGTAAATCGAAGTGCCGAGTCCTGAGTTCGAGGGGTGAAAACAGATGTTGCCTAGAGACGACGAAAGAGAACAAACCGCCGCCCAACTCAGCACTCAGGACTCGGCACTCAGCACTGAGCCGCCCTTGGGGCGGCTGCGCTGGGATTGCCGCCGCGGGATGCTGGAACTCGACATCGTTCTTGGCCGGTTTCTGGCGCAGCACTTTGAGAAACTTACACTGCTGGAAGTGGAAGCATTCAAAACCCTGCTGAATTTTCCCGACCATGATTTATGGGGGATGATCCAGGGTGAAAAGATGGACGGAGATGAAGACAATCAAAGGGTGCTGCAATTACTGCGCCTGTGTTGATCTCCGTAGCCAAGCAATGATGACCTGGAGGAATCGCAATTTATGAGCGAACGTAAAGCTTATCTCAGAATCGATGGTGGCGAAGAAATCGAATTGCCGGTCCTTTCCGGCACACTTGGCCCCGATGTCATCGATATTCGCAATCTGGGGAAACACGGCCTCTTTACCTATGACCCCGGATTTGTATCTACAGCGAGCTGCCGTTCGAAAATCACCTTCATCGATGGCGATCAGGGCCTGCTGTTATACCGGGGCTATCCTATCGAGCATCTGGCAGAGAGCGCGGATTTCATCGAAGTCTGCCACTTGCTCTATTACGGCGAGCTGCCCACCATGGAGCAGAAGCTCAGGTTCGATTCCATTATCCGTCATCACACCATGGTGCATGACCAGATCAACAATATCTACCGCGGATTCCGTCGCGATGCGCACCCAATGGCGGTGATGGTGGGGGTGGTGGGTGCTCTGTCCGCCTTCTACCAGGATTCCGGCGATGTGTCCAATCCTCGCCACCGGGAGATTTCCGCCCACCGCCTGCTGGCCAAAGTGCCCACTATCGCGGCCATGAGCTACAAGTACAACACGGGGCAGCCCTTTTCCTACCCGCGCAACTCGCTCTCCTACGCGGCGAATTTTTTGCATATGATGTTCTCCACGCCCTGCGAGGAATACGTGCCGAACCCTGTGATGGTGCGAGCGCTGGACCGCATCTTTATCCTTCATGCCGACCACGAGCAAAACGCCTCCACCTCGACGGTCCGCCTGGCGGGATCTTCCGGAGCAAACCCCTTCGCCTGCATCGCCTCCGGCATTGCTTCTCTGTGGGGGCCGGCTCATGGCGGAGCCAATGAAGCGGTCCTCAACATGCTTGAGCAGATCGAAGATGTTTCCGATATTCCGAAATTCATCGAGCGTGCCAAGGACAAGACCAATCCCTTCCGTCTAATGGGCTTCGGTCACCGGGTGTACAAGAATTTCGATCCACGAGCCAATTTAATGAGGCAAACCTGTCACGAAGTTCTGGATGAGCTTGGCAGCAACGACGATCGTCTGTTCCAGATTGCGCTCGAACTTGAGCGTGTCGCGCTGGAAGATGAGTATTTCATCGAGAAAAAGCTCTACCCGAATGTGGACTTCTATTCCGGCATCGTGCTGCGTGCGATCGGCATCCCGACCAACATGTTCACCGCGATCTTCGCCATTTCCCGCACCATCGGCTGGATCACCCAATGGGACGAGATGATTTCAGACCCGGAGCAGAAGATCGGCCGCCCGCGTCAGTTGTTCCTGGGGCCGAAGAAAAGGGATTTTGTGCCTATGTCTCAGCGCGAATAAACGCCTCGCGCCATGAAGCGCGCTAGAGCTACACGGAGGAGAACATGGGTGTGATGAAGGAGATGCTGGAGAACTCATATCTTTACGATGGCAATGCACCGTTCATCGAGGAGCTGTACGAGCTATATTTAAGTAATCCCGCACAGGTCGGCGAGGAATGGCGGAAATATTTCGACCGTCTGCAGCAGACTTCTGGGGCTGTACCCAGGGATGTGGCCCATACACAGGTGCAGCAATCATTTGCTGAGCGTGCCAAGCATCCATGCGTCCCGGCGCAGGGGGGCGATGTCGAAACGCTGGTCAACAAGCAGATCGCCGTGCTGCAACTGATCAACGCCCATCGCTTCCGCGGCATGATGCGTGCGACCGTCGATCCGCTCAAGCGGCGGGAGCTGCCCGACGTGCCCGAGCTTCAGCCGGAGTTTTACGGGCTGACCGACGCCGATTTGTCCAGGACATTCAAAACAGGCTCTCTGTTCGCGCCTGATTCATCTACCCTGCACGATATTCTGCATATTCTCAAGGAAACCTACTGCGGCAATATCGGCGCCGAATACATGTACATCGCCGATACCGTTCAGAAGCGCTGGATACAGGGCAGGCTGGAAACAAACCGTGCGCGGCCGCAGTTTTCCCCGGAAGGAAAACGGCGCATCCTGGAGCTGCTCACGGCGGCAGAAACGCTGGAAAAATACCTGCACACCCGTTACGTCGGGCAGAAGCGTTTTTCGCTGGAAGGCGGAGACAGCCTGATTCCGCTGCTCGATCACCTGATCCAGCGTGCCGGTAGCCAGGGCGTGCAGGAAATGGTGATCGGCATGGCGCACCGCGGCCGCCTCAATGTACTGGTCAACACCATAGGCAAGCTGCCGAGCGATCTGTTCCTGGAATTCGAAGGCAGGCATGCCGCGCACAGCAATCTTGCTTCCGGCGACGTCAAGTACCACCAGGGATTTTCCACCGATGTCGCCACACCGGGGGGGGCCATGCACCTCACGCTGGCGTTCAATCCCTCTCATCTGGAAATTGTCAATCCGGTGGTGGAAGGTTCGGTACGCGCGCGCCAACAGCGCCGTTTTGACCGCGAAGGCGATCAGGTGATCCCGGTGTTGATACACGGCGACGCCGCCTTTTCCGGCCAAGGCGTGGTGATGGAAACCCTCAATCTGTCCAAAACACGTGGCTACGGAACCGGCGGCACGGTGCATATCGTGATCAACAACCAGATCGGCTTCACCACCTCAGATCCGCGCGATACCCGCTCCACGCTGTATTGTACCGATGTGGCGAAAATGGTGAATGCCCCCGTTTTTCATGTCAATGGCGACGACCCCGAAGCAGTGCTGCTGGTGACGGAAATCGCCCTCGATTACCGCATGGCTTTCCATAATGACGTGGTCATTGACCTGGTGTGCTATCGGCGTCTGGGCCACAACGAGCAGGATGAACCGATGGTGACCCAGCCTTTGATGTACAAAACCATCGCTCTGCATCCCACCACCCGCATGCAATATGCCGACAGGCTGGTGGCTGAACGCGTGCTTTCGCCACACGATCCCGACGAGATGGTTGCTGCCTACCGGGCGGATCTGGACGCCGGCGTTTCCGTAACAAAAACCGTGCTGACGAATTTCAAAAAGTCGTTTGCGACCGACTGGTCGCCGTTCAGAAAAGGCAAATGGAGCGATTCCGTCAGCACCGAGGTGCCGCTCGCCGACTTGCAGCGCTTGTCCGGCGTGTTGACCACAATTCCTCCCGATTTCAAGCTTCATTCTCGGGTGGAGAAGATCGTTGCCGATCGCCGGTTGATGGGGGAAGGCAAGCTGCCGCTCGATTGGGGCATGGCGGAAAATCTTGCTTACGCGACACTGCTGGAAAACGGTTTTGCGGTGCGCCTGTCCGGCCAGGATAGCGGGCGCGGCACATTTTTCCACCGCCATGCCGTGTGGCATGACCAGAACCGGGAAAAGTGGGATGCGGGTGTTTATCTGCCCCTGCAGAACATTTCAGAAAATCAGCCGCGCTTTCTGGTGATCGACTCGGTGCTGTCGGAAGAGGCCGTACTGGGTTTCGAGTACGGCTATGCCACCGCGGAGCCCAACGAGCTGGTAATCTGGGAGGCCCAGTTCGGCGATTTCGCCAATGGCGCCCAGGTGGTGATCGACCAGTTCATCAGTGCCGGAGAGTCCAAGTGGGGTCGCATGTGCGGCCTCACGATGCTGCTGCCGCATGGCTACGAGGGGCAGGGGCCGGAACATTCCTCCGCCCGTCCGGAGCGCTACCTGCAGTTGTGCGCCGAGGAAAACATCCAGGTCTGTATTCCCACCACGCCGTCGCAGATTTTCCACCTGCTGCGCCGCCAGATGCTGCGCCCCTACCGCAAGCCCTTGATCGTGCTGAGCCCGAAGAGCTTGTTGCGCCATAAGGACGCGGTATCGTCTCTGGAGGAATTGGCGCGTGGAAAATTCCAGAATGTGATCGGCGAAGTAGATGTTGCCGACACCGATCAGGTGACCAGCCTGGTGTCATGCTGCGGTAAAGTCTATTACGATTTATTGCGTGCGCGCCGAGAAAACAAGCTCAATCATGTCGCCATCGTACGCATCGAGCAACTTTACCCGTTCCCGAAGGAAGAGTTCACGGCCGAGCTCAACCGCTACAGCAAAGCCAAAGAACTGGTTTGGGCGCAGGAAGAGCCGATGAACCAGGGAGCGTGGTACCAGACCCAGCACCATCTGCGTGAATGCCTGACGGAAAAACAGACGTTGCGTTATGCCGGGCGTCCTGCTTCGGCCTCGCCCGCGGTGGGTTATGCGATAAAACACCAGGAACAGCAGAGCGCCTTGGTGAATGAAGCGCTTGGTATAAAACAAAAATAAACATAATATTACAGGATAAAATTAATATGTTAGTTGAAGTCAAAGTCCCGGTGCTATCCGAATCCATTGCAGAGGCAAATCTGTTGACCTGGCACAAGAAGGTGGGCGAGGCCGTGGCGCGTGACGAAAACCTGGTCGATGTCGAAACCGACAAGGTAGTACTGGAACTGCCAGCGCCGCAGGCGGGTGTGTTGGCCAAAATCGTCAAGGGTGACGGCGAATCCGTGAGCAGCGACGAAGTGATTGCCTTGATCGACACCGAGGCCAATAACAGTCCTGAGTTAACAGTAGTACCGAGTCCTGAGAAAACCACCCCGAACTCAGCACTCAGCACTCAGCACTCACTAAGTCCGGCCGTACGTAAACTGGTGGCGGAGCATCACCTCAATCCTGCCGAAATCGCAGGCAGCGGACCGGGTGGGCGCATCACCAAGGAAGACGTCCTCGCGTATCTTGAAAAACCCGCCAATCTCGCGCCAGCAGAGATTGCAATGGAGCGTCCGGTATCGAGTCCCCCCTTGATTTCGAGTGCCGACCGTCCCGAACAGCGCGTGCCGATGACCCGATTGCGAGCCCGTGTGGCCGAAAGGCTGGTGGAGGCACAGCAAACCGCTGCTATTCTTACCACCTTCAACGAGGTCAACATGCAGCCGGTGCTGGATATCCGAAGCCGCTACAAGGAAAAATTCGAGAAGGAACACGGTGTCAAGCTGGGTTTCATGTCATTTTTCGTCAAGGCGGCGATTGCCGCGCTGAAGAAATTTCCGATCGTCAACGCCTCGGTGGACAACAGCGATATCATCTACCATGGCTATTACGATATCGGTATTGCGGTGGGTAGCCCGCGCGGCCTGGTTGTCCCGATTCTGCGCGATGCGGACCAGCTTTCCATCGCCGGGATAGAGAAGAAAATCGCTGACTTCGGTGTCCGTGCCAGGGATGGAAAGCTCACCATAGAGGAACTGACCGGCGGCACCTTCACGATCTCCAATGGCGGCGTGTTCGGCTCGATGATGTCCACCCCCATCCTGAATCCACCGCAATCCGCCATCCTCGGGATGCACAAAACCTACGAACGGCCAGTGGCGGAAAATGGCCAGATCGTCATCCGGCCGATGATGTACCTGGCGCTGTCCTATGACCACCGCATTGTTGACGGCCGCGAGGCGGTTCTGGCACTGGTGACCATGAAAGAGGCGCTGGAAGATCCGGCGCGCATGCTGCTGGAAATTTGAATCGGGGGGCAAGCAATGTCTGTAACCTACGATGTGGCAGTAATCGGTGCCGGACCGGCCGGGTATGTTGCGGCGATCCGCTGCGCTCAGCTCGGGCTGAATACAGTATGCATCGATGACTGGAAGGACGGCGCAGGAAAACCCAGCCTCGGCGGCACCTGCCTTAATGCAGGTTGCATTCCCTCCAAGGTGCTGCTCGAATCTTCGGAGAACTACGAACGTATTCAGCACAATTTCCCTGCCCATGGCATCACGATGCAGGGACTCAATCTGGATATCCCCACCATGCTGGCGCGCAAGGAAAAGATCGTGCATTCCCTGACCGGTGGCATTTCCGTGCTATTCAGAAAAAACAAGGTGGCTTCGATCCATGGCAGGGCCAGTCTTGCCGGCGGCAGTGCCCTGTGGAAACTGGAGGTGGAGAAGCAGGGCGGGGACATGCAACAGGTCGAGGCCAGGCATGTGATCATCGCCACCGGCTCGACCCCGCGTCAACTACCACAAGTGCAGGTGGACAACAACCGGGTGGTGGACAATGTCGGCGCGCTCAACTTCAAGGAAATACCGAAGCGGATCGGCGTCATCGGCGCCGGGGTTATCGGCCTGGAACTGGGCAGCGTCTGGCGGCGGCTCGGGTCGAACGTAACCCTGTTCCAGGCGCATGAGACCTTCCTCCCAAGCGTGGATGAACAGATTGCAGCAGAAGCTCTGCGTATTTTTACACGACAGGGATTGACGTTCAGGCGCGGCGTCAAGTTTGCCTCGATCAAGGTGACGAAAAATAGCGTCGCGATCGAATTCGAGGACAAGGACGGTGTGCAGAAACAACAGTTCGACAAGCTGATCGTGGCGATCGGCCGTGTTCCCAACACTGCCGGACTGAATGCCGACCGGGTCGGGCTCAAGCTGGACGGAAACGGTTACATCGATGTGGACGAACACTGCCGGACCAATCTGCCCAAGATGTACGCCATCGGCGATGTGGTGCGCGGCCCGATGCTGGCGCACAAGGGCTCCGAGGAAGGGGTGGCCGTGGCTGAATTGATTGCGGGGCAGGCTGGCCACGTCAACTACGAAACCATCCCGTGGGTGATTTACACCTCGCCGGAAATTGCCTGGGTGGGCAAGACCGAACAGGCGCTGAAGCTTGCCGGGGTGGATTACCGCAAGGGCACATTCCCGTTCAGCGCCAACGGCCGAGCACATGCCCTGCAGGCAACTGCCGGACTGGTGAAATTCCTGGCCGACGCCAGGACTGACCGCATTCTCGGCGTGCACGTGATCGGGCCATGCGCCTCCGAGCTTATTCAGGAAGCCGTGGTGGCGATGGAGTTCGCCGCCAGCAGCGAGGATATCGCGCGCATCGTCCATGCACATCCCTCATTGTCCGAATCCTTCCATGAGGCGGCACTGGGCGTGGCAAAACGGTCGATTCATATCTAAGGGCCTGTTGATGGGTGTGAACATGGCCTTGTCAGGGCCGATAACAGGCGCGATGGCCGAGTGCTGTGCCGGTCACGCGGTAGCGCGCGGCTTTCGGCTCGATATTTCACAGCAGGCTGCGGTGCGTCATCTGCAGCGCCTGTACGATGCCCTTGCTGAAAATGCGGCGCAGGAAAAGCGCCCGCTGCACCGGTTACTCGGCGGGAAAAAACTTCTGCGCGGGCTGTACCTGTGGGGCGGGGTCGGACGCGGCAAGAGCTTCCTCATGGATGCCCTTTATGCCTGTGTGCCGGTTGAGAAAAAGAGGCGCATTCATTTCCACCGCTTCATGCAGGAAGTCCATGCCGAACTCGACACCATCAAACACCACGCCGATCCCCTGGTGATCGTGGCGGAACGGATTGCGCAGCAGGCGCGCCTGATCTGTTTCGACGAATTCCATGTCAGCGATATCGCCGACGCCATGCTGCTGGGCCGGTTGCTGCGCGGACTGCTGGATCGGGGCGTGGTGCTGGTCGCCACCTCGAACCATAAGCCGGACGATCTGTACATGCACGGCCTGCAGCGCAGCCATTTTCTGCCGGCCATTGCCCTGCTCAAGGAAAAGCTGGATGTAGTTGAAATCGACAGCGGCACTGACTACCGTTTGCGCGCACTCGAAAGGGTGCAGACTTACCATTTCCCGCTGGGCGAAATTGCCGAAGGCAAGCTTCTTGCAGCTTTTTCCAGCCTTACCGGTGGAGAAGGAGAACGCAATGTCTCCCTCGAGATTGAGGGCCGCCACATTGAAGCGGAACATGCCGCGCCCGGGGTGGCCTGGTTCTGCTTCCAAACGATATGCGGCGGGCCGAGAGGCCAGGCGGACTATATCGAAATTGCGCGGCGCTTTCACACTGTGCTGATTTCAGGCATCCCGCAGATGGGTTCGGAAACCCCTGCTGAATGCCGTCGCTTTATTTGGCTGGTGGATGAATTTTACGACCGGCGGGTGAAGCTGATCGTTTCGGCACAGGCTACACCCACCGAGCTCTGCAGAGCGGGCTTGAATGCCGCTGAATTCGCCAGAACGGCAAGTCGTTTGACAGAAATGCAAACCAAACAGTATCTGGCCCAAGCACATCTGCCATAAGGAGGAACAATGAATAAATTCAAGGCATACCAAATCCATGAAGACAGCGGCAAGGTTTCTGCCAAACTGGTGGAACTCGGGCTGGACGACCTCGATCCGGGCGAAGTTCTGATCAGAAACAGCTATTCCAGCGTCAATTACAAGGATGCGCTTGCCGCCACCGGCACGGGCAGGATAGTGCGGCGTTTCCCCCTGGTGGGCGGGATAGACGTGGCGGGCGTGGTGACCGCATCTGGCGATGCCCGCTTCAAGGAGGGTGACGCGGTGCTGGTCACGGGCTATGGCATGGGCGTGGAACATGACGGCGGATACGCCGAATACTGCCGTGTCCCCGGCGACTGGGTGGTGCCGCTGCCCCAGGGTTTGAGCGCTTTCGACGCGATGGCAATCGGTACGGCCGGCTTTACTGCTGCCCTGGCCATCATGCGCATGGAGCAGAATGGTCTCAAGCCAGGCAACGGCCCGGTTGCGGTAAGCGGTGCTTCGGGCGGGGTGGGCAGTATGGCGGTGGACCTGCTTGCCGGGCTGGGATACGAAGTGACTGCCATCAGTGGCAAGGACGATCAGCACGCGTATTTGCGCCATCTCGGCGCCAGCCAGGTGTTGTCGCGCCACACCCTGGAATTGGGAAAAAAACCGCTGGAAAAATCGCTTTGGGCTGGGGCAGTGGACCCGGTGGGCGGTGAGATGCTGGCCTGGCTCACCCGCACCATGAGGCAGCACGGCACGATCGCGAGTTGCGGCCTGACGGGAGGGATCGAGCTGCATACCACGGTGATGCCCTTCATCCTGCGCGGGGTCAGCCTGTTGGGTATCGATTCGGTCCAGTGCCCGATGGAATTGCGGCGCAGCACATGGGAGCGGCTGGCAGGAGAGATGCGCCCGCGCAATCTCGATGAAATGACTCAAACCATCGTTTTTGAACAACTTCCCGTCACCTTCGATGCTATGTTGAAAGGCTCGGTAAAGGGTAGAGTGGTGGTCAAAATCTAGTTGTCAGTCAACTTAAAACGACTGTACGTACTTTTTAGGTGCGAATTCATTCATACATTTGGCCGAATGAATTCGAAAATCATGTAAATAGTACAACCGGGGGCGGGAATGGCTAATTATCAGGATGTTTATCGAAATTCGATCGAAAATCCGGAAACTTTCTGGGCCGAGCAGGCCAATCTTGTGGATTGGCACAAGCCTTTTGACAAGGTGCTGGACTATAGCCGGCCGCCTTTCACGAAATGGTTTGTTGGCGGCTTCACCAACCTGTGCCATAACGCCGTGGACAGACATCTTGCGACCCGCCCGGAGCAGAAGGCGCTGGTCTACATCTCAGTCGAAACCGGCGCGGAGTGCAGCTATACCTTCCGCGAGCTTCACGCCGAGGTCAACCGTTTCGCCGCAGTGTTGCGAGATCAGGGTGTCGGGAAAGGTGATCGCGTTATCATCTATATGCCGATGATTCCAGAAGCTGCTTTCGCAATGCTGGCCTGCGCGCGCTTGGGGGCCATCCATTCGGTGGTGTTCGGCGGCTTTGCTTCCGCCAGCCTGGCGACCCGTATCGACGACGCCAAGCCCAGGCTGATGGTGACCGCCGATGCCGGAATGCGCGGCGGCAAGAGCATCCCCTACAAGCATTTGGTTGACGAGGCGTTGCGGTTATCCGCGCACCCGCCGCAGAAAGTGGTGATCGTCAATCGCGGCCTGAACAAGGGAATGTCTTTGACTGCTGGCCGCGACCTGGATTACGCCTCTTTGCGCGATCAGTACATAGACGCCCGGGTCGATCCGGTGTGGCTGGAATCTTCCGAGCCTTCCTACATTCTTTACACCTCCGGCACCACCGGCAAACCCAAAGGCGTGCAGCGCGATACCGGCGGCTATGCGGTGGCTCTGGCGGCTTCCATGCGCCATATTTACGCCGGCCAGCCGGGTGAAACCATGTTTACCACCAGCGACATCGGCTGGGTGGTGGGGCATTCCTACATCGTTTACGGCCCGCTCATCAATGGCATGACCACCATCATGTACGAGGGCCTGCCGATTCGGCCCGATCCCGCGATCTGGTGGAAAATCGTGGAGGAGCACAAGGTCAACGTGATGTTCTCCTCACCCACAGCGATACGCGTATTGAAAAAACAGCCAGCCGAATACCTGCACAAACACGATGTATCCAGTCTGCGCAACCTGTATCTTGCCGGGGAGCCGCTCGACGAGCCGACCGCGCGCTGGATTTCGGATGCGCTCAAGGTGAACATCATCGACAATTACTGGCAGACCGAGACTGGCTGGCCGATTCTTTCCAGCATGCCGGGCATTGAGGAGCAGCCGCGCAAGTTCGGCTCCCCCGGTTTCCCGGTTTACGGCTTCAACTTGAAGCTCTTGCACGAAGGGACGGGGCGGGAAGTGGGCGTCAACGAGAAGGGTGTGCTGGTGGTGGTGCCGCCGCTGCCCCCTGGCTGTTTGTCTACGGTATGGGGAGACGACAAGCGCTTCGTCAACACCTATTTCTCGAATTTCGAGACTGAACTGGTGTATTCAACCTT
>JAJYUW010000026.1 GCA_021792335.1 Pseudomonadota bacterium | reverse complement strand
CGACGTGCTGCTGGTGCTGAATGCCTCGCCCTATCACATGGACAAGCAGGTTTCCCGCTACGAGGCGGTGCGCGAGCGTATCGGCGAGTGCGGCCTGCCCGTGTTCTACGCCAATCTGGTCGGCGGCCAGGACGAGTTGGTGTTCGACGGCGCCTCCTTCGCCATGGATGGCGATGGCAAGCTGGTATGCCAAATGCCCGTGTTCGAGGAGGGGCTGGGCATCGTCGATCTGGAAAAAGGCCGCCCGCAGTTGGGGGAAATCGTGCCGCAGCTGCCGATCGAGGCCGCTGTGTACAAGGCCCTGTGCCTGGGCGTGAAGGATTATGTGGAGAAAAACGGCTTTCCCGGCGTGGTGTTGGGATTGTCGGGCGGCATCGACTCGGCCCTGACGCTGGCGATTGCGGTCGATGCGCTGGGCGCGGAAAAGGTGCAGGCGGTGATGATGCCCTCCGAGTTCACCGCCGACATGAGCCTGCAGGATGCCCAGATCATGGCGGGGCGGCTCAAGGTGCGCTACAGCGAGCTGCCGATCAAGCTAGCATTCGATTCTTTTCTCCGCACATTGTCGGAAGAATTCGACGACCTGCCATTCGATACCACCGAAGAGAACATCCAGGCACGCATACGCGGTACGCTGCTGATGGCGCTGTCCAACAAATACGGATCTATCGTGCTGACCACCGGCAACAAGAGCGAAATGGCGGTGGGCTACGCCACGCTGTATGGCGACATGGCGGGCGGTTTCGCAGTACTGAAGGATGTGCCCAAGACCATGGTGTACCGTCTGGCTCGCTACCGCAACTCCTTGGGCGAAGTGATCCCGGAGCGCGTACTCACCCGCGCGCCCTCTGCCGAGCTGCGCCCTAACCAGACCGACCAGGACGCGCTGCCGCCTTATGAGGTATTGGACGTGATCATGGAGTGTTACGTCGAGCACGATATGCGCCCTGCTGAAATCATAGCGCAGGGTTTTGACGAGAAGGACGTGCGCCAGGTGGTGAAGCTGATCGACCGCAACGAGTACAAGCGCCGTCAGGCGCCGGTGGGGGTGCGGGTAACGCCGCGCGGGTTCGGCAAGGACAGGCGTTATCCGATTACATCGAAGTATCGTCCCTGGGCAGAGTAGAAATCACACATCGGGAGCAGACAATGAAGAAGATTGAAGCGATTATCAAACCGTTCAAACTCGACGAAGTGCGCGAGGCCTTGTCGGAGATCGGCGTGACCGGACTGACCGTGACCGAGGTGAAAGGTTTCGGCCGCCAGAAAGGCCATACCGAACTCTATCGCGGCGCCGAATACGTAGTGGATTTCCTGCCCAAGGTGAAGGTCGAACTGGTGATAGCTTCCAGCCAGGTGGAGCCGGCAATCGAGGCTATCGTCAAAGCAGCGCGTACCGGCAAGATCGGCGATGGCAAGATTTTCGTGACCAGCGTGGAGCAGGTAGTGCGCATCCGCACCGGCGAAACCGACGAAGCGGCGATTTAAGAGATAGGGCTGGAGGCGAGAGGCAATAGGCAATGGGTCGTGGTCGCTACGCGGCCTTTTCTATCGCCCCTCGCCTATCGCCTCTAGCCTTAATTACTACCAGATCTTCCACCAGGGCGTGTCCGACTTCTTTTCGATGGCGAAAAAACGGCTGTTGGGGAAATTTTTCCGCATAATGCGCAGGGTGTCGTCCCTTAGGTCGTTCATGCCCAGCGCATCGTAGTCTTTCACCATGATCGTGAGTGCCTCCTCGATCGCGGGTGCTTGCGGATATTGCTGCAGTACGCTTTGCGCCCGGTTGACGGAGGCGATGTAGGCGCCGCGCTTGTAGTAGTAGCGCGCAACGTGAACCTCGTGCGAGGCGAGGGCGTTGACCAGGTATTTCATGCGGGCGATGGCGTCCGGCGTATACTTGCTGTCCGGGAAGCGGGTCGTCAACTCCTTGAAAGAATCGAACGCTTCGCGCGCCGCTTTCGGGTCGCGTTCGGTCGCATCCTGTTTGGCGAGGGGGGCAAGGGTTTCAGAAGTTTCGGCAACTTTTTCAGACAGGGCGCCGAGCAGACCCAGATCGTCGTTGAAATTCACCAGCCCTTTCAGGTAGTAGACGTAATCCACGTTGGGATGGTTGGGGTGGAGCTTGATGAAGCGGTCGCAGGCGGCGATGGCTGAGGCCGGTTCGTTGCTCTTGTAATAGGCGTAGGCCACCTCGATCTGCGCCTGCTGTGCGTAGCGCCCGTATGGGTAACGCGCCTCCAGCTTCTCGAAGTACTGGATGGCTTTTTCATAACCGCCGTCGGCCATTTCAGACTTGGCCTCGGTGTAGAGCTTCTGCGCCGACCAGCCCTTGGTTTCATCCTGAACTTCGGGCAGCAGGCCGCAAGCCGGCAGCAACAATACGAAAATTAACGCTAAACTAAACCTCATGACAGTATCCGATGCCCCACAGGGCGCGAGTGATAATCCGCCCGATTATAACCCAAATCCCGCCCCCATCAACTTGACGATTCCGCCCGAACTGGCCGGGCTGCGTCTTGATCAGGCGCTGCAGCAATTGCTTCCGGATTATTCGCGCAGCCGTCTGCAGTCCTGGATCAAGGACAAGAAGATCGCGCTCGACGGCCGCTTCGTCACCCCCAGGCAGGCGGTATGGGGCGGAGAGAGCGTGCGTGTCGAGCCCGTGCTGCGTCCCGACGAGACCGCCTTCGCGCCGGAGGATATCGCCCTCGACATCGTGTACGAGGATGAGGCGCTGCTGGTCGTCAACAAGCCGGCCGGGCTGGTGGTGCACCCCGGCAGCGGCAACTGGCAGGGCACCATGCTCAATGCCTTGCTGCATCATGCGCCGCAGCTGGCAGGCATCCCCCGTGCCGGCATCGTCCACCGCCTCGACAAGGACACCAGCGGTCTGCTGGTGGTGGCGAAAACCCTGACCGCACAGACCGACCTGGTGCGCCAGCTCCAGGCGCGCAGCGTGAAGCGCGACTATCTTGCCGTGGTGCAGGGCATAGTGGCGCGCGACGGCAGCGTTGAGGCGCCGCTTGGGCGGCATCCAGTCCAGCGCATCAAAATGGCGGTAGTACGCGGCGGCAAGCCGGCAGTCACCCATTACACCGTGCTGGAGCGTTTCGCTTATCACACCCTGATCCGTTGCAGCCTGGAAACCGGCCGCACCCACCAGATCCGGGTGCACATGCTGTCGATCGGCCATCCGCTGGCGGCAGACCCGGTCTACGGCGGCAGGCCGCTCAACTTGCCGCCCCTGTTGCGCGACGCGGTCAAGGCCCTGGGCCGCCAGGCCCTGCACGCGGAACGGCTGGGGCTGATTCATCCCGTATCCGGCGCGCCGATGGAATGGCAGGCGGATGTGCCGGCAGACATGGCTGCGCTGATCGAAACATTAAGACACGGGGATGAGTTAGCCTTGGATGTTCAGGAACACCCAAAGGGTACGGATAAAGCGCTATAAATTAAAAGTGCAGTTCTCAATCATGGAGGAGTGAAGACAATGTACAAGCATATTCTGGTTGCAGTCGACGGTAGCGACACTTCCAACCTGGCTTTGCAGGAGGCGATCAAACTGGCCAAGGAACAGCAAGCTCAGTTGCGGATCGTGCATGTGGTCGAAGATATTCCGCTCAACATCGACACGGAATACGCCCTGGATGAGTATCAGGAAGCCATGCGCAAAACGGGCGAGGCCGTTCTGAGTAAGGCCGAAGCCCTTGCTCGCGAATCCGGGGTCACTCTGGAGACAAAACTGCTCCAGATCGAAACGCTGGGTCACCGGATCACGAATCTGGTCGTGGAGGAAGCGCAGAGCTGGCCCGCTGATCTGATAGTGCTGGGAACCCATGGCCGGCGCGGGTTTAACCATCTGCTTATGGGCAGCGTGGCAGAGGGGATAGTTCGAGTTTCCCCCCAGCCGGTGCTGCTGATTCGCGGCAAATGAAGTTCGGAGGCGCGGTTGCGGAGCATGTGACCGCGCGCCGATAGTTGCCTGAAATGTCGCTCGCTGCGCTGCTGCAGGATTATGGCTACGCTGCCGTCTTCGTGGGGGCCTTCCTGGAAGGGGAAACCTTCCTCATCATGGCCGGTTTTGCCGCCCACCGCGGCTATCTGGATCTGCCCTGGGTGATGGGCATGGCCGCTGTTGGCGGCTTCCTGGGCGACCAGATGTATTTTTATTTGGGCCGTCGTTACGGATTGCGCATCTTGAACCGCTTCCCCGCTCTTAAGCCGCGTGCGGCGCAGGCGCAGGCGTTGTTGTCGCGCTATCATTTGCCCTTGATTCTGGGGATACGCTTCCTGTATGGATTGCGCACCGTGGGGCCGCTCGCCATCGGCATGAGTCCTGTTGGGTGGATCCGCTTCTTCGCTTTGAATTTCATCGGCGCAGTGGCGTGGGCGGTGCTGGTTGGTGGCGCGGGCTACCTGTTCGGCCAGGCCATGGCGCTGGTTTTTGACGATCTGCGCCGTTATGAAGAAGCGCTGCTGGCGCTGATGGCCCTCGCTGGGATCGTCGTCTGGCTCTACTATCGCTGGCGTCAGCGGTGCGCTTCGAGGAGCAGCCCTCCATCAGGGTAAAAACACAAATGAATCATTCCTGGATCGTTCCCGACTGGCCCGCGCCGGACAATGTGCGAGCCCTGCAGACCACGCGCCATGGCGGTGTAAGTGCGGGGATGTATGCTTCCATGAATCTGGGCGACCATGTCGGCGACGATCCCGCCCTGGTGGCGCAGAACCGGGCGCTGCTGCGTGCCCGGCTACCTGCCGATCCGGTATGGCTGAGGCAGGTGCACGGCAATGTGGTGGCGGATGCGGACCATGCGATTGGCGTGCCTGAAGCCGATGCCGCCGTCGCCCACAAGCCAGGCACGGTATGCGCGGTGCTGACAGCGGATTGCCTGCCGGTGCTGCTGTGCGACCATGCCGGCACGGTGGTGGGTGCCGCTCACGCCGGCTGGCGCGGTCTTGCGGGCGGCGCGGTGGAAGCGGCGGTGCGGGCGATGGGCGTTGAACCCGCTTCCCTCATGGCCTGGCTCGGCCCGGCCATCGGTCCGCAGGCATTCGAGGTGGGGGAAGAGGTGCGGCAGGCATTCATGGCGCATGACCCGGAAGCCGCAAAGGCTTTTGTGCCTTGTGCAGGTCGGGCTTTAGCCCGGCATGTTGGCCTGAAGGCAGACCTACAGGGTTGTTCTGCGGGCGAGACAGAGCCCGGTGTTCAAAAGTGGCTGGCTGATATCTATCTCCTGGCGCGGCAGCGCCTTGCCCTGATGGGCGTGGAGCGGGTCTACGGCGGCGGGCTGTGCACCTATGGCGATAGTGAGCGCTTCTTCTCCTACCGCCGCGATGGCGCCACCGGGCGCATGGCATCGCTGGTCTGGCTTGATTCGCGATATCCCGTATAATGACCGGCTCTTGCACCCTTCAGGGTGAACCTAAGCCAAGTCATATATGTCCATTCTTACCGGGATCATCCTTGCCAGCCTGCTTGGCGGCGTCCTCAGCATTACGGTGGCGGCTGTGTTCGCCATGTCGGCGCGTGCCGAGTGGGTGCCGATGCTGGTCAGCTACGCCATCGGCGCGTTGCTCGGCGCGGCATTTCTGGAAATCCTGCCGCATGCCTTCGAACTGACCAAGAACATCGAACGCACCGCGGCGACCATCCTGTTCGGCATCATGCTGTTCTTCGTGCTGGAAAAACTGGTGTTGTGGCGGCATTGTCATGCCGACCATTGCGAGGCCCATGTCCCGTCGGCGCACAACCACAAGCACGACCACGACCACGGTCGCAGCGGCATGATGATCATGGTGGGCGACACCTTCCACAATTTCGTCGACGGCATCATCATCGCTGCCGCCTTCCTTGCCGATTTCCGCATCGGGGTGGCGACCGCGCTGGCGATCATCGCCCACGAAATCCCGCAGGAGGTGGGCGATTTCCTGATTCTGCTCCATTCCGGCTACACCAAGCGCCATGCCTTCATGCTCAACCTGCTGTCCAGTCTGGCAACGGTGGTGGGCGGCGTGCTCGCCTATTACATGCTGCAGTCGATGCACGAATGGATTCCGTTCTTCCTCGCCATCGCTGCGGCAAGCATGATTTACGTGGCGGTGGCGGATCTGATTCCGGGACTGCACAAGCGCCCGGAACTGCACGCCACGCTGCAGCAGGCGCTACTGATCGGGCTGGGAATCGGCTCCATCTGGCTCACCAAGGCGCTCCTGGGCGAGCCGGCGTGATCGCCGGAGCTGTCGTCCGCTGATATAGAGCACCAAAGCCAAAGGCAGCAGGCCATAAAAGACGAAGGTCAGCACGCCGGCGGTGAAACTTTTTGCCGCGACGGCCATCAACAGTACGACGTAGGCCCAGCCGATGGCGATGCTGTAAAGGTACATGGGCGACAGCAATAAGCAAAACTTGATTTTACCGCAGAGGACGCGGAGGACACAGAGGAAAACCAAGTTAAGATTTTTTGATTTCCTCCGCGTCCTCTGCGGTTAACGCTTTTAACGGACACTTTATATGGCTTCCATTCCAAAAGTCGGCTTCGTCTCCCTCGGCTGCCCCAAGGCGCCTTAAGATATAATCGATTTGCAGGCCCAAGAGATCTTGATTTCTTGCGGCAAAGTTTTGATTCCAAAATGGCATGTCCGGCAGCGTTGCCAAAAATCCACGCCTTGACATAGTAAGGAATTATCCTTACTATGTAACTAATGTTTCCATCAAGGAATATTTCATGCCCCATATTCACGAAATAGCAACCGTTACCTCAAAAGGTCAGATCACCTTGCCCAAACCTATTCGTCAAGCTCTGGGTCTTGACGTTGGCGGCAAGGTGGCCTTTGATCTTCGTGGCTCCGAAGTCGTTGTGACACGGGCCGATAACGAAGAGCATGAGGATCCTGCCATTGGCGCCTTCCTGTCTTTGCTCGAAAGCGACATCAAGTCAGGCAAGCATTTGACCTCTTTGCCTGATGATCTGGCGCAGGCCATGCTGGCCAACCTTCATCATGCTGTTGCGCTCGATGAGGAGATTATCGGTGAAGTTGTCCTGTAATGCAGAGCCATGGTTGGTCGCTGCTCTTTCACGATTGTTTGGTTGAGCAACTACAGAAACTGAAGGCGGCCTCTGATCGGGCTGAAGCTGCTGATCCGATCGGTTTCGAGGCTAACGCCAACGTCAAGCTGTTCCGTGCTCTAAGTCAGTTGATCTTTGAGACGGTGCCAAGCGATCCTGCCCGAGAGGAATATCGGCAGGGCAATACCATGGGAACGACTTACCGTCACTGGCGCCGGGCCAAGATCGGGCGTCGCTTCCGGCTGTTTTTCCGTTATGACTCGAAGGCGAAGGTCATCGTTTTTGCCTGGGTCAACGACGAGCGCACCCTGCGGTCATCAGGGAGTAAATCCGATCCCTGCGCCGTATTCCAGAAAATGCTGGATCGAGGCAATCCGCCCGATGACTGGGCGGCGCTACTTGCGGCGAGCCGAGCGGATTTGAGCCAAGACTCTCAATTATCACGGTAAGTTATGTCAAAGCCAAAAACTATAGGTATGGTTTCCTTGGGCTGCCCCAAGGCGCTGGTGGATTCCGAGCAAATCCTCACCCAACTGCGGGCGGAAGGCTATGTCATTTCTCCCAGCTACAACGATGCCGACATGGTGGTGGTCAACACCTGCGGTTTCATCGACGCCGCCGTGGCGGAGTCGCTCGATGCCATCGGCGAGGCGCTCAAGGAGAACGGCAAGGTGATCGTCACCGGCTGTCTTGGCGCTAGGTCCGACGTGGTGCTGGAAGCGCATCCCCAGGTGCTGGCTGTGACCGGTCCGCACGCGGCGGCCGAGGTCATGGCGGCGGTGCACCGGCATTTGCCGCGCCCGCACGACCCGTTCGAAAGTCTGATTCCGCCCCAAGGCGTCAAGCTCACGCCGAAGCATTACGCCTACCTCAAGATTTCCGAGGGCTGCAACCACCGCTGCACGTTCTGCATCATCCCGTCGCTGCGCGGAGACCTGGTGAGCCGCCCGGTTGGGGAGGTGATGCAGGAGGCGGAAAACCTGGTCAAGGCCGGCGTCAGGGAACTGCTGGTGATTTCCCAGGACACCAGCGCCTATGGCGTCGATGTCAGATACCGCAGCGGTTTCTGGGGCGGCAGGCCGCTCAGGACACGCATGACCGAGCTGGCAAAGGCATTGGGCGAACTCGGGGTATGGGTGCGGCTGCACTATGTTTATCCTTATCCCCACGTGGACGAAGTCATCCCGCTGATGGCGGAGGGAAAGATCCTGCCCTATCTCGACGTGCCGTTCCAGCATGCCAGTCCGCGCATCCTCAGGGCGATGAAGCGTCCCGGCGATGTCGAGGGTACGCTGGCGCGCATACGCCGCTGGCGCGAGGTCTGCCCGGAAATCGCCATCCGCAGCACTTTCATCGCCGGCTTCCCGGGCGAAACCGAAGCCGATTTCGAGCTGTTGCTGGATTTCCTGCGTGAGGCGGAACTCGACCGGGTCGGTTGTTTCGCCTATTCGCCGGTGGAAGGCGCGACGGCCAACGCCCTGCCCGGTGCCGTGCCGGAAGAAGTGAAGCAGGATCGTGTGGCGCAGTTGATGGCATTGCAGGCCGAGATCAGCGCTGCCAAGCTGCAGCGCAAGATCGGGAAAACCCTGACTGTACTGGTAGACGAAGTGGATGAGGAGGGCGCTGTGGGCCGCAGCAAGGCGGATGCACCGGAAATTGACGGACTGGTGTTTATCGAAGGGGGAGTAGGATTGCAGCCTGGCGATTTCGTTGAAGTGGAAATCGTCGATGCCGACGAGCACGATTTATGGGGGCGGGCGGTTTAATCCGCCAAGCGATTTTTTTGCTCCGGCAGGAATAAAACCTAAAAAAGCGATTAACCACGAATTTACACGAATAAAACACGAATGTTCGCGAATAATCAAGGAGTTAACGAAATTCACCCGATTCACCTGTTGGTTGAGGCGGTATTTGTTGTTAACTATTTGTGTTCATTCGTGAATATTCGTGCCATTCGTGGTTAACTACGGTTTTAAGGATGAATGATAAAAAACCTTGTTATTCTGCTGCTGGCCGCCTGGGGGTGTATTCCAGCCGTGGCTGCCGCCGCGCCCACCACCTTCGATCCGGTGATCGGCCGCGCTCTACTGTGCCATGACCAGATCGATCCTGTCTATTTCAAGGATTATTTGACCCGCTTCTACAAAACCCCCTACAAGACAGAGGGGGAAGCCTATTGGTTCAAGCCGGACCCGGAGCAGAAACTCTACGATCTGACGCTGGCAGACATTTTCGTCAGCACAGAGGGCAGTCGCTACGCGTTTCTGGGCGTGGTATTCAAGGAAAACATGACAGCGGCCAGGAAGAAGATGCAGGATTTGAAAGGCATCAGCTTTCTGCCGTTTTCGGGCGAAACCGTGCTGCGTTCGGCACAAGGCAGCTTCCTGCTTGAATACAACAATAACCAGAGCAAACTTTATTGCCTGAAGCACCGCAGATAAAAACAAGCCGATCAAAACAAGTGACTTTCTCCATTGCCCCTTCTCCCTCTGGGAGAAGGTTGGGATGAGGGTAGCCCAGTTGCACCAGCAAGGAGTGTCCCCGCCGGGATTGGCCGTAAGCGGCTCTATCCGGCGAGACGGGTTGGGGTGAGGGAAACCAGTGACGCGGTTTATTCTTCCGGTTTGCGGTTTTTCTGGCTGGCTTTGTTGATCGACACGACCTTGGCTTTCTGCGGATCGTCAGTGAAATAAGGCTGTTCCTGTGCAAGACCGGCCTCTTCTGCCAGCTCGGTTTCCCTTGCCGAGATCAGCGCGAAACAGGCCTTGATGTCCTCGATGGTCTGCTGCGACAGCGGGTGATGCATTCCGGGTTGCGGCGTGGTGTCCTTGACGATATTGGCCAGCACCATGCGCATCATGCGCATTACACGCTGTTCCTTGGAAAGTTCAGTGTTGCCGATCATGACTGTTCATCCTTTTTTTCATTGAGGGTTGCACCTTTCAGGAATTCATCGAACTCGCCCATGGAGATTTCCTCCACGTGCATGTTGTTCGCTGACAGGTGGGGTGAAAGAAAGACACTGTCCTGCTCCAGAGGTTCTCCCGCGGTTTTCGCTGCTTCCAGCAAAGCGGGCGATTCCTGTGCGGATGGATGTGCCTTGTCCTGCGGATAGCGGGGCTGCTCTTCAAATTCATAATCGGCTTGTTCCGGCCCTGGGGCATCGCTGTAGTCGGTCTTGAAGCGCCAGAAAACTGCGGGCACTTCGACAGAGAGTCTTTCCCGGACGAATTTTTTGATCTGAATCTCGATGATGTTTGAAAACCGCAGTTTTTTCTGCGGTTCCACCTGGATCAGCACCACCGGCTGGTTGTCATAGGCAATGGTATAGACCTTGAAGTTCTCCACGCCGCGCACTTCGAGGAACTGGTACGCCGCCTGGTTGATGGCCAGTAGCGTATCCTTGCCGATGGTTTTCTCTTTTCCTTTATTGAGGAAAGGAAAAAACGTGCCGGCCGCGACTAAAGGCGTGAAGCCGTGAGCGAGGTCGAGGAGCGGAAGAAATTCGGTCAGATTCATTCTGGTGTATTAAATAAAAAGGGCGGTTTCAATGCCCAAGCGCAAAAAGCGCCTGGATGGCCTGTATTTTACCGTTTTTTTGCGCAGTAGAATGCCTATCTACCCGAAAAACAAGCAAAATCCGTCCTCGCTCAGCCACTTTTTTTGGTTATTCAAGCCCGACGGACTTCTCGCCGACGACTTCATAACCGGCATCCTGGATCGCTTCCCTGAACCGGTCCACACCCGCTTTGGCGGAATCATAGGCGATTGCCACCTGCCCGTTTTCGAGTGTGACATCCACTTCGGCGATGCCGGGAACAGGCTCCAACACGTTTTTCACGCTGCGCACGCAACCCATGCAAGTCATGCCTTTGACGGTGAGAATTACTTTTTCCATTGTTTTCTCCTCTGGGGTTGATAATCCTAGAAACCGCGGTTGACCGCTTCACTAGACGCTCAATGCAATGATTATATTGAATTTCTTCGTAAGTTATGGGTTCACCCGTTTGGTGAGGCCGCTACGGGGTGGATTGCACGATTTTTGCGGCGCATGGCGGCGTTGCAACTCCTTGGAATGGAACGACCATTCCGCGTCGTTGCGCCTTGCCCTACACCCCAAAAATCGCACACTCCACCCCGTCCAACTGCGGTTTCTAGGATAATGGGTGTGAATTTACCCATTACTCATTGCTCGTCACTCGACTCGCGCCTTCCACCTTTTCAGCAGCAGCGAGTTGCTCACCACCGACACCGAGCTCATCGCCATCGCCGCGCCGGCAATGACCGGGTTGAGCATGCCGAGCGCCGCCAGGGGTATGCCCAGCACATTGTAGATGAAGGCGAAAAACAGGTTCTGGCGGATTTTTTTCAGGGTGGCGCGGGACAAATCAATCGCATCCGCCACGCTGCTCAGGTCGCTGCGCATCAGGGTAACATCTGCCGCTTCGATCGCCACGTCGGCGCCGCTGCCGACGGCGAAGCCCACATCGGCCGCTGCCAGTGCCGGGGCGTCGTTGATGCCGTCCCCGGCCATACCCACCACTTTTCCCTGATTTCTGAGTTTCTGGACTTCCTCCGCCTTGTCTTGCGGCAGCACTTCGGCAAGATAGCGGTCGACGCCCGCCAGCGCGGCGATGGCGCCGGCGGTGGCGGCGTTGTCGCCGGTCAGCATGACCACCGCTATACCCATTTCCTGCAGCTGTGCCACGGCGCGGGCCGAGCTGGCGCGCAGCACATCGGCGATGGCGAGATAGCCCAGCACGCCTTGCTGGTCGCCGATGGCAACCACGGTTTTGCCCTGCTGCTGGAGGCGGGCGATGGCGGCTTCATCCGTTTTCACTCCCCGCTCGGCGCAGAAGGCGGGGGAGCCGAGCCAGTAGGGCCGGCCGCCGATCTCGCCCTGCACGCCTTTGCCGGTCACGGCGGCGAATCCGGTGACGCTGTCCGGCGCCATGCCTGCTTCTGCAGCGCGGGCCAGCACCGCTTTCGCGAGGGGGTGCTGGGAACCTTGCTCCAGGGCGGCGGCCAGCCGCAGCACTTCATCCGCGCTGACATGTCCCGCCGCTACGATATCCGTCACCGTGGGGCGGCCTTCGGTCAGGGTGCCGGTTTTGTCCACCACCAGGGTGCGGATTTTTCCCGCCCGCTCCAGCGCTTCCGCATTCCTGATCAGGATGCCCGCCCTGGCGCCGTTTCCCGTGCCGACCATGATCGCGGTGGGCGTGGCAAGACCGAGGGCGCAGGGGCAGGCGATCACCAGTACTGCCACGGCGTTGATCAGCGCCGGCGTGAATTCGCCGCTCAGGCCCCACCACAGGACCAGGGTGGCGAGGCTGATGGCGGCGACCACCGGCACGAAAATGCCGGAGATGATGTCCGCCAGCCGCTGGATCGGCGCCTTCGAGCCCTGGGCCTGTTCCACCAGCCGGATGATGCCGGCCAGCACGGTATGGGCGCCGACGCCGGTGGCGCGGCACTTCAGCATGCCTTCCTGGTTCTGCGTTGCGCCGAACACCTTGGCGCCGGGCTGCTTGCTGACCGGCAGGCTTTCCCCGGTGAGCATGGCTTCCACCACGCTGGAGCCGCCCTCGATCACTTCGCCGTCGACCGGGACGCTTTCCCCTGCGCGCACGATGAAAATGTCGTCGAGCTTGAGGCTGGCGGCATCGACTTCGACTATCTCGCCGTTACGCTCTATCCGCGCAATTTTGGGCTGCAGCTTGACCAGTTCCTCGATCGCAGCCGAGGTGCCGGCCTTGGCGCGCGCCTCAAGCAGCTTGCCCATCAGCACCAGGGTGATGACCGCGGCACCGGCTTCGAAATACACGTGCTGTTCCAGGCCAAACAAGGTGACAACGGCGCTGAGGAAATACGCCATGCTGGTGCCGAGCGCCACCAGCACATCCATGTTCGCGCCGCCGCCGCGCAGGGCGTGCCAGGCACCGACGTAAAAGCGCCTGCCCGCCCAGAACTGCACCGGCGTGGCGAACAGCATCTGCAGCCAGCGCGGCAGCAGCTCGGCATGCTGGCCGAAAAGCATCGGGCCCATCTGCGCCAGCAGCGGCAGCGTCAGGGCGGCGGCGATCCAGAACGTGCGCACTTCCTTGCGGTAAGCCGCGGCGCGCCGCTGTTTCTCTTCTGTGCGGCTGGTGCCGACGCTTTCATGGGCGCCGTAGCCGGCCTTGCCGACGGCCATGATCAGCGCGTCCATCGTGGCCGTGCCCGGTGCCATGCGGATTCTGGCTTTTTCGCTGGCGAAATTGACGGCGGCGCTGACGCCCTCGATCCTGTTCAGCACTTTCTCTATGCGCGTGGCACAGGCGGCGCAGGTCATGCCTTCCAGTTCCAGCACCAGTTCCTGGTCGGGAACCCCGAATCCGGATTTCCGGATGGCTTGCACTAGGTCTTTGGGCGTGGTCAGGGCTGGGTCGAATTCTATTCGGGCTTTTTCGCTGGCAAGATTGACCGCAGCTTTCACGCCGGGCAGCTTGTTGAGATTTTTTTCGAGGCGCGTCGAGCAGGCGGCGCAGGTCATGCCTTCGATCGGCAGTTCGATATGCTGGGAGGAGGGGGCGCTCATGTAGACTGGATTCTACCCCATCCGCACATTCAGTAGACTCCCCTTACTGGGTAGAATCTAACGGTCATGGTGATTTGCACCACCCCTGATAATGAAACCCGTCATTCCGGGCTTGACCCGGAATCCAGTGACTTTCTTCTGGATACCGGCCTACGCCGGTATGACGATTTCAAAGCATGTTTCACGTTAAAAACGGCAATTGAAACTGCAAAGACGCCAAGATCGCCAAGAAATGCATGCCGTTACTGGATGCTTGCAGATCGCCCCTCGGGTGATTTGGCTAACTCCGCCTTTTCTTCGACATTACTTGGCGTCCTTGGCGCCTTGGCGGTTCAACTGCTTTTAATGGTGAATTAGTTGCGCATCAATGCGCCGTCGACAATTTTCACTTTTTCTCCGATCGAGAATGCCGGCTCGGTATCCTGCGTCATGGTGCGGTGGCTGCCGTCGTCCATGCGCACGGAGATTTCATAGTGCTTGGTGGTTTTGACCTTTTTCTCGATCTGGTGCCCGGCATAGCCGCCACCCACCGCGCCGGCGATGGTGGCTATATCCTTCCCGGTACCACCGCCGATCTGGTGTCCCAGCAGCCCGCCCACCACGCCGCCCGCCACTGCGCCCAGGCCACTGCCCTCACCTGCCTGCTCGACGGTGCGGATGGCGGTGATGATGCCGCAGTTTGCGCATACCGGCGCTACGGTTTTCGGCTCTGCCCTGCCTGCAGTGCTTGCGGCCGGTTGCGCCACGGGTTTTTCAGCCTGGGCTTTGCGGACAGGCTTGTGAACCGGCTTGGCGGCGGGTTCCGGCTGCGCCTCCATGGGTTTTTCTGCCGTGGCCGTCTTGTCCATGGTGCTGGTGGTGCTGGCTGGCTGCACAGGGGTTTCCGCCTTCTGCACGGGCACGGTCTCGGCTGGAGCCGTGGCTGCGGGCGGTGCCTCGGGCTTGGCAGTGCGTCCCGGAATCAGGCCGGTCATGGCACCGACCCCCACCAGGCTGGCAATGATCACCGCAATGGATGCGGCAATGACGAAGGGACTGGTTTTGCTGCTTGATTCGGTCATGATGAAATTCTCCGGGTAGATTTAAGGCATTGCTTGATCAAATGCTATATCTCATTGATAGTCGAATAGGTGGCGACAGGCAAGCCCATTTTGGGCGCGCGAGAAAATAACGCACGAAAGCGCTGCCTGGCTAGCAGAAACGGGTTAAACATTGGTAATGTCGCCGAACAAACAAGGGCGTCCTGTCTGCGGACGCCCTTGTCTGTTTGCGGCAATTGAGGCGGTCAGACTTCCGGGCGCATCTGCGGGAACAGGATGACGTCGCGGATGCTGGGGCTGTCGGTGAGCAGCATGACCAGCCGGTCGATGCCGATACCCTCGCCGGCGGTGGGCGGCAGGCCGAATTCGAGGGCGCGGATGTAGTCGGCGTCGTAGTGCATCGCCTCGACGTCGCCCGCTTCCTTCTGCCGCACCTGCGCCATGAAGCGCTCGGACTGGTCTTCCGGGTCGTTCAGCTCGGAGAAACCGTTGGCGATTTCGCGCCCGACGATGAACAGCTCGAAGCGTTCGGTGATGCCGGGGTCGGCGTCGTTGCTGCGCGCCAGCGGCGACACTTCGGCCGGGTAGTCGACGATGAAGGTCGGCTGGATCAGCAGTTGCTCGGTGGTTTCCTCGAACAGGGAGAGCTGCAGCCCGCCGACGCCATCGGTGGGGTGGTGGTCGGCGCCCATTTCCTGCAGCTTGGCTTTGAGGAAGGAGCGGTCGTGGATCTGCGCATCGGTGAATCTACCCGGATTGTATTTGTGGATCGCCTCGGTGATGGTGAGGCGGTCGAACGGCTGGGCCAGGTTGATCGTATGGCCCTGATATTGTACCGCCGCGTGGCCGAGCACGGCCTTGGCCGTTTCGCGGAACATTTCCTCGGTCAGGTCCATCATATAGCGGTAGTCCCGGTAGGCTTCGTAGAACTCGATCATGGTGAATTCAGGGTTGTGGCGCGTCGAGAGGCCCTCGTTCCTGAAGTTGCGGTTGATCTCGAACACTTTCTCGAAGCCGCCCACCACCAGCCGCTTGAGATAGAGCTCCGGCGCGATGCGCAGGAACAGCTCCATGTCGAGGGCGTTGTGGTGGGTGGTGAAGGGCTTGGCCGAAGCGCCGCCGGGAATGGGGTGCATCATCGGCGTTTCCACTTCGAGGTAGCCGCGCTCGACCAGGAAATTGCGTATCGCCTGGATGATCTTCGTGCGCACGACAAAGGTTTTGCGCGTTTCCTCGTTGGTGATCATGTCGAGGTAGCGCTGGCGGTATTTCTGCTCCTGGTCGGAGAGCCCGTGGAACTTCTCCGGCAGAGGGCGCAAGCTCTTGGTCAGCAGGCGCAATTCGGTGACGCGCACCGAAAGCTCACCCTTGTTGGTCTTGAACAGGATGCCCCGGGCCGCGATGATGTCGCCCATGTCCCAGTGCTTGAAAGCCTCGTGAGCCTCGGCGCCGACGCCCTCGTCGTTGACGTAGAACTGGATGCGGCCGCTCATGTCCTGCACCGTGGCGAAGCTGGCCTTGCCCATCACGCGCTTGAGCATCATGCGGCCGGCAATGGCGACGCTGATGTTTTCCGCCTCCAGCGCTTCCTTGTCCTTGCCGCCGTGCTCGGCCAGCAAATCGCCCGCCAGATGGGTGCGGTCGAAGTCGTTGGGGAAGGCGATGCCTTGTTCGCGCAGCTTCGTCAGCTTGTCGCGGCGCTCGGCGATAAGCTGATTTTCGTCAAGGTTAGGGGTAGATTGTTCGATCATGATATTTGAAGTAAAGGTTAAGGTTAATTAAGTTAGCTGCCAAAATAGACAACATTTATTTCCAATGCCTGTGCAGCTTGGCGCATGACGGCATCGGCAGTGGCGAGTTCGCGCACATCGAGGGAAAGAGCAATCGCGAGATGCAGCGCATCGAGGCTGCGCAACGGCACCTCGACGAGCCGGTCAATCAAGTGGAACGCTTCGGCGAAATGTGCGTCGATGCCGGGATGAACAACCAGCACGCCATCCTGGATGTCGGTGCGAATTTCGTCCAACGCGGCTTTTTCTCGTTCCGTTGAAATCTTCCGGTCACGCCGTTTGCGCGCTAGGGCACAACGCAGTTCCACCAGCCCGAGGCGCCCGATCGAGGCTGGTGCGCACTCGACAAAATAAGCGTCGAACGCCTCGCTGTTGGCTTCGGGAATATAGCGTTTGAGCAACGCGCTGGTGTCGAGATAAACCACGTTCAGTCCCGAGCGTCCCGGTCTTCGCGGATCAACACCTCGCTGGGAATTTCCTGGAACGGCATGGTGGCGCGGAAAGCCGCCATGGAGCGAATCTTGCGTTTGGGAGACACCGGCAGAAGCCGCGCAACCGGCTTGCCACGGCGGGTGACAATAACCTCTCCTTCAGTGGCGAGCAGTTCATCGATATGGGGCAAATCCTGCCGGATTTCCCGGATGCTGAGTTCTTTCATGGCGGTTCTCCAGAGTTGCCGTGTGTCACAAATTATAGCAATGTGACACAATTTTCGCCAGCGAGTTGCTCATAGCAGTCCTTCCTGCTCGCCTTTTTCGCCATGTGTTTCCATCCAGGCTGCCAGAACGGCCAGATCATCGGGCAGATTGCCGCTGCGAAGTACGGCAAGCCGTTGGCGGTCGCGCTCAGTGAGCGGTTTGCGGCGGGAAAGAGCGGAAAGGAATGAGGTGTTCATGTTCCATGGCTGCCAGGACAGGCCGGCATTTTGCCAGACTGAACCGGCGTCGAGCGCGATTTCGATGCCGGCAGGGTCGGGGTCGCAGGCGATAAGGGCGGGCTCGGGCTGAAAATTCAGCAGGTTGAGCATGGCTTTCTTCCACCATGTAGGCGCGAAGCCGGGAAGCCAGATCACGCCGTCGCGCAGGCCATATTCGCGCGCCGCGCGCTCGAAGCTGGTACGGTTCTCGACCAGCCGCCAAACGCCGATGCGGCCTTCCAGCGCCGTGACGGCGACTACGGTTTCTGCCGACAGGGCAATGAAATCCGGTGCCGCACCGAGAGAGATCCGGCCTTCCGGCGTTTCCAGAATGAGGGGAGCGCGTAACAGGAGCAGCGGCGCGTGGCGTTCGATACCGTAGTCGGGCAAGGGCAGGGATGTAGTCAGCCAGTCCCATTCGTTGGCGGTAATTGCCTTGGTGTCGCCGCGCGCAAACAGGGCGAAATCGCGCCGGGTGCCGTAGCGCATTTCCTCGCGCCAGGCGGCGACTGCCGTCAGCAAGGCATGGCGCGCCAAGGCCAGCGCGAGGGGGCGGCTGTCGAGTTCGTTCGCGGCTTGTTGCAGCAGCGGGTCGGCAAATTCGCTTTGCTTCGCGGCTTGCCAGTCTCGGGCCAAAGCTTCGCTATCGGCCAGTCCCAGTCTGCCGCGCAAGCGGCCAAGGTCGGAGAACACCAGCCACTTTAGCTGCCAGCGGCCATGCTCGCGGCTTTCGATCTGGCTTGCCCAGCCGGAGCGCAGCAGCCAGTCGAGCAGGGCATGGGCGTTTTCCACCCCTTTCGGCCCCGCGTCCTTGAACAGGGTTTCCCCCCTGCAGCGTTCGCCGCGCCTTACCCAGCGCGTGAGCAGGTCGCGCCAGGCGGCGGGCAGGCCGTCGAACGGAGCCGGTTGGCCCGGAAAGAAGCGGCGGCGTTTGCCGCGTAGCGTGCTTTTTGCACCGACATCCAGGGTCTCGGTGACGATGCCGTGGGAATCAGTTTCCGTCATCTTTTTGGCGCACCAACTTGCCCAGTGTCGGCGCCCAGGCTTCGCCCGGTTTTTTCTTGAACGTCACCAGGGTGAGCATGGCGGGGTCGTAGACGTTGAGGTTGTGCGTGATCGGCGTGGTGATCAGGTATTGCGCCTTGGTTGCGCGCAGGAAGTTGGCGACGCGGTCGATGTTGAAAATGTCGAGATGGGCAAACGGCTCATCGATGAAGACGAAGCCGCCGGGGCGGGACTCCTCCATCATCAGGGCGATGAGCAGGATCAGCGATTTCATCACCTGCTGGCCGCCCGAGGCATCGCCGTCGTTCATGCCGATGAAGCCCTTGCGGTCGAAGTCGAACTTCACCTCCAGCCCGGCCTGGGCTAGCGTCACGTCGTCGTTGGCGAGCTGCGGCGGCACGGATTCGACCACCACGCCGGCGATTTCGCCCAGCGCCTTGAGGTTGCGTCCGTAATTGCGCACCGTGGCGCGCAGCACATCGATATATTTCTCCCGCGCCCGGTCGGTGAGGTCGCGGGCGCGCTCGTTTTCCAAGGCGCGGCGCTGCTGCTCGGCGGACTGGTGGTTGTAGTCTTCCCTCAGTTTGTCGCGCAGAGCAACGACATTTTCGTCGGTAATCCATTCCTCGGTTTCAAGGCGGCGCTCGATTTCGCGGATGCGCATGTCCACGTTCGCGGGGGCGCCGTATTCTTCCTGCAGCCCCTGGTTGGCGTCGCGGTTGCGCCACGCTGCAGGCATGCGGGCGCGGTCGTGGCGCAGGCGCAGGATGCGGCCGACCTGGTCCGCGCGCGTGAGTTTCTGCTCGATGTCGCGGATCGCCCGCGCCAGATCGTCCAATACGCGAAGCGTGCCGCCGCGTTCGGTGCGGGAGAGGTTGAATTTTTCGTTGCACTTTTCCCGCTCCGCCTGCACGGCGGCAAGTGCAGCCCCCTGCGTTGCGGCGCGCTCGCGGGCCGCCGCCAGATCGGACTCCGCCTGCACGAATTCCTCGGCGCGGGCGGCCAGTGCCCGGCTGGCGTCCAACCCCATCGCGGCCGCGCGTTCGCGGTCTATGATCCCGGATAGGCCTGTTCTCTGCGTTTCCAGCCCGGCAATGCGGTTCCGCAGCTCCGCGAGCGTCGCTTTCAGCGCAGCCAGGCGCGCCCGGCCGAAATGCCAGTCGGCAGGTTTCTGGCCCGCATAGCGCCCGCCGCGCCGTTCGCGCAGGTAGCCGATACGGGTGATCCAGTCCTGGCCGCGCGGCAGGAGCGCGCCGGTTTCGGCATCCTCGACGCGCTGGGTGCGATCCAGGGTCTGCATCAGCCACAAAGGGGCCGGGCGGGTGAAGCGGACGATTTCCAGCAGCGAGCCGGGCGTGGGAACAGGCGGTTCGGACCGCTCCGGCACGATGAAATGGCGGTAGCGCAGTTTTTCGCCCAGTGCCCAGGCCTGGGCGCGATCCTCGTCGCGGCGCAGCAGGATGATGTGCTTGAGCGGGGCCAGTGCCGCCTCCACCGCGGCCTGCCAGCCTTCGTCCAGCACCTCGACGATCTCGGGAAGCAGGTCGTGGTCGATGCCTGCGCCGTCGAGCCCGGCGCGCATCGCGCTGACCTCGGGCGGGTCGGCGCGGCGTCCTGCTTCCAGCAGTGCCAGCAGTTCCTCGTTTTCGGCCTGGTCGCTGCGCAGCCGCGCCAGTTCCGCGTCCACCGCGGCGCGTTCCCGCTCCGCCTCGCCGAGGCGCTTCTGGGCGGCTTCCGGGTCGCTGGCACCGGCATCCACGGCGAGCCGCGCCAGCCGCTCGCGCTCCCTGAGCAATTGTTCGAGTCCGCCGACTTCCTTGCTGGCAGCGTTCAAGGCGACGATGCCAGCCTGTTCGCTTTCCCGGACTCGCGCCAGTTCCGCCTCCGCCGCGGCAATCGCCGCTTCCAGCAACGGCAGCCGCTGTTCCAGCGCCGCCCGCTCGGCGCGCTTGGCCCGCCACTCGCGACGCGCACCGGTGAGCTGCACCCGTGCCCCGCGGATGGAGTCCAGAAGCTGCATCAATTCCAGGCGCGGCCTGATTTCCGACACCAATCGCGTGCGTTCCTGGTTGATTTCGCGCCACTGGATGTAGCGGTTGGCCTGCTCGGTCAGACGCTCGATCTGCAATCCCAGCCGGGCCAGTTGCCCGTCGATTTCTTTTAGTTCGCGCTCGGTGGCCAAGTGATGCTCGCGCGCTTCCTGGTAGCGTTCCAGTGCCTGCTTGTCTCCGAATACCTGGAATACCAGGTCGAGCAGCGCCTTGGGCGTCAGCTCGCACAGCTTGTCGGTCTGGCCCTGTTCCAGCGAAAGTACCTGGGTGATGGCGGGCGTCAGGCCGGCATCGTGGAGGCGGCGCTGGTATTCGCGCACCCCCATCCACACCCCGTTTTCCTGGAGCTGTTCGATGGCCGTTTCGCCCTCGGCGATGCAGTACTGGCGCGCCCAGTCGCCGCCTTTTTTCTCGATGCGGCATGCCAGCGTGACCTTGCCGGTCAGAATGGGGAAGAAGGGATGGCCGCCCGCCGGGGAACGCGAGTTGTCCACCACGCCGCGCAGCCAGCAGAATTCCTCGCTGTTCTTGCGCGCATAGCGCTTGTAATCGCGCTTCTTCGAGCAGTCCAGGGCGAGCAGGGTGCGCAGTGCGTCGAGCAGGGTGGTTTTGCCCGAGCCATTGGGTCCGACGATGGTGACGATGGAGGCTTCCAGCGGTACGGTGAAGCGCCTCCAGTAATCCCAGTGGACCACTTCGAGATCGAGCAGGCGAAACATTTACGCCTCCCCTATGACAGGAACGTCGCGTAGCGACACATCATCACTCTCCCCCTTCTCTGGGGGAGAGGTAGGAGAGAGGGCCAGCAGTTCCCCCAGCGCGCCATGGATAATGCGGGGCGCAAGCTGGGCATAATCGAAAGCGAGGTCGAGCAAGGGCCCCTCGTGGATGACTTTGTTGCGCCGCTCGATGAATCCCACCCTGGAAAGGATGCCGAGATTCATGTGGACCCGCGTTCTACCGCCCAGTTGCTTGCCGTAATCGTCCAGCAGCAGGTTTTCGGGTATACCCCTGGAAGCGTCGGCAGTCTTGGGCAGTGGCTTGGCCGCGCCGAACATGTCTCCCTGGCCTTCCGAATCCCCGGTATCGCGGCTCAACTGGCGCTCCCGCTTGGGCAATACGATCAACGCCCACAACAGCACCAGCAGGGCCACACCGTCGCGTTGCAGGCCGAGATTATTGGAGAGCCACAGGTCGCCGCTGCCGAAGGTCGCGCTTTCGGCAGCGGAAGACAATGCCACGGCCAGATGCCCGGCAAAAGGATTATCCAGCAGGCGCAGACCGCAGGCCTCAAGGCGATGCTCCACTTCCAGCCGGAAGCTTTCGTCCACCAGCGCGCGCTGGGCGAGCGCGTCGCTGCGCGGGATAAACCGCTCCGCCAACAGGCGGGCGATAAAATTGGCAGGAGCCAGGTCATCCATGACGGGCCTCGGGAATCAGGCTGCCGCAGTTGACCGCGGCGACGCCGCTGCGCCCGACCGGTTGCAGTTCGTCGCTCCATTCGACTTTCAGTGACAGATCGGCGAACGCCGCCAGTTCGGGGTCGAGCGCGCGCTCGCCGATCAGCGGCAGCAGGGACAGGCGATACGCGGTTGACCGGTAACTGCCGCCCACCACCGCATCCGCTACCGGCATGGGCGCGTCGATGGCGGCGAGCAGGGCGAGCAGCTGGGACAGTTCGGCGGGCATTTTCTGAGCGATGTCGGAGGTGTCCCGGGCTTCGGCGGGAGGCGGCATGGCGCTGCATTTTGCCGCTTCGCGCACCCGTTCGCACAGCTCGTATTCGGCCACGTCCAGCATCACGTCCTGCAGGACGAAAGCGGGTTCCGGCACGATGGCTATCGAATTGCCCGCGTAGCCAGCCAGCGTTTCAATCTCCAGCCCGCGCAACCAGGAGGCGAGTTCGCTGGATGTCAGGCCACCCTGGGACAGGTGCACGCGCTGCCGGGCAATAGCGGACAGTTCGCGCTGGAACACGCCGGTCATGCGCGACATGCGCGACAGGCGGTCGTGTATCGTTTGGGCCAGCCGCCAGCTCGCGGTATCGGGCAGGCCGTCGGCGCTGAGGTTGCCGATGACTTCCAGCCCCTTTTCCATCCATTGCCAGACCGATTGCAGCTTGTTCTGGGCGTTGTGCAACTGAAATTCGGAGCCGGACTGGACCGCCTGGGAAAATTCGCCTTCCAGTTCGGTCAGGCGTGCCAGCAAGTGGCGCAGCACCTCGGGCGATACGCGTCCGACCGCATTCCCCGCAGCGATCTGGGAGGCGATGAAACCCAGCTCCGCGTCCTCTTCACCGGAAAAACCGAGCAGGTGCTCAATAGCCGTCAAAGCCATGCGCCCAGCGGAAGAAAGCTGGTAAGTGCGCCGGTCTGCATCCCATACCAGCAGATTGTGATCTTTCAGGCGGCGCAGAATGGTGTCGAGCTTGACCTGATCGACGTAAGCAAAACGCGCTTCCAGTTCGGCTGGCGTCCACTGCGGCGCTTCACCGCGCGCGCCGATTTCGCGCAGCACCAGCAGACGCGCCATGACGGCCTCCTCGCCGCCGTGGAACAGCGCAGTGAAGGCCGACAAGAGCTTTCTCGCGGCAAGCAGCGGGAACAGTTCGGGCAGATCCTGCGGTTCCACGCCGGGAGCGAGGAACTCGGCAAGCGTCGGCTCTTCTTTTCCGGCGGCCATTACACCCCCTGTTTCAAGCTGGCGCTGATGAAGTCGTCGAGGTCGCCGTCGAGCACCGCCTGGGTGTTGCCGACTTCGTAATTGGTGCGCAGATCCTTGATGCGCGACTGGTCCAGCACGTAGGA